>CP144169.1:3989328-4307194 GCA_039636785.1 Micrococcaceae bacterium Sec5.7 | reverse complement strand
GCGGCCGCGGGGGGGCCCCCCCCCCCGCCCCCCACCGCCGGTCACGGCCGCGAGGTAGTCGCGTTCCAGCTTGGCCGCGAGCTGTGCCGCTGAGGCGCGTGGGTATTTCCGCTGGAGCCTGCGGATGTTGGCCAGCACCAGGGGGCGCTGGACATTCACGGCCTTGAGCAGCAGATTGTGGACGCCGGGCTTGGGTTTGCCGTCGGCGTCGAACACTGCATTATGGGCGGTTTCCTGGGCAATTTTCACTGCCGGGTTGCTTCGCTTGGCCATCTTCACCTCTGACTTAGCCTGCCTCACAGCCGGGGCTGTTGTGTTTCCTTAACACTAGGGCACGGCCACCAAGGCGCAGCCACCACGGCGCGGCCCTGCCGGCCGGGCCGCGTACGCCTACATCACCCAGGACTCCGCCATCGCTATATAGGCAGACGACGACGGCCCCCGCGGCCCCGGGTACACGGTTGCGGCACCGGGCCATTCGACCCCGAATTCGGCGAGCCGCCCGGTGCTGCATGGCAGGTAGACGTTGTTCATTGAAGCCGTTCGGTCACCCAGCTGAAAGTCAGGCGCGGAAAAGTGCCGGCGGTCAAGCACCCCGGATATTTCCATCTCAGCCTTGCGTCCGATGGCACGGAATCCGTGCTCAAGGTCCAGTTCGACGTCGAACTCGTCCCGTGTGTGGGTGAGCTGGTTCAGCGGGAAGCGGGCCGCCTCCGGAAAATGGCGGGTCAGTTCCGAGGCGAGCGTGGACGCGAAGAGCTCGTTGGCGCCGTAACTGCGCCAGCCCTGGAGGGTGGCGATCAGGAGGGCGTTTCCGGTGCCCCAGCGGGACCAGTCGGCCATCCAGAATGAGGCGAAGCAGCTGGCGGGTTCGCCGGGAACCTGCACGCCGTGACGGTCCACCGGATGCAGCGCAAGGCCTGGATTGGCGCCGATGAAGGCCATGCTGCGTCGCCACGTTCCGGCGGGAAGGGTACCCATGCTTCGACCTTATCCGGGTTGGGTCTGATTCCGGTTGTCCCGGGCCGGACCGGCCCGCTACCGCGAGAAGTTCACGGCCGCGGCGGCCGCCATGGTCCGGACTGCGGGGTCGGCTTCATTTTCCATGCCCGTTCCCCTTGGTTTTGCGTCGGCCTAAACTTACTCCATGCCCGCACCCAGAGCCCTCCGACCCTTTGCGCACCGTGAATACCGGGTGCTGATCGCGGCGCTGGCGGTGTCCATTTTCGGCTCCGGCATGTGGGCCGTTGCCATGGTCTATCAGGTGATCCGCCTCGGTGGCGGTCCCTTGGAGCTGTCCCTCGTGGCCGCTGCGGGCAGCATCGGGCTTGTGGCGTTTGTCCTCGCCGGAGGCATCGCCGCGGACCGGGTTCCGCAGCGGCTGCTGATCATCGCCGTCGAGGGCGCAAACCTGATGGTGATCGCAGCCGTCAGCGGGCTGGCCATGCTGGGCTGGCTGCAGCTGTGGCACCTGGCCGCGGGCGCCTTTGTGCTGGGCGTCGGGGCGGCCTTTTTCTTCCCGGCGTACTCGGCCATCCTGCCGCGGATACTTCCAGCCGAGGACCTGCTGGCAGCCAACGGCATGGAGGGGACCATGCGCCCCATCCTCCAGCAGGCGGCGGGCCCGGCCGTGGCAGGACTTGTTGTGGCCGCGCTTTCCCCGTCCCACGCGGTGGCCGGTGTGGCAGCCTGCCACCTGCTGGCCTTCGTCATCCTGAACTTTCTGGGACAGCATGCCCTGGACACCCCGGTCAACGGCGCAGAGCATGCAGGGAAGCCTGCAGAGCCGCGCGCCAAGGCATCCTTGTTCCACGACCTCCGCGAGGGCGTCCGCTACACGCTCAAAACACCGTGGCTGCTGTGGACGCTGCTGTGGGCGTGCATTTCCGTGCTGTTCCTGATCGGGCCCATCGAAGTGCTGATCCCGTTCGTGGTCCGCGACCAGCTGGGCGGCGGCTCCAGCATGTTCGGTTTCCTCCTGGCCACCATGGGTGTGGGCGGCGCCGCAGCCTCATTGGCCACAGCATCCTTCACACTTCCGCGACGGTACCTCACCGTGATGATGGTGGCGTGGGGTGCCGGCACCCTGCCGCTGGCCGCCGTCGGCATCATGGACAATTTCTGGGCGATAGCGGCCGCGCTGTTTGTATTCGGCGCAACCGGAGGCGTGGGCATGGTCATCTGGGGCACCCTGCTGCAGCGCCGTGTGCCACCACATCTGCTGGGGCGCGTGTCAAGCCTGGATTTCTTCGTGTCACTGGCGCTGATGCCCATTTCCATGGCCCTCGCGGGACCGGCCGCCGAGGTAATACCTGTCTGGCTGATCTTCCTGGTGGCAGGCGGAGTCTGCCCCGTCATGGCCGTCGTGGCGATGATGGCTGCCAGGATGCCGGCGGATGAGCTCGCCCACCCGCTGGACCCCGGCACTCAGGGCAGCCACGCCAACGACACCGACACCGACACCGACACCGACACCGAGGACAGTCGACCCCGGAAGGGCGGCACCAACGCCCCCGCCGGCTCTCAAGCGCGCGGCTAAGGCCGACTCGACGCCGCCATTCCGGCGATCCCCGCGAGCGCCTTGGACGCCGCGTCGGCACCCTCCGGGAGGATGAGTCAGGCGCGGGCGCGCACCACGGGGATGCTCGCCGTCGGAAGTCCGCTGGGGAAGACGGTAGGTTCCGGGACTTCGACCGGATCCAGCGCAACCCGCACCGGATCCGCCCCGACGGTGTGCAGTTCGCCGCGGACATTGATCTCCAGCGGCGAACCCTCACGGATACTCAGCGAAATAGCCTCCGGGTCCAGTTCCACGAACAGCAGCCGGCCCTGGATCTTGAGGTGGAAGGACAGCCCGTCCCACTCCCCCGGCAGGCGCGGATCGAAGAACGGTACCGGCCCCTGGTCGCGCAGCCCGGCAAAGCCACATACGAGCGAGCTCCACACGCCGCCGGCGGAAGCGATGTGCACACCGTCGATGGTGTTGCCGTGGGTGTCGTCCAGATCAATGAATGCAGCGTTGGTGAAGTGGTCCAGTGCGGCCTTGGGGTAGCCCACTTCGGCCGCCATGATGCCCTGCACACAGGCGGACAGCGTGGAGTCGCCGGTGGTGATGGGATCGTAGAAGTCGAACGCGCGGCGTTTTTGCTCGGCCGTGAAATCCTGCCACTGCAGGAACATGGCCAGCACGGTGTCCGCCTGCTTCAGCACCTGGTGACGGTAGATCACCAGCGGATGGAAATTGAGCAGCAGCGGGTATTTGGAGCGCGGGGTGTTCCAGTCCCACGGCTCAAGGGTCATGAAGTCGTTGTCCTGCGAGTGCACCTGCATGCGCTCGTCGAAGGGCAGCTGCATAAGATTCGCGGCAGCCTGCCACAGCTGGCGCTCGTCGTCGTCAATCTCCGGGTGGTCCAATGCCGCCGCGGCCCGCAGGTTAAACCGGGCCATCACGTTGGTGTACAGGTTGTCGTTGACCACGGCGGTGTACTCGTCCGGGCCGGTGACCCCATGGATGTGGAAGAGCCCGTCCTTCCCGAAGAATCCCAGCGAAACCCACATACGGGCGGTTTCGATCAGCAGGTCCGCACCCATTCCGTCGCGGAAGCCGTTATCTCCGCTCGCCCAGAGGTACCTGTTGGTGGCGAAGGCGATGGCCGCCGCAATGTGGAACTGCGCGGTGCCGGCCGCGTAGTAGGCGCTGGCTTCGAGCCCGTTGATGGTGCGCCACGGGAACAGTGCGCCGTGCACGCTGAGCTCCTTGGCCCTGACCTTGGCGTCCGGAAGCATCTCGTGACGGAACTCCAGAACCTGGCGGGCGCCGTCGGGGTTTGAATACGTCAGGTAGGGCAGGAGGTACACCTCCTGGTCCCAGAAATAGTGCCCTTCGTAGCCGGAGCCGCTCACACCCTTGGCCGGGATGCCCGCCACATCGGCGCGCGCCGTGGCCTGCGCCAGCTGGAACAGGTTCCAGCGGATGGCCTGCTGCAGCTCCGGCTGGCCACCCACCAGAATGTCCGTGGTGGCCCAATAGCCGCGGTAGTGCGTTTCGCTCTCGGCGAAGATCTCGCCGACCGGCTTCAGCCCGGGTTCCGCCGCCTCCGCCGCGTCCTGCCCGGAATCCTGGACACCACGGCCCGAGGCGTAGCTGACGCTCTTTTCCAGCCGGAAGGGCTCGCCCGCGCCCACCACCAGAACGTAGCGGACGCTGCTGTCGTCCTGGTCCACCCGGGTCTCGAATGGCTGCAGTCCGGCGGATGTCCAATGATCGACGGCGATCCCCACGCGTTGCTTGGAAACCGCGGCTTCCCAGGAGAGACGGAGCGAGCCGTCGCCGCCGTCGAGCCTCAACGGCAACAGGACACGCCCGGCGTGCCGGCCGGCACGGCGGGGGTCATGCGCCGAATGCTCGTCAACAGGCTGGTCCTGGCGGTTGATGACGGATGATGTGACGTCCGCGGCCACGTCCTGGTCCGCCGATAGTTCCAGCGAGATGCCCATGCTGCCACGCGATGTGAATCCCACGGCACGGCGCTCGGTGGTGGTCACAGTGGCCCCGGAGCGGCACTGCCACGTGATGCGGCATTCGTAGATGCCGGTGGCAAAGTCAACGGTGCGCCTGTAGTCGAGCACTGCGGATTCGGCCAGGCTGAGGGTTTCGCCGTCGATGATCACGGTGAAGTTGTTGACGTCCGGAATGTAGAGGATCCGCTGGCCGGTGCGGGCAAAGCCGAAGGCGTTCTCGGCGTGCTTGATGTCCCAGATCTCGTGGAGGCCGTTGATGAAACTGCCCGGGAGATCGGCGTCGGCCGCGGCCGAGTGGGCGCCACGGATGCCGAGGTGTCCGTTGCCCAGGGCAAACAGGGTTTCCAGCGCGCCGGCGTTGCCCTGGACGTGGCTGGTTTCCACGAGTTGCCAGGGGTGGTTGGGGAACCGGGCGCGGTCTGCGGTGATGATTGCCATGGTTGTTGGGGTCCTTTGGCGTTAGTGCGTTGCAGCGGGGTGTTAATGCGTTGCAGCCGAAAACGGTGCGGCGGGGAGTTCCGCGGAGCTAGAGCAGTTCGTTGAGATCGTTGACCACCAGAGAGGCGCCGGCATCCAGCAGGGTCTGCCTGCCAGCGCCGCGGTCCACCCCGATCACCGAGTGGAAACTTCCGGCGCTGCCTGCCTGGACGCCGGAAACGGCATCCTCGACGACCACGCACTCCTCACTGGGCAGCCCCAGCAGCTCCGCGGCATACTCGTATGTGGCCGGGCTGGGTTTCCCCGGCAGTCCTTGCGCTGCAGCCAGCACGCCATCCACCACCACGCGGAAATGCCCGCTGAGTCCTGCGGCGAGCAGGACCGCCGGGGCGTTCCGGGAGGAGGAGACGACGGCGAGCTTGAGTCCCAGCGCCTGTGCGGCTTGGATGAAGCGCACTGAACCCTCAAACGGCTCCACGCCGCCGGCCTGGACGATGTCGTTGAAGATCTTGTTTTTGCGGTTACCCAGTCCCTGCACCGTGGTGTTGGCGGGGTGGTCGTCCGTGGGGCCCTCGGGAAGCACAATGCCGCGGGACGTCAGGAAGTCCCGGACGCCGTCGAACCGCGGTTTGCCGTCAATGTGGTCGAAGTAGTCGCTTTCGCGGTAGCCGGCGAATTCCGGTTTGGACTCGAGATAACCGTCAAAGAGCTCCTGCCACGCGCGCTCGTGGACCGTGGCCGTGGGAGTGAGGACGCCGTCGAGGTCAAAAAGGATGGCGGAGGCCCCGGTCCAGCTGGTGCGGTTGCTGTTGGGAAGTGCAGTCATGCGCGGATCGGTGTCCTTTCAGACGGTGAGGACAACAGTGGCGGGATGAATCGATGGATGCGGGGGCGGCGTTGTTTCGATGGCCGCGGGCAGCGTCTTTGCCGGTGCTGGCGGGCACTAGTGAGTGGTCAGGCAGTGGCCTGGCGGTACGCGCGCGCTGATGATCGTCCCTTCCCATGATGAACGCGTTCCTCCGCGCTGGCAAACCGAGTTCACCGACAGCCAAGTCCTGCGCCGGAAACCCCGGCCGAAAAAAGTGTAAGCGCTTACAATTTTGGCGTGCAAGTGGTTCATCCAAGTAAATCGAATGTGGCGTCTCAGCACGGCGCGTGCGTCTCAGCGGAGCACGTAGTGGCGCAGGAACGCGCTGACATCCACCATTTCGGTCTTGGACATCGCATGGCCCATCCCGGGATACGTCCGGGCCGTCAGATGCGTGTTCGCGTGCAGCCATTCGTGGGTGTGCGCCGTGGCGTCCTCGTTGATCACGAGGTCCGCCTTGTCCCGGCCCCAGAAAAACGGCGGCGGGGTGTCAAAGGATTCACTCAACGCCAGAAGATCGTTGTCCAGGACAAAACCGGAAAGCCCGACGACGGCACGGAAGTCGTGCGGCCGCAGCCGCAGCAGCGTACTGGCCATCGCCATCCCCTGCGAGTAGCCCAGCAGGCTGACGCTGGTGTGCTGGCCTTTGACGGAGTTGATCCAGGAGGAAACTGAATTCGTGGCGCTGATGACGTCCGCGAAGTCGTTGGTGAGGAAGTAGTCCAGCAGGAACCAGCCGTAGTCATCGCCGATGGCCATGGGCGCCCTGAGTGCGGCGCAGGTGAATTCGGATGGCAGATGCTCGAACAGCTTCACCATGCGGGATTCGTCGGTTCCGTAGCCGTGCATCATCACCAGCAGCGGCGTGCCGGCACGCTGGTGTTCCGGCCTGGACCATACGACTGTCTCCATCGGAACAGCCTAGCGAGTCCGCAGCTCCAGCAGGTGCCAGCTACTCCGCGCCAGGCGCATTAGGCACCCTCCATGAATTCCGGGCTCGGGTGACGAAACCGGGGCAATTATCCAGCATGTTTGATTGCCGCCTGAGTTTCCTCGACAGGCGGCCGATGGAAAACGGGGCGCAGGCATCCCTGGCGGTGTGGACCCCGCCGTCGGCTGTAGCCACGGCGATGCCGAAGTTGTCAGCGCTGACTCCGCAGGGTGCCCTATGGTCACGGGGCATAAGCCGTGATCTGTCCCATCGGAGGTCGCCGGCTGTGCGCATCTTCCGAATGATTGAATCCGCCGTGGCCGGGCTGTAGCGTGACACTAGACAGCATGCTTAGCAAATCACGCCGATCAATTCAGCGAATAACAAGGAGCAAGTCATGAGAGTCGGTTCCTCCATTTTTCTCATCGCCGTCGGCGCCATCCTGGCCTGGGCCATCACACCGGGCCTCATCCCCAATGTTGACCAGCCCCTGATCGGATACATCCTCATGGCAGTAGGCGTGATCGGGCTGATCGCTTCGCTGATCCTGGCCTCACCCGGGCGCAGCCGCCGTGTCAGCGAAACCCGCTCGGTGATCGACCCGAACACGGGAGAGTCCATCACCCGCAATGAAAGCCGCGACGGCGGCCTGTAGCTTCCCGCCACCGGTAACCGCCCGCCGTCGAGCGTTAACCAGACACCATGCACCGACCACCCAGCCGGGTCCGACCATCAGGGGCGGGCCCGGCTCTCTTATTCCGCCGAACTCGCCTGCATTGCGGTTGTCGTGCGCCATTTATGGCCGGCTGAACAGGCGGTTGCCTTGATTTTCCGGGCTCCCCGGCTCCAACGCGGGCCATAAGTCACGCATTTCCGCCAACCCTTCAGATACCGGGAAGCTGCTCTATCTGTGAATTTGTTGTTATCCGTTGACAAACCAACATGAACAAAGATAAAGTCAAGTAATTCCAGATCATGTGACGCCAGTCACCTGACGGATATCAGGACTTTACGCAACGGAGGGTATGTGTTCGCCGAAGAGCGCCAGCAGCTTATTGCCGAGCTTGTGACCGGCCACGGCCGCGCCAGCGTCACCGATCTGGCCGACCGTTTCAGCATCACCACGGAGACCGTCCGCAGGGATCTGGCAGCACTCGAGTCCACCGGAAAAGTGCGCCGCGTCCACGGTGGCGCCGTTGCCGCAGACCGTTTCAGCACCACCGAGGAAAGCATCCACGAACGCACCGTCCAGCGCCCCGATCAGAAGCTTCGGATCGCACAGGCCGCCCTTGCCCTCATTCCGGCGGCTTCCTCCGGAAGCATCCTGCTGGATGCCGGCTCCACCACTGAAGTCCTGGCCGACCTCCTCGCCCGGCGCACCGCGGGCGAAGCATCATCGGCGGAGGCGGGTACGGAACTTGTGGTCATCACGCACGCCATCCCCATCGCCGGGAGACTTTCCAGCGCACCGGGCATCGCCCTCCACATCCTGGGCGGCCGGGTCCGCGGGCTCACCCAGGCAGCAGTCGGCCAGGCCACGGTGGAAGCCGCCCACAAGATGCGCCCGGACATCGCGTTCATCGGCACCAACGGCATCCACGCAACCTTCGGCCTGAGCACCCCCGATCCCGAAGAAGCCGCTGTCAAGGCCGCCTTCGTCCAATCAGCCCGCCGCATTGTGGTGCTGGCCGATTCGTCCAAGCTGGATGCGGAAACGCTGGTCCAGTTCGCCTCCTTGAAAGATCTGGACACCGTGATTACTGACCGAGAACCCAGCCAGGAACTCGCCGCCGCACTTGCAGACGCCGGCGTTGATGTGGTGATCGCATGATCGTCACCCTGACCGCAAACCCCAGCCTGGACCGCACCGTTGCGCTGCCGGCTCCGCTGGAACGCGGCGAAGTCCAGCGGGCTGTTTCCGTCAGCCAGGAGTCCGGAGGCAAGGGCGTCAACGTCTCCCGTGCCCTCGTGGCCTCCGGCCTGGAAACTGTTGCCGTGCTGCCCGGCGCCGACACGGACCCGGTCCTTGCAGGACTGCGCGACGGCGGTGTTCCGTACGCCGCTCTTGCCATCAGTGAGCCGCTGCGCACCAACGTGGCACTCACCGAACCTGGCGGCGTCACCACAAAAATCAACGAACCCGGCCCGGAACTGAGTGAAGAACAGCAGGAGGCTCTGATCGGGCTGCTGCTGGAGCGCTCCCGGGGCGCCAGCTGGGTTGTCCTCGCCGGCTCACTTCCACCCGGAGTCCCAGCCGATTTCTACGCCACCGTCACCCGGCGGCTCCGCTCCATGAACGACGGCGGGGTTGCCCCGCGGATCGCCGTCGACTCATCCGGTGAACCTCTCATCGCTGCCGTCACGGGCGATGCGTCGGGCAAACCGGACCTCCTCAAACCCAACGCCGAGGAACTGGCGGAGCTGGCTGCCGCAGCCGGTTTCGCGACGGCGTCCGCCGCTGAGCGACTGGAAGCGGATCCGGAGGCTGCCGCGGCAGCCGCCGCCGCCGTCGTGCGCTCCGGTGTAGGTGCCGTGCTGGCAACGCTCGGCTCCAAGGGTGCGGTACTTGTGACGTCCGACGGCGCGTGGCTTGCCACGCATCCGCCGGTCAATGCGGTCAGCACGGTCGGCGCCGGCGATTCGTCGCTTGCCGGCTACCTGCTCGCCTCCAGCCAGGGCGCCGCCCCGGCTGACTGCCTCCGCCAGGCGGTGGCACACGGTGCCGCCGCCGCTTCCCTGCCGGGCTCCACTGTTCCGGCAGTCCACCAAACAACCCCCGATGCCGTAACCATCACGGCCCTCCGGAAGGATTGACAGTGACTCAGCTCATTACTACCGAACTGGTCGAGCTCGACCAGAACCTGGGCACCACGCCCGAGGACGTGATCCGGCACCTGGCCAGCAAAGTTGCTGCCACCGGACGCGCCACCGAGGTTGAAGGCCTCTTCGCCGACGCCTTTGCCCGCGAACAGAAGACCGCCACCGGTGTTCCCGGCGGCATTGCGATCCCGCACTGCCGTTCCACTGCCGTCACGGTGCCCACGCTGGCCATGGCGCGGCTCTCCCAGCCCGTCGACTTCGGCGCCAAGGACGGCCCCGCAGACCTCATCTTCTTCATTGCGGCTCCCGAAGGCGCGGACCAGGAGCACCTCAAGCTCCTCTCCAAGCTGGCCCGCTCCCTGATCAAAAAGGACTTCACGGCGGCGCTTCGTGCAGCCTCTTCAAGAGAAGAAATAGTCGAGCTGGTGGACGGCGCATTGGCTGACAAGCCGGCGTCGCACGCTGCAGCGGCGCCCGCCGCCATGGCCCCGGCCGCCACAACCCCTGGCGGCGGCGCTCCCAAGCGCCTTGTGGCAGTCACGGCCTGCCCCACGGGCATCGCCCACACCTACATGGCAGCCGATTCGCTCGTGGCAGCCGCCCAGGAAATGGGCGTGGATCTTCAGGTTGAGACCCAGGGTTCCTCAGGCGCCAAGCCGCTGGACCCGGCAGTCATCGCAGCCGCCGATGCCGTGATCTTCGCGGTGGACGTGGATGTGCGTGGCAAGGAACGCTTCGCCGGGAAGCCCGTCATCAACGCACCGGTCAAGCGCGGCATCGACGAACCGGCCAAGATGGTCCAGGAAGCACTGGCCGCAGCCGACAACCCGAATGCCCGCCGTGTGCCGCACTTCGGCGCGGAGGAGCAGGCTGAAAACGAGGCCGCAGAAAAGGGTGAGCACATCGGCCAGAAACTGAAGAAGGCCCTCCTCACCGGCGTCAGCTACATGATTCCGTTTGTTGCAGGCGGCGGTCTGCTGATCGCGCTGGGCTTCCTGATGGGCGGATACCTGATCACCAAGTTCGCGGACACGATCGTCGTGGAAAACAGCATATTCAACCTTCCGACAGAATTCCCGGACAACGCCTGGGGCCCGCTCGGCGCATACCTCGGCGCCGTCCTGTTCAAGATTGGCGCCCTCTCGCTCGGCTTCCTGGTGCCCGCACTGGCCGGCTACATCGCCTACGCTATCGCTGACCGGCCGGGCATCGCGCCAGGCTTTGTTGCCGGAGCTGTTGCCGGGTTCATGGGAGCCGGCTTCCTCGGGGGCATCGTCGGCGGCCTGCTCGCCGGCTACATCGCCCACTCGATCGGCCGGCTCAATGTGGCCCGCTGGCTGCGCGGCCTGATGCCGGTGGTTATCATCCCGCTGGTGGCTTCGATCGTCGCGTCCGGCCTGATGTTCCTGATCCTGGGCGGACCGATCGTGGCGATCACCACGGGACTCAACACCTGGCTGTCCGGCCTCACCGGTGCAAGCGCCATCGCCCTGGGTGTGATCCTTGGCCTGATGATGTGCTTCGACCTCGGCGGACCCGTCAATAAGGTTGCCTACTCCTTCGCAGTCGCCGGCCTGGGTGCAGCGACGCTGACCAACCAGGCACCGTGGCAGATCATGGCCGCAGTCATGGCCTCCGGCATGGTTCCGCCGCTGGCAATGGCCCTCGCCACGATCCTGGACAAGCAGCGTTTCAGCCTCGCCGAGCGTGAGAACGGAAAGGCGGCCTGGCTTTTGGGCGCGTCCTTCATCTCCGAAGGTGCCATCCCGTTCGCCGCAGCTGACCCGCTGCGTGTTATCCCTGCCAGCATGGTCGGCGGTGCTCTCACCGGCGCCATCTCGATGGCGTCCGGCGTGGGGTCGAAGGCTCCGCACGGCGGGCTCTTCGTCTTCTTTGCCATCGACAACTTCATCATGTTTGTTGTCGCTATCCTGGCAGGAACCGTGGTCACCGCACTGTCTGTTCTCGCCCTCAAGCGGTGGGCAGTACGGAAGCCCGTTGATACGGTGGAACCCGTTCCGGTAATGGTCTGATCCGGTCCGGAAGATCCACCACGCTGTAATTCTCAAGCTGCAATGCAAGGAGCAGAAATGTCAGAACGTACCGCCACAGTTGCCAGCCGCGTGGGCCTGCACGCCCGCCCGGCGGCCATCTTTGCCGAGGCCGCCGGCGAGTTTGATCTCGAGATCACCATCGCCCGTGAGGGCGAGCCGGCTGACGAAGCCATGGATGCCGCCAGCATCCTGTCGCTCATGAGCCTGGGCGCAGCCCACGGCGACGTTGTGGTGCTTCGTTCAGAGGGCGACGGCGCGGATGACGCCCTGGACCGTCTCGTCCAGATCCTCGAAACCGATCACGACGCCGAATAGTCCGGATTGATTCGCCGTGGCCGCCGCCTGCGCAACAGTAACCCGACAAACCGGGCCTGACGCGCCGGCGGCCGGCCGCGGCTTTTCGATGCCGCTTCGGACGGCCAGGGCCTCCAGGACGATGAAACCATCGCCCGGATCAAGGCGCTGGTCATCCCGCCGGCGTGGAAGGCCGTGTGGATCTGCCCGTGGCCGAACGGCCACATCCAGGCTCTGGGAACGGACGACGCCGGGCGGAAAGCTGTGGAAAGATACGTTCGGCGACGCCGCACTCGCAGAAGTCCTGAAAAATACGCCCGCCATTGCCCGGGCTTCGTACGTGAACCCGCTAGTGTTCGAGCTGTTCCAGCACGGCGTGACTGCCAGCCGGAAGGGCTCGGCGGATGCCGCCGTCGTGCGTCTGCTGACTCAAAAGTGACCCGCAGGCGGCGCCTGAATTAGCCCGGGGCCGGCGACGGGCAGACCACTATCTGAACGTCGTCTTCGTAGAGAACTTCTCCCGCCGAGACCGTTGGCAAGGCCGAAGATGCCGACAAATAAGCCCCGGACGTTAAGCTGCGTCGCCTGATATCTGAGAAAAGCGACTGCCTCGGTCATGAGCGAAACCAGCCGCTCACCAGGGAAGGCCGCGAAGATCGATGACACCGACAGGCCAGGCTTCCACGGGCCTGGTGCCGGCGCAGATCATTGTTGGTCCCTGGCTTTGTACGACCGTCATCGCGTCGCGGGGAGAAATATCGCGGATGAGGGTGTCAATCCGGGTGAAGCCGCATGACCGATAGAACGGCACAACCTCGTCACGGCACCCGAGCAAGCCGAAGTCAGCGGGGGCGAAGCTGCGGCTCGCTTCCTGGAGCGCCGCGAGAATCTGGCGTCCGACGCCCATTCCACGCGACTCCGCGCTGGTTATGACCCCGCCTGTGCCTGCGATGACGACTTCGCGCTCACCGACGCCGATAAATCGTCTGGCAGTAGACGCGTATCCAAGCAGCTTCCCGTTGCTGCGCGCCATCCCATGCAACTCGCCGTTGGCATATCCGTAACCCTGTTTCGGATTCCACGGGCCCCATTCCTGGGCATACTCGCTGTCGAAGAGTTCAGCCATATCCGCATGATCGGCAGCTGAGAGCTGGGTTGTCCAGCGAAGGTTAACGGAGGTCATTTGCCCACAGTAACAAGCGTCCGGCGGCGAACTGCGGCATAGCCGCGTTCCTTGACGGGTAGCTGCGGAACTCTCGTCAGCGGAGGATGCGCTGGTACAGGATGTGGTCCTGCCAGGAGCCCGCGATCTTGAGGTAGGTGGGGGCCAGCCCTATCTCCTGGAACCCAGCTCGACCAAGTATTTTTTTTGACGCGGCGTTATCCCTGAGCGTCGCGGCTTGAACCCGGTGCAGGCCCAGCTCTTCGGCTGCGGCTTTCATCGCAAATGCCAGTGCCGCCGCACCGACCCCTTGACCGGAAAATTCCTCATCCACCCAGTAGCCGATGTTGGCGCTGAGGAACGGGCCGCGCACAATGCCGGTCAGCGTGATGGTTCCGATGACGCGGCGGCCGTCCAGGAGAACCCAAGGAACTTCGGAACCAGCATCGTGCAGAACGAGCTTGGCCTCTATGTTGGCGCGCTGGCCAGCTACCGTGAAGAACTCCTCCGCCCGTGCCGGTTCCCAGGGCGCCAGATGTTCCCTGTTGAGCTGATAGGCGTCTCGCATTGCCGCAGCGTCGGAGGGGCGCATCACTCTCAACTGAGCGTTGCCGATCAGGCTGTTAGCCATCGCAGTCACCCGGCGACCCTAGCGGTCCCTTGCACTGCCTTCAATGCGGAAGCCTCTCTGCCATGAGATGTTTCGTCAGTTCTTGCCATTTCGGAATTTGTCAAGGCGAATGAGGCCAGTGGGAGTTAGGCTGCTGCTTTTGTTTCGTTTTTCTCGGCTGGTTTGTTGATCCATGCCGTGTCGGGGATGACCAGGATTTTGGGGTCCTTCCTGGTGGCGAATCGTTCGGGGTTCCTCTGGCGTGCTGCGGCCAGGGTTTTCGAGCGCTCGACGGCTTTGCCGGCGGCAAGGCCGTAGTGGACATCTGCGGGGGTGTTCAGGCCTATTCCGGTGTGGCGATGAGTGTGGTTATACCCGTCGACGAAGGACGCAATGAAGGTCCTCGCATCGGGCAGCGAGCCGAAGCGTTCAGGGAACACGGGAGCGAACTTCAGCGTCTTGAACCACGCCTCGCTGTACGGGTTGTCATTGCTTACCCGGGGCCGAGAATGCGACCGGGTGACCTCCAAGTCAGAGAGCAATGCGGCAACCGTTTTACTCGTCATGGACGTCCCACGGTCGGCGTGGACGATCTCCGGGATGCCGTGAATGCCGAAGATCTCCTTCATCATCTCCACCGCCAGCTCCCCGGACTCATGGGCGTGGACGTAGGCTCCGACAATGTAGCGGGAGTAGATGTCGATCATGACGTAGCAATCGAGGTATTTCCCCTTCACTGGACCGGCGAGTTTGGTGATGTCCCAGGAGTAGACCTGGCCGGGCCCTGTCGCGATGAGTTCCGGAATCGTCCTGGGGGGATGGCGTGCCTGCCGGCGGCGTTCCTTGACCTGGCTGTTCTCGGCCAGAACCCGGTAGAACGTGGAGATTGAACACAAATAGATCCCCTCGTCCAGGAGCTGGGCGTAGATCTGGACCGGCGGCAGGTCCACGAATCGCTCCGAATTCACCGTGGCCAGGATCCGTGCGCGTTCGGCTGGGCTGATCTTGTTCAGTGGGGCCGAGGCGGGCATCAAATCGGTCACCGGTGTCCGGGGCTTACGGGTCGCTGTGGCCCTCGATATCCCGGCCAGGAGGGCCGCTTCCCTGGTTGGAATGTCCGCCTTTGTAAGGTCGGTATAGGCTCTGGTCAGGGTTTCTTGTACCAGGGCTGTTGTTCCGCGCTTTCGGAGATATCCTCCAAAAGCTGTCGTGCTTTTTCCATAATCGATAACGCAGCTTCCGTCCGTGCCAGCTTGCGTTCACTCACCTCCAGCTGCCGGCGTAGACGAGCGATTTCTGCTTGTTCAGCAGTGAGTTTGCCGATCGTCTCACCGGGCTTTTTGCCCTCGAGCACGCCGGCATCACGGAGCTTGCGCCACTCGGTGATCTGCGAGGAATACAGGCCCTCGCTCCGCAGGTAGGCTCCGCCGCCGGTGCCGTCATCACAGGCCTGCTGGTAGGCGTCCAGGTGGGCTAATTTTTGTGCCGGAGTGAACGACCTTCGAGGACTCGGGCCACCGGCGCGGGGGCCAGGATTACTCATGGACCCATCTTCCCGCACCGGGGAAATTGTGGAGATAGACATTAGTGATGTTCCTGATTCTCGCCCTACGAATTAGACGAAGTTGCTATGAGGTACTGGCCTCACCCAACCCTGACACGTAGGGTTTCGCCCGGGGCCGAGACGATCTTTAGCGTCTCCGAGCTGTCACCCATAGAAACTATGAAGGAGGGGTACTCTTCCGAACACAACTCTGTCCAGATGCTTTGAATCGCGGGCCGCTTCGTCCTTGCGAAGCCCACAACATTGACGGGGCGCAATGCCGTCCAATTTTGGCCTCCTGGCATCAGGGCCTGACTGCACCGTGTGTGGCGAGCAGCTGATCCTCATCCGAGTAGTTGAAGAGTCCTTCAAAGTACGACTCGTCTTGTCTCGCGCACGCGCCACGCTGGCTATTGGCGACGAGCCAATCCACTTCCTCGATCACGGTCTGCGCATAGCTGCCGACGGGCATGTACCCGAGTCGGGTGGCTGCCGTCATGTCCAGCAGGATGGGCGAGACGGTGTCCCACGGCGTGGCCCCTATAGCAGGATCGGCCTCGTAGCCGACAAGCACTTCCTCCCAGGTGTGGCCGAGGTGCCGGGCAATAATCCGTGATATCTCGAGCACAGTCGGCGCGTCGGGGTCGGCGCTGTTAAGAACACGGCTGCCCGGTACTTCGGCGGATAGCTCAATCAACGCTGCCAGGTTGACCGCCGCGGTGGTGTGGTCGATTGACTCGCCGCGGCCCCTGAGGAACACGGCTGGCCGACCATCCAGCACCCGCTTCACGAAGACCCATTCCCGCGCCGGCCTGGCACCCTCCCCATGGACTTTCGATGCCCGGACTATTGTGACGGGAAAGCCGCTGTCCAGGAGCGTCTGTTCTGCCGCTACCTTGTTGGCGCCGTACCCTTCCGGTGTGTTGTGGTCGCCGCCCCCGGCAAGCACAGTCGGTTGGCTCTCCGAGATGGGGCCGTTGAAGCGCGGCGGTGACTCGGAATTGACGTGGCGGCCCTCGTCGTCGACGTAGACGGCCTTGCTGGAGACCATGACCGTTGATCCCACACTTCCCAAAAAGGGAACAAGGATTTGGGCGTCTGAGGCGGTGAAGGCCAAACAGTCAACGAGCAGATCGGCCCCGTCCCCGAGGACTGCGCCCACAGAGGCTCCGTCGGGACGATCCAAAGTGTGGAAAGCCGTGCCGGCCTCGACGAGGTCTACCGGCATGCGTTGCCGGTTGCGGCCGCAAACGTCCACGTGCCATCCCGCTGCCACGAAGCGACGAGCGACAGCTCGCCCAATCAACCCGGTACCACCCAAGATCACTACTTTCGACATCAGCCGACTATATCGAGTCGTCGACGGACTTGTGCGGCAACGGCGCGGACGCCTCAGCCCAGGATGTCGCCGGCAATTAACCCTTGGCCATGAAATAAGCAACCTTAGTAGATTCCTTGTGTTTGTCCGGGCCCCCAATTAGCGTTGGAACGTGGCGTCACGCCGCTCAAGACCGCGCCGTTCGAGACCGCCGGAGGGCCACTTCTCCGGTTGAAGAGGATGAAATGCCTGGTAAAAAGAACCCCAGCCTGAAGGATCCCGAGCTCTACGAGGAACTCAGGGTGGATGGCGCGTCCAAGCAGAAGGCCGCCCGGATTTCCAACCCCGCCGCGAAGGAGGGCCGCTCTGCAGTGGGCCGCAAGGGCGGTGAAGCCGGCGACTACGACGACTGGACGGTGGCACACCTCAAGGCGCGCGCCAAGGAGATCGGCCTGAAGGGTTACTCGGGCAAGAAAAAGAGCGAACTCATTTCCGCCCTCAGAAACTCCTGAGCGGCTGCCATGCGGCCGGGTGCGGCACGTGCGGGCGCTGAGTATGCCAGCGCTGCGCGTGCCTGCGGCGCGGGAACAGCCAGGGACGGAGCCTCCGGCTCAGGCCTCTTTCCGGGCAGCCTTCGCGGCGGGCTTGGCGGCAGTTTTGGTTGTGGACCTGGGAGCGGAAGTCGCCTTTGCCGCGGGCTTCCGGGCGGGCGCAGCCTTCGTGGCCGACTTGGCCGGTGCTTTGGCACCGGATGCGGGAGCCTTGGCGGCCGTCTTGGTCGCAGTTCCGCCGATCCCTCCCCCGCGCTTCCGGTCCAGGCTCCGCTTGAGCGCCTCCATCAGGTCGATCACCTCGCCGTTGCCCGACTCCGCGGCCCGGGCCCCGAACGTCTCCTCCGTGTCCAACGAATCGCCCTTTTCGAGCTTGGCGTCGATGAGCTGGCGGAGCTGCACCTGGTAGTCGTCCGTGAACTGCCCCGGCTCGAAGTCGGCAGCCATGGATTCCACCAGGGCCGCGGACATCTCCCGCTCCTGGGCGGAGATCCGAACGGACGCTTCAAGAGCGGGGAAGCTGGCTTCGCGCACTTCATCCACCCACAGCAGCGCCTGAAGCATCAGCACATCATCGCGGATCCGAAGTGCTCCCAAACGGGTTTTGTCTCGCAGTGCGAACTGGACGATCGCCACCCGGTCCGTGTCCTCAAGCGCCCGGCGCAGCAGCACATAGGCCTTGGGAGACTTCGAATCCGGCTCAAGGTAGTAGCTCTTCTCGAACGTGATGGGATCCAGCTGCTCGGACGGCACAAACTGCACCACTTCTATCTCGTGGCTGTTTTCGGCCGGTATGGACTTGAGTTCCTCTTTGGTCAGGACCACCGTGCGGCCGTCGTCCTCATAGGCCTTATCTATGTCCGCATAGTCCACGACCGTGCTGCAGACTTCGCAGCGGCGCTGGTAGCGGATCCGGCCGCCGTCGGCATTGTGGACCTGGTGAAGCCCGATGTCATGGTCCTCCGTTGCGCTGTAGACCTTGACCGGGACATTGACCAGTCCGAATGCGATTGCGCCTTTCCAGATGGCTCTCATGACTCAAGTGAACATCAGACTTGCCCGGAGGTGAAGACCCTTGGCTGCGCGTAAAGAGCGCGTGCGTGTGGACGGACGCGAATTGACCATCACCAGTCTGGACAAAGTGCTCTACCCGGAAACCGGCACCACCAAGGCTGATGTGCTCGCCTACTACGCCGCAGTGGCCTCAGTGTTGATCCCGGCCGCGGCCAACCGCCCGGCTACCCGCAAGCGCTGGGTGCACGGGGTGGGCACCGCTGAGGATCCGGGCCAGATGTTCTTCCAGAAGAACCTGGACGATTCCACCCCCGGCTGGGTTCCCCGGGCGTCCATCCGGCACAAGGAGCACTCCAGCCAGTACCCGCTGGTCAACGATCCCGCCACGCTGACCTGGTTTGGTCAGATTGCCTCGCTCGAGATCCACGTGCCGCAGTGGCGGGTGGATGCGCATGGAAATGCCTTGCCGCCAGACAGGATGGTCCTGGACCTTGACCCCGGAGAGGGCGCCGGACTGGCCGAATGTGCGGAGGTGGCGAAGCTGGCCCGCGTCATTCTGAAGGACGTGGGCCTCGATCCCGTTCCCGTGACCAGCGGCAGCAAAGGAATCCACCTCTACGCCGGACTGGACGGCACGCAGACGTCGGAGCAGATTTCGGCCTTCGCCCATGAGCTCGCCCGTGCACTTGAGGCCGACCACCCCGAGCTCGCCGTCAGCGACATGAAAAAGTCCCTGCGCACGGGCAAGGTGCTGGTGGACTGGAGCCAGAACAGCGCGGCCAAGACCACTATCGTGCCGTACTCCCTGCGCGGCCGCCTGACCCCGACCGTCGCCGCACCGCGGACGTGGCGGGAGCTGGCCTCCCCCAAGCTGCAGCAGCTGGACTACAAAGCAGTCATGCGCCGGGTCAAGGACGGCAAGGATCCGTTCGCGGCCGTTTCCGCACGCGCCGGCCACGTTGACGGGACGCTCGACGGCGGTGCCTCCGATCCACGGCTGGAAACGTACCGCTCCAAGCGGGATCAGGAAGGGACGCCGGAGCCGTTTTCAGACAGGCCTGCCGGTATTTCGACAGGCTCAATCACCGGGACAGTCTCAATCACCGGTAAGGCAGCGGGCGGCCAGGAGACGTTTGTGATCCAGGAGCACCATGCCGGCCGTCCGCACTTCGATTTCCGGCTGGAGCACGAGGGCGTTCTGGTGTCCTGGGCGCTCCCCAAGGGTGTTCCGGTCACTGGGGCCCAGAATCACCTGGCGGTCCAGACCGAGGACCATCCCATGGACTATGGCGCCTTCGAAGGCACCATCCCCAAAGGCCAGTACGGCGCCGGCACGGTACGCATCTGGGACCACGGTGTCTACGAGTGCCACAAGTGGATCAACGGCAAGGAAGTCATAGCCACCCTCACGGGTGCGGAAGGCGGCGGCCTCGAGGGCACCAAAAAGTTCGCCCTCATCCATACCGGCCAAGGAAACGGCAAGGACTCGCAGGGCCAGTGGCTGATTCATCTCATGGACAAGGGTTCCCAAGCACATGCCACGACAAGCTCAGCTGTGCCATCGACCGGGACTTCCACCGCCGCTGATTCCGGTGCCACTCCTGCTTCCATGGAGGACATCATCCCCATGCTGGCAACCGCGGGCGCCCCAGCGGATCTCCATGGCAGCGGCTGGCAGTTCGAGCTCAAATGGGACGGCATCCGCGCCCTGATCGTGGCCGACGATAAAAAGATCCGGCTGATCAGCCGCAACGGCAGGGACATGACTGCCACCTACCCAGAGCTCACCGACCGCTCGTGCTGGCCGAAGCAGAGCTTCACCGCCGACGGCGAGATCATCGCCGTCGGGCCTTCCGGACGCCCCGATTTCGGCCGTCTGCAGGGACGGATGAATCTAACCAAACCTGCCGACGTCGAGAAAGTCCGCGCGTCCGTCCCCGTCCGGCTGATGCTTTTTGATCTGCTGTCCGACGGCGGCGAAGACCTCCGCCGCCTGCCTCTCGAACGGCGTCGGGAACGCCTGGAATCGTTGTACCGCCCCTCGGATTGCCCGGTGGAGCTGTCCGCAGTATTGGACGACGACGTGGAGATCATCCTCGAAAGCGCGCAGGAGCTGGGACTCGAAGGGGTGATGGCCAAGCGCGTGGACAGCCGCTATGTCAGCGGGCAGCGGACCCGGCTCTGGATCAAACTCAAGTTTGAACGCACCCAGGAAGTGGTCATCGGTGGCTGGCGCACGGGCAAGGGCGAACGGCAAGGGACGGCGGGTTCGCTGCTGCTGGGCATCCCCGAGGGCAAGAAACTCCGGTATGTGGGGCGGGTGGGCAGCGGCTTCAGCAACCGTGAGCTGAAGGAGCTCCGTCAGAAGATGGATGGCCTGGCCCGGAAAACCTCACCCTTCGACGACGTCCCGGGCGCCGATGCAGCAGATGCGAATTGGGTCACCCCGGCCCTCGTGGGCGAGGTGACCTTCGGCGAATGGACCGGGAGCGGCAAACTGAGGCACCCGGTATGGCGCGGCTGGCGGCTGGACAAGGATCCAGGCGATGTCGTGGCGGAGACCGGAGTATGACAGCGACGCGCACTCCTCCCCTCGACGCGCAAATGGCCCGCCGACTCCCGAATTCGGGTGTCGCCAGGCCAATTGCGTGTCGCCAGGCCATCCGGGTGTCGTCAGGCGGTCAGGAAGAGTGCGGCATCTGCGGCCGCCGGGTCCGGTGCACGGCCGTTACAGCAGCCTCATGACCCGCCCGGCCGTGGTCCGTTCCGTTGTCTTTCGGATGGCGGTGCTTGCCGCTGCCATCCGGCCACTCCTGGCCTTCCGTCATGGCCGCAGCTACGGCGATGGTTGCCGGTTCGGGCATCTGCGGCGTGTCCATGGACTCCGCGAGACGACTGGCGACATCCGCCCCGATCTGTTCTCCAGCGTGCTTTTCAGCCATTGTTCTTCCTTCCGCAATGAAATGAAGTGTTCACCAATACTAGGTCTGGAGCCAGATATTGTCTGCAGTAATTACCAGCGGACTTTCTTTGGCGCCGGGCCCAGTTTGCCGCTTGCGTGAGTGGGCTTATGGTTGCTGCCGACGCTTTGCGTGCCTGCGCCGCCACCGCGTGATTTGCTTTCAAGCATCTGCTTCTGAGCATCGGTAAGCCGCGATTTCATGCCCTTGTCTGGAGTCTCAGCCTCCGCTTCGACCGGGCTGGTCTCCTGCGCGTTGTTGGCCTGGTCGTTGCCAGCGGTGGATTGTTTGTCAGTCATGAGGTTGGTCTCCTTCTTGGGGTGAACCTGCTGGTGATTGCACGCTGTGAAGTGGTCTGTGCCGCCGGCGGAGCAGCACCAACGGGAGCAACGCGGAGGCAGAGGCCTCAACAAGCATGGATTTATTTGGTAAGACTCGACGGCGGGATCACGGCAAACGCCATCATCGCAGGGCAGCCGGTCTACTCAAAAATCAGTGTTCCCATGGATCAACCATAAACAGTTAACGCGCAGGTTGTGAACCCCTCATTTGTGGTCAGCTCCAGTACACGCGGATGGGCACACCAGAGGCAGCATCCGAGCGGCTATCAGCCCGCGGCCTCATCGCTGAAACGGCCTTCCCAAACAGCCCGTGACCCTGCTTCGCCAATCAGCACAACCGTAGCCACGGTTCCGCCGCAGAGCGCCAGCACCAGTACAGTCGCCACCACTGCCACGACGCGGGAGCCTGCAGTGCCCAGCTTTTCGTTCATTCTGGCCGCCGTTATTGTGCCGTAGCGGAACCAGAGCCACTGCCCGACCGCCACCACGAACACACCGATGACCCACGGCAGCAGGGTTTTGCCGAGGTTGGCGTGGGTAGAGATGGCGGGCGTGGTGTCGATCCGCACCAGCAGCCACGCTCCGGCTGCCTGGGTCACTGGAACCATCACGAGTGCCACCAAGGCGAGGAGGGGCGTCACAATTCCAAGCCGCCGCCTGGCCACCGGCCATACAATACTCAGCAACGTGCACAGGGCCGCCAGAGGAACAACAACTACGGTGCCGTGTACCAACAACGCATGCATTGGAAGGCCGCTTATTTGGTAGTCCATGCCGAACACCCCTGTCTGGAATCTTTCCGAAATCTTGCGTGCGCGTTCACTCAGGTTCACTCAATCAGACGCGCACCGCCGCCAAAGGGTTCAACCGGACGTTTATGACGTCATGGATCCCCGGAATTCCCTCCCGGCCCGGGCAGCAATGTTCTGTGGCCGCCATCACTAATCCCTGCGGAATGGGGCTTGAATGCGCTCGAATATGGTCGCGGCCCAAAAAGGTTTGGTAACAACGGTCCGGAACGCCGGAGACCCAGTGATGGCGCGGTGAGAGCGCGCAAAAGAAATCGGGCTTTCCCCGCGGATATGTGCCGGAAACGGGTGATCCTACTGCACCGAACTCTCAATTTCCATGGAAATCGCGTAAAATTGAAAGCCTGCCCGGAGCGGGGCAGCTACAAGTCGTAAGCAAATGACCTCCCTAGGAGAAGCCCAAATGCCCACAGACCGAAGCACGACCGACTCTTCAGCAGGCGTTTACAACGCCAGCGGAACCAATAAAGTCGCACCCCTGGGTGTGAGAAAACCAAAGATACTTGCACGGCGTCGGCTCAAAGAGTCCGACGTAAATGTTGTTGACCAGCCCATGCTGAAGAAAGCACTCGGCGGCACCATCGTGGGTAACACCATGGAATGGTACGACGTCGGTGTTTTCGGCTACCTGATCACCACCATGGGCCCGGTATTCCTGCCCGAAGCGGATAAATCCGTACAGACGCTGTTCCTGCTGGGCACGTTTGCCGCCACCTTCATTGCCCGCCCGCTCGGCGGTGTGATCTTCGGCTGGCTCGGCGACAAGGTGGGCCGCCAGAAGGTGCTTGCCACAACGCTGATGCTCATGGCGGCCAGCACGTTCGCCATCGGCCTTCTGCCGGGATACGCCCAGATCGGCATGTGGTCGGCCGCGCTGCTGGTGGTGCTCAAGATCGTCCAGGGGTTCTCCACAGGCGGTGAGTATGCCGGAGCCACCACGTTCGTGAGCGAATATGCCCCGGACAAGCGCCGCGGCTTCTTCGCCAGCTTCCTGGACATGGGAAGCTACCTCGGCTTCGCCCTCGGTGCTGCCCTGGTCTCCGTGCTGCAGCTGACCCTGGGCCAGAGTGCCATGGAGGAATGGGGCTGGCGCCTGCCGTTCCTGATCGCCGGACCGCTGGGCCTGATCGCCATCTACTTCCGGAACAAGATCGAGGAATCACCTCAGTTCCAGGCCACCCTGGACGCCCAGGAAGCCGTGGCCAAGGATGCAGCTGCCGGCGACGCCGCAGCAGTCAAGGGTCCGGTGGGCATTGTGAAGGCCTACTGGCGCTCGATCGTTGTAGCCATGATTCTGGTGGCCGCAGCCAACACTGCCGGCTACGCGCTGACTTCCTACATGCCGACCTACCTCACGGAGTCCAAGGGCTACGATCCCGTCCACGGAACTCTGCTAACCATCCCCGTGCTGGTCATCATGAGCCTCTGCATTCCGCTGACCGGCAGGCTATCCGACCGGATCGGCCGCCGTCCCGTGCTGTGGATCGGCGCCGTGAGCACCGTCGTCCTGGCTACTCCGGCGTTCCTGCTGATTGGCGTGGGAGAGATCTGGTCTACCCTGGCCGGCCTCGCGCTGATTGCCTTCCCGGTGACGTTCTACGTGGCTAACCTGGCTTCGGCCCTCCCGGCCCAGTTCCCCACGGCCAGCAGGTACGGCG
Organism: Micrococcaceae bacterium Sec5.7; assembly: GCA_039636785.1. NCBI lineage: Bacteria > Bacillati > Actinomycetota > Actinomycetes > Micrococcales > Micrococcaceae > Micrococcaceae bacterium Sec5.7. The sequence goes on along the minus strand of CP144169.1, from coordinate 4,283,302 downwards.
CCATGGGCATTGCGTACAACTTCTCCGTGGCCATCTTCGGCGGCACCACTCCGTTCATTGTCGCTGCGCTGATCACGGCGACCGGCGATGACATGATGCCTGCGTATTACCTGATGGGCACCTCCTTTGTCGGCGCCATTGCCATCTACTTCCTGAAGGAATCGGCCCAGCGTCCGCTGCCGGGCTCCATGCCCAGCGTGGACACCCAGGCCGAGGCCCGCGAGCTCGTCGCTACCCAGGACGAGAACCCGCTGATCGATCTCGATGAGATGCCCTTCGAGGCCCTGGACCTGGAACCCGCAAAGGTCCCTGCCAACGCCTGATGTTGTAGTTCAGCGCCCCGCGCCCGCGTTCTGAGGCCTGTTCTGCGTGCTATTCCTTCGGGAAAGCATGCAGAGCGGGCCTCACCGGCGTCCGCCGCGGCTAGGTGTCTGTGTGTGACTGCCTGCGACCCCCGCCGGCAGGCGAACTGATAGGTGGTGTCCCGGATGCAGTCCGTCATGCGCCATGTCCGGATGCTGCACAGTCTGGGACCCGCGAACAACGACCACCTCTCCGCGCTCCGGGTGGCCATCAGCGTTGCCGTCCCGTCCCTTCTGCTCCTGTTCTTCGGCCGCCCGGATCTGATCATCTACGCCGTCTTCGGAGCGCTGACGGGTATGTATGGGCGTTCCGAGCCCCACCAGCTGCGGTTGAAGCACCAGCTGCAGGCGGCCCTCGTGTTGCTGGGCGGCGTGGGCGTCGGAGTATTCCTATCCGTCAACCAGCTCCATTCCTGGTGGCTGGTGATCATCGAAGCCCTGCTGGCAGGCGCGGGCTCTGTTTTCGCGGACAAGGTGGGGCTTAAGCCCAACGGCCCGTTCTTCGGCATACTTGCCCTCGGCGCCTGCGCCTCCGTTCCCACCACCATCCCCTGGCATGCGGCGCTGCTCATCTGTGCCGGCTCGGCGTCGTTTTCCGTATTCGTGGGATTCGGCGGCTGGGTCCGTGGCCGGGCCTGGGATCCCCGCGCCACGCGGGACGTTGTGCCGCTGCGTGGTCCCGTCCGGCAAGAAGCGGTGATCCATGCCGCCCGGTACACACTCGCGGTAGGCGCGGCCGGCACAATCGGAATCCTGACGGGCAGCGGCCACCCGCACTGGGCCATGGCCGCAGCCGCCGTGCCGCTCGCCGGCGCGGACCTGCCCAGCAGCGTCCACCGTGGCATCCACCGCATTGTGGGGACGTTCATCGGGCTGGTCCTGACCGCCGTCGTACTCTTTCCCTGGCCCTTGGCGCCGACGCAGTTCTTCCCGGGGCGGGAGGCCGCGGTCCTGGCTGTCCTGGTGATTGCTTTCCAGTTCACCACGGAGCTGTTCATGACCCGGCACTATGGCCTGGCGATGATCTCCTTCACGCCGGTGATCCTGCTGATGACGCAGCTGACGGCCCCGATCGGCCCCTACCTGCTGATCACCGAGCGCGGTGCGGAGACTCTGGTGGGCGCGGTGGTTGGCATCCTGGTGGTGGTTCTCATCCGTCGGCGGGAGACAGCTGCTTTGCCTTCCGTGGCGGACCGGAAGTGAGCTTGGCGGGCAGTATCCGCGCAACGCCGGTAACCACTTTGTAGCGCTTGGTCGGGATGGAAACCCCTTTGCCCCGGGCGTTGTCCGCGAGCCCTTCCCGGACCACACGCTCCGCCGTCAGCCACATCCAACGCGGGGCGACTGTCTTGTCCATGCCCATGCGGTCGTGGAATTCGGTGTGCGTGAAGCCGGGACACAGGGCTGTGATCTTCACACCGCTGTGTGCATACGCCAGATTGGCCCAGCGGCTGAAGCTGACTTGCCACGCCTTCGCGGCCGAGTAGCTGCCTCGGTTGGCAAACGCCGCCACGCTGGCAACGTTGATGATCCTCCCCGAGCCCCGCGCCAGCATCCCCTGAAGTGCGGCATGGCAAAGCTCCATCGGCGTCTGGACATGCAGGCGGAGGTGGTTCCTCTCCTCCTGCACGCTGTTCCGCTCGAACGAATGCAGCAGCCCGATCCCCGCGTTGTTCACCAGGACCTCCACGGGACGCAAAGCGTCTGAAAGGCGTTCGACGACGGCGGCCACCCCGGCGTCGTCCGTCAGGTCAGCGGGAAGCACCTCAGCCGTGATGCTGAAATCGCGCTCGAATTCGTCCGCCGCCTGCTGAAGGCGGCCGGCGTCGCGTGCCACGAGGACAAGGTGATGTCCTTCCTGTGCCAGCTGCCGGGCGAATTCGGCACCCAGACCTGCGGTGGCACCCGTGATCAATGCGGTGGTGGCGTTGGCCCTGGTAGTCATACGCCCAGCCTAACCGTGCTAGCTTGGCCGCATGCAAAATGCTGACTGGGAAGAGCGTGTGGCCGCGCTGTGGGCCGAACTGGACAACTATGGCCGCGAGGAATTTCCTGCGGCCATGGCCGGGCTGGCCGCCGAACTGCCCGAAGGCACCGCCGATGCCGACTTCGAGCTCGGAGCCTCCTACGATTCCACCGGTTACCCGGAACGTGCGGTGCCCCTTTACCGGCGGGCAATGGAAACGGGGCTGGAAGGTGAGCGCCGCCGTCGGGCAGTCATCCAGCTGGCAAGTTCCCTGCGCAATCTGGGTCACCCGGAAGAAAGCGTGGTTTTACTGATCGCGGAGCGTTCCAAGGGCACCGATCACCTGTCCGACGCAGTAGACGCCACCCTTGCGCTGGCCTATGCCAGCACAGGGCGTGAACGCGAAGGCCTCTCCCTGGTCCTGGCCGCGCTGGCACCGCACCTGCCGCGGTACCAGCGCTCCATGGGCAACTACGCCCGGATGCTCCTGGAGGACGCCCCGGGTTCTCCGGTGAAGGATTCCTAGGCACCACTTTTCCGGGCGTGGTTGTCCCCTGCTTCCGCTGCGAATCCGGCCAGCGGGTTGCTCAGCCGGCCGGCCATCTGCAGGCCGCCGGACGGATCCGTGAGGTCCAGCATCTGCTGGTTGTTGCGCAGCTGCAGGCGGTTCAGGCAGGACAGTTCGAAGTCGGCGGCAAAGAGATCATGCCGGGCAAACTGGTCGGCAAGTTCGGGGTGCTGTGCCTGGTATTCCTGAATGGCTGTTGCCGCGATGCCCCAGAATTCGTCCCCGCTGAGCTTGCCGTCCTCCACCAGCAGTGCGTTGAGGAAGCGGAAAATGCAGTCGAACACATCCGTGAAGATGGCCAGGACCTTTTCGCTGTCCGGGATGTCTGCCCTGATCCGCGACACTTCCTCGGGCAGCTCAAGCCTGTCCCCCATCACCACGATTTCCTCGGCGATGTCCTTCATGACGGCCCGCACCGGCACACCGTTCTCCAGTACCAGGATCACATTCTCGCCGTGCGGCATGAAAGCCAGCTCGTAGCGGTACAGGCAGTGCACCAGCGGAATGAGGTACGCCTCGAAGTAGCGGCGCAGCCATTCCGAGGGCGCCAGCCCGGACTGCTCCATCAGCGCCGAGACCACCGGTTTACCAGCTGAGTCGACGTGCAGCAGCGAGGCCATGGTGGCCAGCTGCTGATCGTCCTTGAGCAGCGGAAGCGGACTCTCCCGCCACAGGGCGGACAGCATTTTCCGGTACGGAGAGTCCTTGGCGGAAGCGGCCTCGTAGTAACCGTTGTGGTAGCCGATGGCCGCGACTTCGCTGATCATGGCCAACCCGCGCCGTTGCAGCACGTCATCCCTGCGGATCAGCGCCCGCAGCCAGTCGTTGATGGCCGGCGTTGCCTTCATGTACTGCGGGGACAGCCCGCGCATGAAGCCCATGTTCAGCACGGACATGGCAGTCTTGACGTAACATTTTTCCGGCGCCCCCGTGTTGAAGAATGTCCTGATGGATTGCTGGGCCTGATAGGAGTCGGCACCGATGCCCAGGTGGACGATGTGATTCTGCGCTATTTCGGCCGCAAACGTCACGGTGAGCTTGTTTTCCCACTGCCACGGATGGACCGGCATCAGGAAGTAGCCGGACGGGTCCAGACCCTGCGCGCCCAGTTCGGCATGGAAACAGGCCACGGTGGAGTCACCCAGTTCAGCGTCAAGGTGTGCCCGGTAGTCCAGCCCCTCGCCGGAAGTGAATACGGCCTTGCTGCGGTGCACGGCGATCCATTCCAGCTGCACCGGCGCCCCGGTTTCCGGGGCAAACGCCAGGTAATCGCTGACGCCGAACCCCAGCCGTCCGTTGTTTGCCACAAAGCACGGATGCCCCTCGGTCATGCTGCGCTCGATGGCTTGGAAGTCGATGGCGGCGTTGGCGCCGCCGGTGACTCCGGCTGCGAGTTCAGCGGACGACGGCTGGCCGACCCACTGCTTGTACGCGTGGCTGGAGAGCGTGCTGCTGATTTCCTCGAGGTAGACAGGCAGCATCTCTTCGCGGATTCCCAGGGTGTCGGGGAACTCCGTGATGAAGTTCAGCGCGTCCAGCCCGGATTCCAGGCCGTCGCGGGTGCAGCGGATGGACACGGGGTCGATGGACCAGTGATCCAGCTCGAGCAGCCGTGCGGAGAACGAGTATTCCACCGTGGCGTCATCACTGAGGACCTGATAGTCAGCAGGCTCGCCGGGCATTCCGGAATCCGGGCTGACGCGTGAAGGAGCCAGGATCCGCTCGTGTGAGAACTCGGCGAGCGCCTTGCGGACCAGATGGCGGTTGGCCGCCGCCCAGCGTTCCGGGGTGAGGTGGGCTGCGGCATTGCCGGCAGCGAGGACAGATTCAAGTTCAACGGTGGTCACAGTGATGCTCCCTGATGGCTCGTGGACTGACGGATGGCGGGCGTGTGCCCGGCGGCCTGGACGGAGGCCTGATCGGAGTCCGGCGGGTGGGCCGGCTCGGGGATCGCGGCCCGGTGGATAGCTGCCTGGGCAGTGTGGAAGTCGGCGCGGGTGCAGAAACTCAGCAACGCCTGTTTGTCCGGCAGCTCCACCACGCCGGCAGGCTGGAACCCCAGCCGCTCATTGAGAGCATGGATCTTGGTGTTCCGGGCATCCGGCTCCACCACGACGCGCTCCACGCCGGGTTTCTCGAACAACCTCTCCAGCACGGCCTCCATCACGGCGGTGGTGTAGCCGGACCGCGGACCTCCCGACGCCGGTGCCACCAGGAGGTGCATGCCGATGTCCTCCGGTTGCACGGCGTACACACCGGCCAGAGGTGAGCAGCCGGGGAGGTACTCCTCCATGAGGAAGGCCGGAACACCGCCGTCGAGCCCCACCAGCGCGTGGTGATGGCCGCTGGACTGGATCCTGGAGTATTCCTCCACAACGTCGTCAACGCTGGCGGTCAACATTCCCCAGAAGGAGGCATACTGCCGCGTCATCCAGCTGTGGAGGAGAGGTGCATCGGCTTCGACTTCGACGCAGCGGAAGGTGAAGCTCATGCCGGCACCTCCGCGGTCTCCGTCTGCTGCACATCCGGGCTTTCCACGTGTGCCGGCGCCGAAACCGGCGCACCGAACTGCTGGAAGGCGATGCTGCGCTCCACCGCGTACACCTCGCGCCCGGTGATTTCGCGCAGGATGCACGAGTTGCGGTAGGCGGCCATGCCGAGGTCCGGGGTGACGAAGCCGTGGGTGTGGAGTTCCGCGTTCTGGACAAAGATCTCGCCGGGCTCGACGCCGGTGCTGTAGTTGCGCCCCACGGCGAACCTGCCGCTGGAGTCCCGGGCGATGCGGTCCTGAACGCCGGCAAGGAAGGGAGGCTCGCGGTAGGTGTAGCCGGTGGCCAGGACCACGGCTTCGCTGTCCAGCGTGTAGTCGACACCCTGCTCTTCGTGCCGCAGCTGCAAAGTGTGGGACTGAGCTGACGAATCCCACGAAGCGCCGGTGAGGGCCGAGTGGGTCAGCAGCCGGGTGTCCACCATTCCTCCCAGGCTCTTGGCGTAGAGCAGGTCGTAGATGGCGTCGATGAGCCCTGGGTTGATGCCCTTGTACAGGTTTTTCTGGCTCTTGACCAGGCTGTCGCGCTGGTCCTGCGGCAGTTCGTGGAAGTAGTCCACGTACTCCGGTGACGTCATCTCGAGAGTTAGCTTGGTGTACTCCAGCGGGAAGAACCGGCCGGACCGCGTGACCCAGTTCAGCTGGTAGCCGCGGACGTCGATCTCCTGCAGCAGCTCGTAGTAAATCTCAGCGGCGCTTTGTCCGCTGCCTACAACCGTGATGCTGCGTTTGCCCTGGAGTTCACTCCTCCTCAACAGGTACTCGGCGTTGTGGAGGGCAAGTCCTCCGCCGTCCACGGAGGCGTCCACTATCCCTAAACAGGCCTCCGGAACGTACGGGCTGGTTCCGGTGCCCAGCACCAGCCGCCGTGCCAGCAGCACCTCCGGCCCTTCCGGGCCATCCGCCGCAAGCCGGTACACGCCGTCGTCGTACGTGATTTCCCGGACATGCGTACCGAACCGGACAGAGTCCAACTGGCCGGCCACCCACTGGCAGTACTGGTTGTACTCGGCGCGCAGCGGGTAGAAGTTCTCGCGGATGTAAAAACGGTAGAGCCGCCCGGTCTGCTTGAGAAAGTTCAGGAACGAATATGGCGACGTGGGGTCCGCGAGCGTGACCAGGTCCGCCATAAACGGCACCTGAAGATGTGCGGGTTCCAGCATCATGCCCGGGTGCCAATCGAAGGAGTCGCGGCGTTCCAGGAACACCCTGTCCAGCCCGGCCACCGGCTCGCTCAGCGCCGCGAGACCCAGATTGAAGGGCCCGACGCCGATCCCGGCGAAGTCGTAAATGCGGGCTGTGGTGGAGGTGCTCATGCGCTTGCCTCCGCTGCTGTGGTCCCGGTAATGCTGCCGGCGAGGTCGTTTTGGAGGAGGGACTCGCCGGTGCGCCGGAGCAGCCCGATGATCCCGTCGATGTCCTCCAGAGTTGCTTCGGCGTTAAGCAGCGTGAACTTCAGGTAGTGCCTGCCGGCCACTTTCGTCCCGGCGACCACCGCCTCGCCGGAGGCAAACACGGCGGCCCGGATGGCGGGGTTAAGCGAGTCTGCGGCGTCCTCGGACAAGCGCGTGCCGTCCGCCAGGGCGGGGCGGTAGCGGAATACCAGCGTGCTGAGCAGGGGTTCGGCGGCCAGTTCGAAGTCGCTGTCCCCGCCGAGCAGCGAACCCACGCGGCCGGCCAGGTCAATGGCTTCATCAAACAGCGCGCCGATCGCGTCCGCGCCCATGATCCGGAGCGTGAGCCAGAGCTTGAGCGCGTCGAAGCGGCGGGTGGTCTGGATGCTCTTGTCCACCTGGTTGGGGATGTCCGCGAGGGCGGCGCTTTCCGGGTTGAGGTAGTCAGCGTAGTACGTGACGTGGCGGAGCATGGCGGCGTCCCTGACCAGAAGCGCGCTGGAGCTGACGGGCTGGAAGAACGTTTTGTGGAAGTCCACGGTGACGGAATCGGCCAGCCTCGTGCCGTCGAGCAGGTGCCGGTAGCGCTTGGACACCATGAGCCCGCCGCCATAGGCCGCATCGACGTGGAACCAGGCGCCGTAGGCGCGCGCCAGGGCAGCGAGCTCTGCGAGCGGGTCCACCGCGCCGAAGTCGGTGGTCCCGGCGGTGGCCACAACCGCCATCGGCACCAGCCCGTCGTCGTGCGCCTCCGCCATTGCTTCCGCGAGCGCAGCCGGATCCATCCGGTGGTCTATTGCGCAGCGGACCGGCACGACGGCGTCGAACCCCATCCCCAGCATTGAGGCCGACTTCCGGATGCTGAAGTGGCTGTCCTCGGAAGTGAAGATCCGCAGCTTCTCCAGCAGCGGCGGCAGCCGGAGCCCGGCATTGCCCGGTTCCTGCCGCAGCCCGGCCACGGCATGGTTGCGCGCGATCAGCAACGCCTGGAAGTTGGACTGGCTCCCGCCGGAGGTGAAAATGCCGTCGGCAGCGGCCCCCAGCTGCAGCCGTTCGGCCGTCCAGTCAATCAGCCTGCGCTCGATCATGGTGGCGCCGGCGCTCTGGTCCCATGTGTCCATGGAGGAATTCACCGCCGACAGGATGGCCTCCCCCACGAGGGCCGGGATGACCACCGGGCAGTTGAGGTGGGCGGCATATTTGGCATCGTGGAAGTAGACGGCGTCCCGCAGGTAGACGTCCTCAAGCTCCTCCAGGGCAGCTGCTGTGTCCGGCAGCGGGCGGTCCAAATCCACGGCGCCCACGCGCGCTTTCATCTTTGAGGGCCCGACGCCGGTGAACGGCCGCGTGGTCCGGTCCAGTTTGGTGGCCACCACATTGACCGCCTGCATCACCTGCGCCACGTAGCGGGGCGAATTGCGGGTGTTGAAAAGATGGTTGGTGGCGGCAAGGGCCAGCTCCACCCGGGAACCGAAGTCATGGCCTGATACTTCTTCCACACGTATTCCAGCCACTCGGGGCAACAGCGTCACAGTGGTAATCCTTTTGTCGGCGTTAGGGGCTCTCAGATAGCAAGGTAAGCCTTACTTAGGTATACCTTTTCGTCAAACTTCTGTGAGGTAATTCATCCCAACCCCGGAAATACACGATTTTTGGTGGGTTGCGGGAGGTCATTGACTTCCCAAATGAGCGCGAACGAGCAGATAATGCCCTCGAATTCGCGATTTACGGGCCTTATCTGCCCGTTCGGGCTTCACAATCTGGGGGAACAATGGCGCAGCCCCGGTCCAGATCGGCGCGGTTGCGGAAATCGCTCCAGGGGTAGTGTTCTTGGCATCACGTAACGGCGGCTGAGATCAGCAACAATCAGGGGGAACCATGGCGCAGATCGACGGGGACAGGCTGAATTTCCGGGAAGTGGACCAGGACGGAAACCCGGCAGGCGACGGTGCCGTGGGGCAGGCTGATTCTGCGTCGGAGTCAACGCGGACAGCCAGCTTCACAATCAACCCCTTCATCGTGGCGCTGTGGCTCGCCTCGGCAGGACTTATCGTTGCAGGCTTCGGGATGTTCCTTGGTGCACAGAATGCCGCGATGGCCGGGCCGAACAGCAGCGACTCCATGCCCCTGAACTACCTGTGGATGAGTTTCGCGCCGAACGTCCTGCTCGCCGGCGTCCTGACGTCGGCCGGGCTGCTTTTCTGGCACGCAGCGCAGTGGCAGCGCCACGCAAAGTAGCCCTCGGCGTCGTAACCCACCTCCGCGAACGCACAGTTGAGGACCTGAAAACGCCGATTCCGGCGCGGATTCCGAGGCCTCAGCTGCCCCCTCGCGCCCGCCGCAAATCCAGCTCGTCAGCAACCTGCTGGTACAGGGAATGCGCCCCGAAGACTGGGCTCTGAGTGTCCAGGTGGCGGTAGAGCGAGTCAGCCAGCTCGGCCAACGCGTCATCGCTCATGGCACGCGCCGCTGCGGCAGGATCCCGTGTGTCGTCAAGGTTTCGGGCCAGGTAGCGGGCCAGATCCTTCTGGTTCATGACGGGTCCCCCGCCGGGACTGGACGGCCGAAGGCGTCCGGGGTGGCATGTCCGGGGCTGACATCAACACGGGCAGGCACTCGCAGTTTGTGGTTCAAGGCGACTCCAATGAAAGATTCCTTGAGCCGGCTGCACAACTCAGACTGATCGTACGAAATTGATCTCCAGCTCACAAGTCCGCCTGGTTTTTCGGGTTCACATGACGGCCGCGGACCTACACTGGGGGCATGGAAGAGGCCGCCGTTGAACAAACAGTCGCCGAACGGCTGCAGGACCTCGTCATTGACAGCCAGGACGTCAACGCTTTCCTGGCTGATCTCTGTGAATTTTCAGCCGCATCTGTTTCAGCGTCCCTCGGGCAGCAAGTGGTCTGCGCCGTCACGTTGAATCGGCACCGTCGCCGCAGCACGGCCGCCTGGAGCAGCCCGGACGCGCGCACCATGGACGAGATCCAGCATGCCTTCGGTGAAGGGCCGTGCCTCCACGCAATGAAAACCGGGACGACTGTGGTGGTCAGGGACACCCGGACGGATCCACGCTGGCCGGAGTACGGGCAGGCCATTGCGGCGCAGGGCCAGTTCAGCGTTTTGGGCGTCCCGCTCACCCTTGATCAAGGCGCCACTGCGGCCCTGAATGTCTTCGCCACCACGCCCGATGCCTTTGATCCGGCGTCCGTCCAGAGCGCAGAACTCTTAGCAGCGCAGGCGCAGAAAGCCGTGCGCCTGGCAGTCCGGGTGGGCGCCGGGCAGCAGCTGGCCGGCGATTTGCGGGCGGCCATGGAATCCCGGACCGCGATCGATCTGGCGTCCGGAATCATCATGGGCCAGAACCGGTGTTCACAGGACGAGGCAATGACCATCCTGGTCAAGGCCTCGAGCGGCAGGAACAAGAAGCTTCGTGACGTCGCGGAGCAACTGGTGGCGCAGTTCTCGGCCGGGCCGGCCACAACCCATTTTGACGTCTAGAGCCGCCGACGCCGGGGCACCAAACTTCCGCCTTATACGGCTTTTCATCATGGACGCAGCCGGACTGCATATAGTCGAAGGATGGAACAACGCAGACTGGGCAGGACCGGACGGAACGTCTCCACCGTAGGACTTGGGACCTGGCAGCTGGGCGCAGATTGGGGAACTGTGGATCCGGCGGAGGCCAATGCGATCCTGGCTGCCGCCGTGGAATCCGGGGTGACGTTTATGGACACCGCGGACGTCTACGGCGACGGGCGGAGCGAACAAACCATCGGCGCCTTTCTGGCGGCCAATCCGGGCCTGGACATCACCGTCGCCACCAAGATGGGCCGGCGTGTGGAGCAGGCGCCCGAGAACTACACTCTGGCTAATTTCCGGCAGTGGGTGGACCGCTCCCGCCGGAACCTGAAGACGGATACCTTGGACCTGGTGCAGCTGCACTGCCCGCCCACACCCGTGTACAGCAACGGCGAAGTGTACGACGCGTTGGACACCCTCGTGAGCGAAGGCGCGATCCGGAGCTACGGGGTCAGCGTCGAGCGGACGGAGGAAGCCCTGGCCGCCATCGGACGCGGCAGCACAGCCACCGTTCAGATCATTCTCAACGCCTTCCGGCTCAAACCGCTGGACGCCGTGTTGCCGGCGGCAAAAGCGGCAGGCGTCGGCATCATTGCCCGGGTGCCGCTGGCCTCCGGCCTTCTGGCCGGCAAGTATTCCAAGAAGACCACTTTCGCGGACAATGACCACCGCAACTACAACCGGACGGGCTCCGCCTTCGACGTGGGCGAGACCTTCTCCGGGGTGGACTTTGACCGTGGGCTGGAAGCGGTGAAGGAATTCGAGGAGCTGGTCCCGGACGGCGTCACAACCGCCCAGGCCGCCATCGCGTGGATCGTCGCCCAGGACGGCGTCAGTACCGTCATCCCCGGGGCACGGAACGTAGAGCAGGCCCGTTCCAACGCGGTGGCCGCATCCACCGGAACCCTGGGCACCGGCCTCGATGCCGGGGTACGTCATATTTACGACCGGTACTTCCGCGAGGCCGTCCATCCCCGCTGGTAGCCAGGGGCAGGGCAGGCGCCTATGCGCCGGGCCCCGCGGGTGTAGATGCAGGAACGGCGACCGGTTCACCGGTTGTTGGTTTCCCGTTCTGATGTGTGGCCGGCGGCGGGGTGCGGAACTTGAAGCGTTTGCCAAGGCCTCCGCCTCCGCCGCTGCTGCGGTTCTTGTTGAAAATGTCGAAGCCGACGGCCAGAAGCAGCACGAGGCCCTTAATCAGTTGCTGGTAGTCCGTGCCCAGGCCGAGGATGGACATGCCGTTGTTGAGTACTCCCATGATCAAACCACCGATCATGGCTCCGGCGATGGTCCCGATTCCTCCTGTGACGGCGGCCCCGCCGATGAAGGCGGCGGCGATCGAGTCGAGTTCGAAGCCGGTTCCACCGGCGGGCTGGGCGGAATTCAACCGAGCGGTGAAAATGAGCCCTGCCAGCGCAGCAAGAACGCCCATATTGACGAAGATCCTGAACGTGACGGCTTTGGTCTTGATTCCGGAGAGTTCAGCCGCGTGGAGGTTGCCGCCGATGGCATAGGTGTGCCGGCCGAACACGCTGTTGTTCATCAGTGCGGTGTACACAATCACCAGACCGGCAAGAACGATCAGCACGATGGGTGTGCCTCGGTAACTGGCCAGCAGGAACGCGATCGTCAACACCAGCAGGGCCGTGAAAGTGGTCTTAATCGCGAACCAGGCCATCGGCTCGTTCTCCAGATCAAATTTCCGGCGCACCCGCCGCTCCTTCACGGCCTGGAAGACCATGGCCGCTGTGGCAGCGACGCCAAGGATGACGGTCAGCCATTCCAGCGCAGAGTTGCCCCCGGAGATGTCCGGCAGGAACCCACCGCCCAAGGACCGCATTTCATTCGGGAAAGGGGTGATCTGCTGGTTCTTCAGGGTGATCAGGGTAAGTCCGCGGAAGATCAGCATGCCGGCCAGGGTAACGATGAATGCGGGGATCCCGATGTAGGCGATCCAGTAGCCCTGCCAGGCCCCGACGAGCGCTCCCAGAAGCAGGCAGGCCGGGATGGCGAGCCACCACGGCCAGCCCCATTGCACCATCAACACGCCGGAACAGGCGCCGATGAAGCCGGCGACGGAACCAACCGAAAGATCGATGTGCCCGGCGATGATGACCATGACCATGCCGATGGCGAGGATAAGGATGTAGCTGTTTTGAACGACGATGTTTGACACGTTCTGGGGTTCCAGCAGAATCCCGCCGGTCAGCATCTGGAACAGCAGGACAATCAGGATGAGAGCAACGAAGATGCCTACCTGACGGAGGCGGCTTGTGAGGAAGCCCAGAGTTTCTCGTATGGCGGACATGTTCGTCATTCCTTTTCTTGGGTCATGTAGTGCATCAGGATTTCCTGCGAGGCTTCCGCGATCGGCACTTCCCCGGTGATGTGACCTGCGGACAGGGTGTAGATACGGTCGCAGATGCCCAGCAATTCGGGCAGCTCCGAAGAGATGACGATGACTGCTTTCCCCTCGGCCGCCAGCCTGGCAATGATCGTGTAGATCTCAAACTTCGCGCCGACGTCGATCCCGCGCGTGGGTTCGTCGAGGATCAGAACATCCGGATCGGAAAACATCCACTTGCTCAGGACCACTTTCTGCTGGTTTCCGCCGGAGAGTTTGCCGGTTATGGACGCGACGGAAGGCGCCTTGATGTTCATGCTCTTGCGGTAACCGTTGGCGATGACGGTCTCTTCGTTCTTGTTGACCCAGCCGCCCTTTACGAGCTTTTTCAGCCCCGCCATCGAGATGTTGCGTTTGATGTCCTCAATGAGGTTGAGTCCATAAAGTTTCCGGTCCTCTGTGGCGTATGCGATGCCATGCTTGATGGCAGCGTGCACGGTCCGGGTGTCTATTTCCTTGCCGTTCTTGAACACCCTTCCGGAGGTGGCATGACCGTAGGTGCGGCCGAAGACGCTCATGGCCAGTTCCGTTCGGCCGGCACCCATGAGCCCGGCCAGTCCGACCACTTCGCCGGCCCGGACATTGAGGCTGGCGTTGCGAACGACCATGCGGGTGGGGTCCTGAGGGTGCCGGACAGACCAGTCCTCGATCCGCAGGACCTCGTCACCGATCCGCGGTTCCCGGTGCGGATACAGACTTTCCAGATCACGGCCGACCATCCCGCGGATGATCCGTTCCTGCGAGAGCTCGCCCTCGTCAAGCCTCAGGGTTTCGATGGTCTTTCCATCGCGAATTATGGTGACGGCGTCGGCGATCTTCCTTATTTCATTGAGCTTGTGGCTGATGATGATGCTCGTGACGCCCTGGCCTTTGAGATGGCGGATGAGATCAAGCAGGTGCCCGGAGTCTTCGTCGTTGAGCGCGGCCGTCGGTTCGTCCAGAATCAGCAGCTTGACCTTCTTTGAGAGGGCCTTGGCGATTTCAACCAGCTGCTGCTTGCCTACGCTGATGTGTTGGATGGGCGTCACCGGATTTTCGCTCAAGCCCACCCGGGCCAGCAGTTTGGCTGCTTCAAGGTTCGTTTTGCGCCAGTCGACCCAACCGCGGCTGGCCTGTTCATTGCCCAGGTAGATGTTTTCCGCAATCGAAAGATAGGGGCTCAGCGCCAATTCCTGGTGAATGATCACGATTCCGCGTTTTTCGCTGTGGCCTATGTCCGAGAAGTGGCATGGTTCATTCTCAAAAAGAATCTCGCCGTCGAAGCTTCCGTGGGGATAAACGCCTGACAGGACTTTCATCAGGGTTGATTTTCCGGCGCCGTTCTCGCCGCAGATGGCGTGTACCTCTCCCCGGTTCACGTTGAGGGTGACGTCCTGAAGTGCCTTGACACCGGGAAAGGTCTTGGTAATGCCTTGCATTTGAAGAATATGGTTTTGCATCGTCAATTCTCACTGACTCGTCGAGCCTGGACCTCCTGCGGCCGCAGGAGCCTGGGTGATGGGCTGCGACCGGGCTTCCACGCCCGGCCGCAGCCCACAGCATCGGCTACTTGAGATCGCTCTCTTTGTAGTAGCCGGAGTCGGTGAGTTCCTTCTTGTAGTTGTCTTTGGTGATGATCACGGACTTGAGCAGGTACGCAGGGACTACCTTGACCTTGTTGTTGTACGTCTTGCTGTCGTTGACCTCAGGCGTCTGGCCCTTCAGCACGGCGTCGACCATTTTGACCGCCTGGGCACCGAGCAGCCGGGTGTCCTTGAAGATAGTGGAGTACTGCTCACCCGCGGTGATGGATTTGACAGACCCCTTTTCGGCGTCCTGGCCGGTGACGATGGGGAGGTTGCTTTTGGAATAGCCGCCCGCACTGGTGAGTGCCGAGATAATGCCGATGGACAGGCCATCGTAGGGCGACAGCACGCCCTGAAGCTTCGTCCCGGAGCTGTAGGCAGAGGTCAGGATGTCTTCCATCCGCTTCTGTGCAACTGGGGCCTGCCAGCGCAGAATGGCCGCCTGCTCAAACTTTGTCTGGCCGCTTGGAACCTTGAGAGTGCCTGCATCCAGGTACGGCTTGAGGGTGTCCATGGCGCCGGTCCAGAAGAAGTTGGCGTTGTTGTCGTCGGGGCTGCCGGCGAAGAGCTCCACATTGAACGGCCCCTTGCCATCGACTTTCTTGCCACTGGAGTCAACGAGGCCCAGGCCGGTCAGCAGCGAAGTCGCCTGCTGAACCCCTACGGTGTAGTTGTCGAACGTCGTGTAGTAGTCAACATTCGGGGTGCCGTTGATCAGGCGGTCATAAGCGATGATCTTGACGTTCTGTTCCTTTGCCTTGGCGAGGACATCGGTCAGCGTGGTGCCGTCGATGGCGGCGATGATGAGTGCCTTGGCGCCCTTGGTGAGCATGTTTTCGATCTGGGAAACCTGGGTGGGGATATCGTCATTGGCGTACTGAAGGTCAGTTTTGTACCCGAGTTTTGTCAGCGATTCTGAGACATTCTTTCCGTCCGCGATCCAGCGCTCGGATGTCTGCGTCGGCATCGAGATGCCGACGAGGGAGCCGGCGGTATCGGCACCGGCAGACGGGCTTGAAGCGCCTCCACGGCTGCCACAGCCGCTGACGCTCAGGCCGACCGCAAGGACGACGGCGAAGGCGCCCCAAAGTTTTTTCATTCTCACGATAGTTCTCCTTCCGCGGACTTTCGGTCCGCGAACTGGTGCTTTTCACTCTGCGCCTGCGATTGCCGGCGAAAGGCGTACCCGGATCTGACATCCGATGTGGCCGGAGCCGGAGTCAGCAGACTCCGAAGCCATTGGCGTGCTTCTGGACCGGACCTCGGTCTTCAGACCTGCACGGTCCGGACCGTCCCAAGATATGAGGACCGAACGTTTGCCCGCGCAAATTGTTACCGCTAACAACTTCATTCAAATTAGCGTAGACTCCGGTGTGGGTCAAGTCACATCTTTATCATGCAGCCGCCCTCGAGCATCTTCCGGGGCGGCCAGTGCTATGGCCGTTGCACCACCAACTCGTCAGGAGGAGATCAGCCGTGCAGGCAGATTCCGGACAGCGTCGGGCGCCGGTCATGACTGATGTGGCCAGGCTGGCTGGAGTGTCCCATCAAACTGTGTCGCGGGTGATCAACAACCACCCCAACGTAAGCGCGCGAACCCGGCGGCGGGTGGAGACAGCCATCGCTGGCCTGGGATACCGCCGCAACATTGCTGCGCGCGCGCTGGTGACCCGCAAATCGACGACTGTTGGAGTCATCGGGGTCGAATCAGCGCAGTTCGGTCCCGCCAATACCTTGATCGGCGTCCAGAATGCGGCCCGCGCCGCGGGATATTTTGTCAGTGTCGCCGGTCTGGCGTCCCCGACGCTCAACGCAGTCCAGGACGCCGTCGGCCATCTTCTGGATCAGGGCGTAGACGGGATCGTTGTGATCGCTCCGCACGCCGCCGTCTTCGATGAGCTCCTCCTCCTCGACCTGCCGGTGCCGCTCGTAACGATCGGCGATCCGGCATACTCCTCCCTGACCGCCCGGCCATCAGGGCACGCGGTAGTCAGCGTCGGCGTCGACCAGGAGCTCGGGGCCTGGAGAGCCGTGCGGCACCTGATTGAACTCGGCCACGAACAAATCGCCCACCTGGCCGGTCCTCCGGACTGGATCGACGCCACGGCACGACAGGCAGGCTGGCGGCGTGCCCTCCGCGGGGCCAACCTTCCCGTGACGGATCCGTACGAGGGTGATTGGAGTGCCGCCTCGGGGTACCGCCTGGGCCCGAAGATCCTCGCGGCATCCGCAGCCACTGCGGTATTCGTCGCCAACGACCAGATGTCCATCGGGCTGCTGTGCGCACTCCACGAGGCCGCTATCCGGGTCCCTGAAGACGTAAGTGTCGTTGGGTTCGACGATCTGCCCGAGGCCGGATACGCGCTTCCACCGCTGACGACCGTGCGTCAGGACTTCCAGGAACTCGGGCGTCGCTGTATCGCCGTGCTGCTCGAGCGGGTTAACGGCACCGCAGTGCCGGCTCCCCCTCCGGTGCAACCCGAGTTGATCCGTCGTAGCAGCGCGGCCAGGCGGACATCTTCCTCGACGAGGAATCATTGACGGGCGCTTGTTAGCGGCCAGTACCGCGGCCGAGAATCCACTCAATAAGGCGACTGTAGTCCTAGGCTCCGGGCTCGCCCTCGGGCCAGTCGATGCACTGGGTATAGACCTCGTGTTTACGGAGGTACCGGGCGGTAAAGGGGCAATGCGGGATGATCCGCTTGCCGGACGCCACTACGTCATCGAGGGCAAAATGGATCAGCACCTTGGCGAGTCCGTGGCCCCTGAAGGCGTCGTCCGTCTCCGTGTGGATGAAGTCAACGTGACCGGGTTTGTCGATGAATTTCGTGCGCACCGCGAGTGTCCCGCCAACGTGCAGCTCGTAGCGGTGAAGGGCGTCGTTCCGGGTCGTCACAACGTCCGGCGTGAACGTATCCTCAGCTGAAACCATGTTGTCCGTCATGGTTCGACACTGGCACTTAATGGCGTCTCTGGCAATGGCCCGCCGGAATCACCGGCACCTCCGCCGCCCCCGCCGGCGCCGCCGTCCGCCGGAACATCCTCCGGAACGCCGTCCAGACCACCCGCCGGAACACCCGCCGGCGCAGGAATACGGTCCGGTACCCGTCCCAGCAGCAGAACCGCCAGGGCAAAGCAGGCGGTCCCCCCGCCAATCATCGTCAACGTGAGGCCGTTAAAGACGGCGTCCGCCACCGGAACAAAAACGACGACGACGGCAGTCACCACAGCGGCAGCGGGCCGGCTGCGCGTGTGGACAGACGCCGTCGGGCGATCCTCAAGACGCCCGAAAAGTGCCAGCACCGGCAGGAGCAGAACCACCACACCGAGCAGCACCAGCGGCCGCGCCCACCACCATTCGGCGGTGCCGGCGGCTGGCTTGGGGAAATCGGTCAGCAGGAGCAGGCCGGACATTCCCCCGAGCAGCGGTAAGTGCCAGAGGTAAACGGTCATGGACCTGCGGCCGGCACCAGTGACAATGGCCTGTACCCAGCGTGCCGCAGCGACCCAGTTGAGCACCGGCCGGAACAACCGGAGCGCGGCGGTCTGCGACACCCCAAGGAGGAGCAGGCAGAAAGTGGGCGGATTCAGATTCTCCAGCATGTTGCCCGAATACAGGGCGACGCCCGTCACCACCCCCAGCAGGAGATTACTGCCCACGATGAGGCCCACCAACCCGGAACGGTTGAACCGGGCCAGTTGCCCGTCAGCCATCAGGAATCCCAGCTGTTGGACAGCGCACCAGAGGAAGATCAGGTTGGCGTAGGCCAGAAGCGGGAGCGCCCCGCGGAAGCAGTCCACAGCCACCACCAGCACCACCAGTCCGGCGAACGTCAGCCACGGCGCACGGGTGTGGAGGCGGGCCAGCAGCGGAATGTTCAGCTGCGCGGCAAGGTATGTGGCCAGGAACCACAGCGGCATTCCCGCGCCGGTGGCCAGCAGTGCCACCACCTGCGGGTCCACGCCCAGGAGCAGTGCACCCCACAGACCGGTGAACATGGCCGCAAGCAGTGCCGTTGCAGGGCGGATGAGCCGCAGGAGACGGATCTGGGCGAACTCGAATCCGGTGCCGCCACGGGCCTGCAGCCTGCGCCAGGACTGAAGTCCGGTGATGCCACCGGCCACGAAGAAGATGGGCATCACCATAAAGATCCAGATGACCGGCACGAACCAGTCCTGTTCCGCCAGCGTGTTTTCGGTAGTCACAGTACCGTCCGGGTGGAGCACCGGGCTTGTCATCATGCTGTGGCCCACCACCACCAGGGCGAGGCAGAAAAACCGCGCGAGGTCGATCACCAGATCGCGTTGCGGCGCAGGCGCGTGTTCCCCGGGCCCTGACTGCTGCAGTGAACCACCCATTGCGCTCCTTATGAACGCGGCACTGGCGAATATCTCCGTATTGTCCATTGTCCGCCCGGGCAGGTGCAAGAGCTAGGAAGCCCTCCGGTGACTCGGCCAGGGGTCCGGTCGAGGACATCCGGCTGAGATGAGCAGGGGCTAAGCAAGCACCACCGCCAGGATGCCAAGCACGACGGCGAGCAACGGCGTCGTTCCCTGCGTTGCCGCGGCGCGGAGGTACTTCTTTCCGCTGAGTGCCAGCACGGCGGAGGCCAGGAACATTGAGCCGCAGCTGCTGAAGATGAGGGTCCAGCCCACTACTGGCTGGCCGAACGCCACCGCGCAGATGCCGATCAGCGCGCCGACGGCCAGGAACAGGTTGTAGAAGCCCTGGTTGAAGGCGAGCGGTTTGGTGGTGTCGGCTTCGGCCTGGGAAGCCACGCTGAAGCGCTTCCACGTAGCAGGCCGGGTCCAGGTGATGGACTCCATGGTGAAGATGAAAACGTGAAGAAGAGCAGCGATGAGCGCAAAGATCAGGGCGGCCAGAATCATGCTCTGATCCTAGCCTCCCCATTCCGAATTCGCCGGGACTTGGCGGCGTCAGCGAGTAAGCACGGCCAGCGCTTACGCGGCGGTGCGTTTGGTGGGCGCCACTACCTTGATGACGGCGGAATCGTCCGCGGCGGCGAGGCCCCGGGCCTGGCCCAGCAGGAATAGCTGCTCGGCGGCCGCGGCAACGGGTGCGGCCAGGCCGGCTGCTCGGGTTGCCTTGCCCACGATTCCCATGTCCTTGACGAAGATGTCCAGGCGGCTGAGGACCTCGGCGCCTTCCTCGGTGTAGGCCTCGAGGATGCGCGGGCCGCGGTTGGAGAGCATGAACGAACCGGCGGCACCGGCTTCGAGTGCCGCGAGGGTCTTGGCCTGGTCCAGTCCGAGGGCGTCGGCGAGGGCCATGGCCTCGGCGGCTGCGGCGATGTGCACTCCGCAAAGCAGCTGGTTGACGGTTTTGAGCGCCTGGCCGTCGCCGGGCTTGTCGCCCACGATGGACAGCGTGGAGGCCAGCAGTTCCAATACCGGGCGGGCGGTTTCCTGCGCGGAGGGCGATGCGCCGACGACGATCAGGAGGTCGCCTTCGCCGGCCCGCTTGGGGCCGCCGGACAACGGGGCGTCAACGAGCTCGACGCCGAACTCGGCGAGGCGGGCGACGGTGGCCGGGATGGCTTCGGTGCCTACGGTGCTGGTGAGGATGACGACGGCGCCCGGCTTCAGCACTGTGGCCACGCCGTTCCCGCCGAAGAGGACGTCGTGGAGCTGCTCGCCGTTGCGGACGGCCAGGAGCAGCGCATCGGTGTCCTGGACGGCTTCGCGGGCGGAGGCGAAGGTACGGACGCCGGCCTCGTCAGCGAGCTTGAGGCGCGGCTCGGCGATGTCGAAGCCATGGACGGTCAGTTGGGTGGCCAGGCGGGTGGCCATGGGCAGGCCCATGGCGCCGAGGCCCAGAACGGTGACTTTGTAGTTTGCAGTCATGGTTTCTCCGTTGAATACAGTGTCTTGAGACGGTTCAGAAGGTGTTGCTGAGCTTGCGGGTGACCTGGGCCAGGGACTCGTCGTCGCCCACGTTGCCGGCGAAAACGATGAACGGGATGCCCTTGGCGGGGCCGTCCACCGGCTCCCACAGGCTGACGATGCCCGGGAGCATGGGCCCCCGGACAATGGCATGGCGGATGTCCAGGCCGTGCGCCGCCACGTCCGAGGACGTGATGCCGCCCTTGGCGATGACAAAACGCGGAGGGAAGGTTTTGAGCGTCCGATTCACGACGGCGACGACGGCGGCGGACACCGTGCGTGCGATCCGCAGGCTTTCGGCGGGGTCATCGGTCTTGATGAGCAGACGGCTGGTGTGGACGATGACGTCGCCGGTGTGGAGAGCGCCAACTACCGTTTCGACAGTCTGGTCGAGGTAGCTGTCCGCGCCGTCCGCGAGGAGCTGTCCGACGTCGATCTCCACAATGCGCGCTGCGCTGTGCTGTTCGGTGAGCGCCTTGAGCTGGCGGGTGGTGACGCCGACGTGCGAGCCGACGACTATCAGGCCGCCGGCTTCCGATGGCGTATTGCCGGCGTAGGCTTCCTCGCCGCTGAGCTCGGAACGGATCGCCTGGCCGATGCGGGCACGGACGAACGGCGGACCCACGCGGTAGAGCAGTTTTTTGCCGCGGCGTTCGGCTTCCTCCAGGCCCAGGGCGAGGGCGCGGAGATCGTTTTCGGTGACGATATCCACCACGATCGGGGTGGATGCCGTGGCCGGCTCTATGGCGTCGGCAATGGCCTCGGCGGAAACCTGAGGGTCCGAGGACGGGCCGCCCGCACGGATGATGTTCAAGTCCAGGACAATCACGGAGTCAGCAGCAAATCGTCCCTGCGACTTCTCCTCCACATACTTGGCCAGCTCGGAGGTGGCGAAGCCGAAGCTGGCGTCCTTGGCGAACTCCGTCTCGGCCACCGGGGTGAGGTGACCGGCGTCGTCACCTGTTCCTCGCATGTAGTGCACGCCACCGATGGTTACGCGGCCGGCGTCCGGAAACGCCGGGACGATCACGACGCCGTCAGTCGCCTCGCCGCTGACATCGGCAACCGTAGCGGCAATAACGTCGGGCTCCAGGGGGTAGTGGCCGCGGAGGGTGGAGTCGCTGCGGCTGACGAAACTGAGGCGCAGCCTGGATTCTCCTGCGTCAGACGCCGCAGCGGCCGTCAGTGCGCTGCAGACGATTTCCTCGTTGCGGGCGGCTGCTTCGGCCGGATCCAGGCTGCGCGTGTTGGTCAGGACGTACACGGCGGCGGAGCGCCGGCCGTCAATCTCGTGGCCGAACGCCCAGCTGAAGTCCTCAACGTCCCAGCGGGTGAGCACGGGAAGATTGGAAACCGACTGCGTTCCGGTGGGGTCGTCGTCGAGCACTACCAGCACGCGGGGCGACGACGAGGAAGACGCCGCGACAGCGTGAGCAACCAGCTGAGCCGGAATCTGGACTTCCGCCGGAAAGGCGGCCAGAACATCTGCTTCAAGGGGCAATGCTTGAGTCGTCACTGGGCACTCCATCGTGTAGGAAATCGCTGGTGCGAATCGTATTTGTAAGATGTCTGACATCTAACATTTGATGCTAGTGTGGCATACGGCACAGGGACGCGCAACTAGACTTGTCAGACAAATGTGCCCGTCACACTGAATCGGGGGAGAATGGCACGGAAATCACTGGTCGAAGAAGTGGCTGATGAGCTTCTGGACCGCATCATTGCGGGCGAATTTCTGCCCGGCTCCAGCGTCCCGGGCGAGCTGGAGCTCAGTGCCAAGCACGAGGTCAGCCGCATGACGGTGCGCGAGGCCATGAAAACCCTTGAAGCGCAACGCATCCTCAGCGTGGAGCGCGGCCGCGGCACCTTTGTGAACCCGCTTAACAGGTGGGCGTCCCTTGAAGCGGTGCTGCGCGCGGCGTCGGAGGGGAAGAACGAGGCCGCGGCGTCTGTTCAGCTCATTGAGCTGCGCAGGATGCTGGAGTCCGGCGCCTGTGAACTTGCAGCGGTGCGCATTAACGATGCTGACGTGCAAACCCTCCATGACCAGGTGGCGGCAATGCGGACCGCCCATGAGGTCAACGATGTGGCCGCTTTTGTGGAAGCGGACCTGGGCTTCCATGATCTGATCCTGCATGCTTCGGAAAACGTCTTCGTGTCGGTGCTCTTTGAACCGCTGCACCGGGTGCTGGAAAAACGGCGCACCGAGACTTCGGAAGTCCGGCAGATCCAGGAACACGCGATCGGCCACCACCAGAACATTGTGAACGCCCTGGAATCCCGAGACCCCATACGGTCCCGTGAAGCAATGGATGCGCACATGCAGCAGACCCTGGATGACCTGAAAAGTTTCGTCCTGGAAGAACGGCAGTCCGCCGTGGGCGGGTGACGCCCCATATGCCTCACCGGCGAGTACACTCGGCCGAATAAGATCTCTAGAACGGGACCACGGTCAACGGCGGGGGCGCTATGAATCGAACCGGTACTGCCACTATTGGAGCGCTGCTTTTGGCCTGCATTGCACTCGCCTCCTGTGTCCAGCCAGAGGGACACACCTCCGAGGGCACTGCTGTTCCGTCCGGGGCCCCTGTCGATGCGGCCGTCCAGCAACGCGTCAAGAACGGGTGCGTAGACCAGCTCGAGGCGCAGGCCGCCGCCGCAACTCCTGCGCCCGGTCTGCTGCACCCACAAAAAGCCTCCCTCGCAAGAGTTGCATTTCTCGGAGACGCCAGGCAGATCGAGCTCCCCGGAGGCGCCACTGGCTACGAACTCGGCATCGAATTCGTCTACAAGCTGGGGCACGACGATCCGCGGACCGGCAAAAAACTATGCAGGATAAATCTTGTCGACTCAAGCGTGGAATGGAAATCCCTGAAGTAAGGCCTGATGAACGCCACCCTCTATTTTGCGGCGCCCTGAGCACGATCACGCCTTCGTGAACGTTCCGAGCAACGTGGCGGCGGCGAGGACGTCGCCCTCGGTGGCCTGAACGAAGCGGTCGAGCGTCGCCTTCGCCGGGAGGTCAAGCGTTTCCACGCCCAGTGCATAGAGCGTGAATTCATACTCGTGTGTTCCGGAAGGGGGAAAAGGGCCCGCGTACGCTTCGACCTCTCGGCCGCCGCCCAGCAGGCCCCGTCCGGCTGCTCCTTTTGCCAACATGGTGACGTCAGCGCCGATGTCGACCACCAGCCAGTGAACGTATTTTCTCGCCACCGGGTGGTTGTCAACCAGGCTCAGGGCGAAGGACTTCGTTTGGCGGGGCACACCTTCCCAAAAGAGTTGCGGCGAGACATTCTCTATCTTCTTGCCGTACCGCTGAGGGATCTCTTGTCCGTAGTCGAATGACGTCGAGAGGAGTTCCACGTTGTGCCTCAATTCTCGTACCGAAGCTGCTCGGAACCGTGCTCAAATTCGTCGGTACCGTGTTCCCGGTTCTCCCGCTCCAGATCCTTGATCCGGACCTCCCGTCGACGGCCAGGAATTATCCGCTACGCCTGGCGCTTGGCGTAGTCGGCCAGGCCCTGCCAGTCGATGACGACGCATGACTCGTCCCCCAGTATCCACGCGTCGTGGCCTGGCGGGACAACCATATAGTCCCCGGGCCCGAACTCCTGTTCTTCGCCGTCGTCCATGACGACCTTCATGCGCCCGGACATGACATAGCCCATGTGTGAGGCCTGACAGCTGTCCGTCTTGGCGATCGGCTTGACGTGTTTGGACCACTTCCAACCTGATTCGAAAACGGCCCTCCCCACGGCGCCGGCCTCAAGATTGACGAGGTCGACTTTCCCCATCCCTTCCTCAAACGGCCGGGTTTCTTCGGGTTCATTCAGGCTCTTGCGGATCATGGCGGTCATGACGGACTCCTTTGCATCGTTGCTTGGATACCCTCACTATGGCAGCGGGCCGTTGGCTCGTCAACGAATCCCCCAATTGAGGTCAAACGCCGGAAATCAGCGGCAACCATCCATCGCGCAGAAGGCAACAAGATCCCCAACGAGCCCTGTTCCGCTCAGCCTTCGCAGCCATGAAGACCCATGAACCAGGGCCTACTGCGACCGGAAACGAGCCGAAGGCAAACGGCATCAGCACCGTTTCTTGTTGGTCGCCGTGCAACGCCCGACCGGGTTCCGCCCTGCCTCTATCCGTGGATGCCACTCTATGTCCATAATGGCGGCATGAACGCTGTGGAGACTCTCGAGCCGGCCGTCGCTGACCGGCACCGAAGAGCTCCCCTGTGGCCGCCCCGGCGCGTCGCCGAAAAGCGGCGACCGGCCCCCGAAAATGAGCGGGTAAATCCGCCCGCGGGGACCGGATTCGAGAGTACCGCCATCACTGCATAGAAGGAGAAAATCAGCATGCTGAAGGAACTTGACATCATCGCAGTCCTCCCCGCGAAGGACATGGCCAGGGCGAGAGCTTTCTATAGAGACGTGCTTGGACTCGAACCCACGGACGCCATGGACGAGGAAAACCTGCTCTACCGCAGCGGGAACGGAACGTCCTTCCTGCTCTACAAGACCGACAATGCGGGCACCGCGAAAAACACCCAGATGGGCTGGGGGACCGACAACATCGAGGGCGAGGTCGAGGATCTGCGGGGCCGCGGCGTCGTCTTCGAGGAGTACGACTTCCCGGGCCTGAAGACTGAGAACGGTATCGCGGCGACCCCGGTGGGGAAGGCTGCCTGGTTCATCGATAGCGAGGGCAACATTCTCAACATCTTCCAGCGCCTGTAGCCGTACCGCCCCGCGTCCATCGCACAGTTGAGGCCCTAGTCAAACCAGGCTTGGGTTCTAGCGGTCGTTGCAACACCCGGACTTTGGGCGTTGCAACGACCGTGTCGCGTTAACGCACATCGCGATCAGCCGGTGGCGAGCTCACATGGTGGTTACGAGACGCGCCTTGATCCGAAGCGTTGCGGACGTGGCCACCCGGCATGGCTGCGGACGGATCCGGGGCGCAATTCCACGGACTGATGGGACAATAAGACTAAGGACCCTGCCCCAGTGCCGGACACGCACCGGCGGATCCAGCTCACAAAACCAAGGAGGGGATCCCGATGGACCCCACCAGCATCATCGTCGTGATTATCCTCGTGGTGCTGCTGCTCATAGCGGCGAAGATGTCCATCCGGATCGTGCGGCAGTACGAGCAAGGCGTACTCTTCCGGCTAGGCAGGGTCATCGGGGTCAGAATGCCGGGGCTGAGGCTGATCATCCCGGTCATTGACCATTTGCCCCTGGTCAGCCTTCGAATTGTGACCATGCCGATCCAGTCGCAGGGCATCATCACCCAGGACAACGTGAGCGTCGATGTTTCCGCCGTGGCCTACTACCGGGTCGTCGACGCCGTGAAATCCGTCGTCGCCATCGAAAACGTCGAAGCTGCGATCAACCAGATCGCACAGACCACGCTCCGCAAAGTCGTCGGTCGCCACACCCTGGACCAGACCCTGTCCGAGACCGAGCGGATCAACGTCGACATCCGCGAAATCCTCGACGTCCTCACCGTCGAATGGGGTGTCGAAGTCACCCTGGTGGAGCTCAAGGACATCCAGCTGCCCCAGACCATGAAGCGTGCCATGGCACGCCAAGCCGAAGCAGAGCGCGAGAAGAGGGCGAAGATCATCGCTGCCGAAGGCGAAGCCATCGCAGCGGCCGCCCTCGGAGACGCCTCAGACACCATGATGGCCCATCCCCTGGCCCTGCAGCTTCGCGACCTGCAGTCCCTCGTCGAAATCGGTGTTGACAAGAACACCACCGTCGTCTTCCCCGCCCCCATGATGAGCACCATAGGAGAACTCTCCGCGTTCCTCGCCCGCGAAAACCAGGCCGCGGCAAACTCCAACGACAAAACACCGGTCAGGGCTGCGGAACCGCCGGCAACACCCGTGGACAACCGGCGCCCGCCCTCCCCTTCCCACCGGACAGGCCCGCGTTCCCCCGTACGAGGAATGACAGGCGGATCGTAACCTGCCTGACGGGTCACCTGTCTATGTCAGTCCCATTCAGGACCACTGTGACGGCTTCCGCCGGGTCCACTTTGTGAACTCTGAGTAGCCGGTTTGTTGGGCACGAATGTTAGCCGGTCTGGCCGTGTTTCGGAGACAGTCCATGACGACGCAACTTGTGCGGCACAGAACGCGCGGCCCTAGTACTACAGTCGTGTTTAATTTCGGTCCCGTCGGCGTTTTAATCGGATTTCCCGCCGTGGACCTGTTAATCGTTGGTGGTGAGTGATGATATCTGTGTGGCGGATGTAGAAAAATGGGCTGAGGGTCTCGATGAAATCGGTGAACTGATCGGGCGCCGCTTTGTCCGTTCCGAACCACGGGACAATGCCATGGCGTACGTGCGCGGACTGCTTTCGGATGAGGAACGGAAGAACTCCTGGACCCTGTCTGAACGTGCCGGGCACGGCACCCCGGACGGCATGCAGCGACTGCTCTCCATCACCGACTGGGATCCGGAAGCCGTGCGTGATGACCTGTTCAGCTACGTCAACCGCCATCTGGGCGACCCCGACGGGGTGCTGATCATTGACGAGACCGGATTCTTGAAGAAAGGCACCGCTTCGGCCGGGGTCGCACGCCAGTATTCAGGCACCGCGGGACGGGTGGAGAACTGCCAGATCGGGGTGTTCCTGACGTACTCCGCCCCGGCCGGGCGCACCCTGTTGGACCGGGAACTTTACCTTCCCAAGGTCTGGGCCGATGACCGGGAGAGGTGCGCCCGGGCCGGCATCCCCGAAGCCAGGGAATTCGCCACGAAACCGGTGCTGGCCGCGGACATGATCGACCGTGCCCTGGAGGCCGGGATCCCGGCCCGTTGGACCACCGGAGACGCGGTCTACGGGCAGCACACGGGGTTGCGCCGCCGCCTGGAAGCCAAGGGCCTGCACTACGTGCTGGCCGTTCCCATGAACCAAAACATCATCGCCCCCACAGCCGGGCTGGGCGAACAATGGCGCGCCGATAAACTCATTGCCTCCCTGCGCGGCACTGCCTGGCGGACCCGGACCGCCGGGGCCGGAACCAAGGGCGACCGGCGGTATTCCTGGGCACGGACCCGCATCAACGGACCCGCCGAAACCGGGGAACACTGGCTGCTGGCCCGCCGGTCCCTGAAGGACCCCACCGACCTGGCCTACTACATCTGCCACGGCCCAAACCGGGTCTCGCTGGCCGAGCTGGTCAGGATCGCCGGCGCCCGCTGGGCGATCGAGGAAACCTTCCAGACCTCCAAGGGCGAAACGGGGTTGGACCACTACCAGGTACGGCAATACGCCGGCTGGTACCGGCACATCACCCTCTCCATGTTCGCCCACGCCTTCCTGACCGTGATCCGCTCTAAAAAAGAGGCCCTGCCGCCGGGGACGGGGAACTGATCCGGCTCTCCTTGCCGGAGATCAGGCGCCTGCTGGTCCGGCTGATCTGGTACCGGACACTTCACCCGGACCGGATCCTGGGGCATTCGATCTGGCGGCGGAAACATCAGCAGCGTGCACGATACTGCCATTACGAGGCCCGCGGGCACACCCCATAAACGCGACTGTAGTACTAGGACGGCTTGAACGGTACCCACCTGCGGGCCTTGGTCCCATCAATGTCAGGTCAAGTTCAGGAAGGCCGGGATGGGTCAAGAGTGAAGTTGAGTTATGGACCAGGACCTCGACGAAGATCCCGAGCCGCTCGCGAACCCACAGAAGGCCACCAACCGCGCCATCCGCCAGCTCCAGAGCCTTGGCTACAGCGTCACCATCGCCCCAGCCAATGCCTGACGTCGCCTCATACTCCCGTATTAGATCCGAAGGGCCCCCTTGTGCAATGGCGAATGTCATGCAAGAGTGCACCATCAGTTGGCGGCGGTTACACCGAAACCCCGTCCGGACGCTCAGGGGGAAGCATTGAAAACTCGAAAAGTCGGCGCGATCGGCATTTGTGCGGCAATGGCATTGGTAGCGGCACCGGCGATGCCCGCGCAGGCGGCAGTCACGAGCGTCAACGGCACGCTCAGCTGCCCCGTGGGTCAGGTCGTGTGGGTATCCGTGACGACTCGGTACAGCGCACAGGCCCTCTTCTACTCCGGCACCGCCCTGCGCTCCAAGGACTTGGGCGGCTATACCCATTCCTTCAACTACGGAACCAGGACAGTCAACTGGAGGGTGGACAGCAGTGGAGACATCGACACGGCGGGCGACTGGTGCGGAGGGAACGTGAACCGCCCAAGTGAATGAATCCATCCAGGCCGAGGTCGCGCGCACACTCAGCGCAATTCCAGTTCGTGCATCTCGCCAAATGACCGCCGTCGAGTATCAGTTTCGGGTGAGCGAGATCCTCAATCTTTTTGACATCGATGCAGTGGCCGACGAAAAGGGCATGCATTTCGGGGGCGAGGGCGTTGAGCTGGAAGATCAGCCTTTGCTCTGGGCCATTCACATACTCGTTGGGAGGCGATTCGGCATCCCGCAAGCTCTACAGTAGCCCCACAGTAGGGGTCCTTCGGGTCTAGTGTCGCGTTTCTGAAGTTGTGGGACGGTTGACTTTCGCGAGGATCTGTTCCTGGGTCTTGGTCCAGACGAAGGGGTGGCATCGGTCGTTCCAGCCGGTGATGAATTGGCGGGTCTTGGCGTTGAGGCCACTGACGGACTCCCGCGATGCTGGCTGGTCCGCTAGGGCGTGTCTCCTAATGCTGGGGGTGGCTTGTTGGCAAAATTGAGTGGTGAGTTCGCGTTATGCCTTGTTGTCCGATGCCCAGTGGGAGTTCATTGCCCCGTTGATGCCTGATTCCTCGGGGAAACCCGGGCGGCCGTTCAATGACCACCGGTTGATGACAGAGGGCATCATTTACCGCTACCGGGCAGGTATTCCATGGCGGGATCTCCCTTCCCCTTTCGGGTCGTGGAAGACCGTATGGAAGCACCACCGCCGCAACAGCGCCAGCGGGATCTGGGACAGGGTACTGGCTGCGTTGTTGACCCGTGCCGACGCGCAAGGGCTGATCAACCGGGAGGTGTCGGTGGACTCCACGGTGAACCGTGCCCACCAGCACGGCACGAACCTTCCCCGCCACACAGGGGGACCTCTCGAATTACAGGAATCTGCTTGATGAGCCGGATGATCATGCCATCGGACGCTCCCGCGGCGGCCTGACAACCAAGATCCATGCCCTGGTTGACGGCAACATGCGCCCCTTGGTCCTGCTCCTGGGGCCCGGTCAGGGCGGGGACTCGCCCATGTTTGAAAACCTCATGGATGCCCTGAAAGTCGAACGGGAAGGTCCCGGACGGCCCCGCAGCCGCCCGGACCGGGCCATGGCTGACAAAGCCTACTCATCCAAAGCGATCCGGAGCTACCTGCGCGGGCGGGACATTGAATGCGTCATCCCAGAAAAGGACGACCAGAAAGCCAACCGGAAACGCAAAGGCTCCTCCGGCGGCCGGCCCGTCACCTACGACAAGGACGCTTACAAGCGCCGCAATGTCGTCGAACGCAGTTTCAACACCCTCAAGCAATGGCGCTCCCTGGCCACCCGCTACGACAAACTGGCCCTCACCCACCGCTCAGCGGCCGTTCTGCACACCGTCATCATCTGGAGCGCACTATTAGGAGACACGCCCTAGGGCCGGCAGACCGGCTTTCCACCTGCTTGCACGCCCGTTTGGAATGATGCGACTGTCAACTCAAAATGGCGCTTGAATCGCAGGTTTGAATGGCGAATGCCACTCTAACCGTGCGGCGCCTCGCCTCCGCCGGCCGCTGCGGGCGTGCTGAGGGTATGCGCGCAGCTGGACAAGGGGCTTCCCTGACCTTGAGCGCTTGCGCCGTCTCCGGATTTCAGATCGCTCTCCAGGCCGTTGTTGCCAGCTGGAGGCGGAAATGCATTCAGATTGCCCCGGCGACGATCGGCGCTATGGCTTTCAGATACACTCGCGGATATTGCCGATACATTTACTGAAGGGGCTCCATGCTGAACTACTTTCGCGAAGCGTCAGAGGTACGAAATGCGACGCCCGGCCGGCGCATCTATAACCATGTCTCTGCTGCCCTACTGATCGCAGTAGGGGTCTGTGTCTTTGCCGCCGTCGTACCTGCATGGATTTTCCTCGCCGTTGCCGTCGCCATGTGGCCGCTAGACGCTTTCCTGATCAGAAAGTGGATCAACGAAGACGCGCTCAGAGCGTGTCGAGCCGACCACGCTGGCTGATTTCCCGCCAGGAACGAATGCTCATACGTGATCGCGATGTCCTGCTCTCCGGTGGCAGAGCGGTGGCCAGGGTCATTTGAAGGGGTCCAGCCATGACGGATCAGCGGCTTCTCCGAGCCCTGCGCCGCCGCGACGGAGGGGAAGCCCTTCGTGAGATGGACGGCCCTGCTGTGAGCCAGCGTCCGGGTAACAGCCGCCAGCGCGTCCTGCGACCCGTACGAAGTGAGATCAAAGAATGCGTTTCGTTTAGCAGGCGAATACCCAGGTCTGGTGAGCGTTGTTGAATGAGTAGTCTTCCAACGATCCGCATGAAGCATTGTCCGCCACCTGGCTCATCAGCGAGCGGGGCTTCATACGCGGAGGCCTGCCGGGCCGACAGGCTGGCCGGTGAAGAGCAGCCGGTCAGGACCGGCCTCCAAACTGGCCTGAGCCCAGAACATCAAGCCGGTTGCCATTTCGACAACACACGTATTGATCGCCACTTTCCAGGCGTGACAACGAGAATTCCGGAGCGGTTGCAGCACAGACATGCCAGGGCCCACGCAGTATCCTGAGTGCATGACTGCACTTGATCTTGCTGCCCTGCGCCGCCTCGCCGAGAACGGTAACGAGGATGCCGCGAACCGGCTGGCCGAGCTTGCTGCCGAGCGTGGTGACTTGGAGGAACTGCGACTCCTGGTCGATGAGGGTAACGAGGATGCTGCGAACCGGCTGGCCGAGCTTGCTGCCCAGCGTGGTGACTTGGAGGAACTGCGACTCCTGGTCGATGAGGGCAACGAGGAAGCCGCGAACCGGCTGGCTGAGCTTGCTGCCCAGCGTGGTGACGTCGAGGAACTGAAACGCCTGGTCGATGAGGGCAACGACGTAGCCGCAACCTTGCTGACAAAGCTCATTCGCGACACCAATTAGCGCCAAGGCGGTTCGCCCGGAGCTGCCACGCCTGACAACGAACGGCGCATAGCCCAGCGGATGAACCCCCGCCAGATCATCGAGCTGAACGCCAGTCATGCTTCGCTCGCCTCCCAGCCAGGCCCGGTCACCGACCTGATCGACCAAGCCGCCCGCGAGCTCACCGTCCCCTGACAACAAATTGGCGGGGCCGTGCACAAAGCCCCCACGCATGCCCGCTGACCCGTAAAACGCTATCGATGCCCGGCTTGGACATCGTTCAGGACGGAATGGCCCCGCAATCACGGCGTTTAGTGAGTGGGACTAAAGATATCGACCGTTTGTGACCGCTCAACCTTGTGGGAGGCTGGGGACATGGCTTTGAATCTGCTGACCTCACGCTGCCCGAGTCGGATCGCCGAGAGTACGCACGACACATGAAAGCGATCGGTTTCCGGCTGGTCACGATTCCCGCTGGCACGGTTGAGCTGCGCGATGCGCGGTCCGGTTCCTCTCGCGAAGTCACGCTGCGTCCCTTCAAGATCGGGCAGACTCAGGTCACGTGGGCCGATTGGGGCAGAGGGTTCGATGATGCTGATACACCGGGCCCGTCACCGAAAGCTCCGGCACATCCGGTCACCTGGTTCGACGCGGTGCAGTGGTGCAACGAGGCGTCGGCCACAGCCGGGCTCAGACCGGCCTACCAGCTCCGTGGACGGGAGTTCACCTGGGACGTCAGCGCCGATGGCTTCCGGCTGCCGACGGAGGCCGAGTGGGAGTGGTCCTGCCGTGCAGGGACGCGCGACCCAACGTACGGGGCACTCTCGGACATCGCTTGGACCGCATCCGATCAGGTTGCCGGACCCCAGGACGTTGCACGTCGGGTTCAGGGTGGCCCGCGGGCCTGTGGGCGAGCCTGGCGCGCAAGCCGCACAAGGCTGGTCGGTGGCAGCTGATCGGCGAAGAGCCGAAATCCGTGGACCCCTTCCGATAGGGTGGACGCCGCTCCGGGGTTGAGCCGAGCAGTGATGCTGTCGCTGTCACCGAGAGATCAGGGCTCCTGCCCCTAGTCCCCACGCGCTCCGTCCGATAATCTGCAGGGACGGCCCGCAGCCGGGTATCGAAGGCGATCACGAGGAGCGAAGTTGTCCAATCACACGTACAGCATTTCTGAAATTGTCGGCACCTCGGAAGAAGGCGTGGACGCGGCCGTCCGTAACGGCATCGCCGAGGCGTCCAAGACCCTGCGCAACCTGGACTGGTTCGAGGTCAAGGAAATCCGCGGGCACCTCAAGGACGGTCAGGTTGCCGACTGGCAGGTGACCATCAAGCTCGGGTTCCGTCTGGAACGCTAATTCCGATTTCCGGAACGACGATGGCGGCGGACGCTTCCGCCGTCGTCGTCCGTCTTGGGTCCGCGGTGCTCAGCCCTGGGTAGCGAACCTCGGTAGCTAACTGGCAGCCGTGATCACCAGGGACGTGCTGTGGCCGCCGAATCCGAAGGCGTTGGCCATGCCCGCGGCCCTGGCAACGCCGTGAGTTGTCTCAGTGACGATGTTGAGGCCAATTTCCGGATCGAGATTCTCAATATTCCGTGTTCCGGGGATGGAGCCGGATCGGAGCGCCTGCAGGGTGACGATGGCGCCGAGGGCCCCCGCCCCGCCCAACAGGTGCCCGGTAAGTGACTTCGTTGACGTTACTTGCACCTGATTGCCCACCACGGCGTTGATGGCGTGGGCCTCCAGCCGATCCCCCACCGGGGTGGACGTCGCGTGGGCATGCACAAATCCGACGTCCTGCCCGGTGAGGTCTGCGGCCGCGAGCGCTTTCTGCATCACGCGGCGCTGTATTGCAGGATCGGCCGCCACGATGTCCACGGCGTCGGACATTACGGCACTGCCCGCGATGATTCCCAGGATCTTTGCGCCGCGCGCCCGCGCATGTTCCTCGCTTTCAAGAACCATGATGCCTGCGCCCTCGGCCATCACAAACCCGTCCCGGTCCCGGTCGAAGGGCCGCGATGCTGCCTGCGGTTCCTGGTTGCGGGTGGACAGCGCCCGGATCTGCGAAAAGCCGCTGATCGTCAGTCCGTTCACACAGGAGTCCACACCGCCTGCGATGACAACGTCAGCGGCTCCCAGCCGAATCATGTCGGCTGCCTGCGCGATCGCTTCGGCGCCGGAGGCACACGCGCTCACGGGCGTCCGCGCACCGCCTCGCGCGCCGACGTCGATGGAGACCCAGGCCGAAGGGGCGTTGACCATGATCCTCGTGAGGGTGTGGGGCGAAACGCGGCGGGATCCGCTGCCATCCAGTGTCCGGGTCTGTGCCACGGCGGTGTCCAGCCCGCCGTAGCCGGAGCCAATTACGACGGCGAGTCGCTCCGGGTCCATCTCCGGACGCCCGGACTGCGCCCATGCCTCCCGGGCGGCGATTAGGGCCAGCTGCGCGGGGCGGTCCATCCTCTTTATCTCCGGTGTGGTGAGCGCCGAGGTCAAGTCCAGCGAGACGCGGCCTGCCATGCGGACCGGCAGTTCCTGCGCCCAGCTTTCTTCGAGCAGGGCGATTCCGGAGTGGCCGGCCAGCAGCGCCGACCAGGTCTCCCCGGCTGTTGCCCCGACTGGGGTGACGGCCCCCAGACCGGTGACGACAACTGCGGGTACGACTCCGGACACTAAAACCACGCTCCCGAATTTCCGTTGGGCCTGCGGCGGTCCGGCATCGGCCCGTCGCGGGTACTTCTGCAGAAACCCTTCCATGGATTGGCCTCTGGTCCGAACGCCCGCGTTTTGTGACCTGCTGGCACGGCTTTCACGTCCCATGGGCATCATTTCGCGGGAAGGGGCGCTAGCCTTCCGTTCGGCGGCGCCACACCGTCGGCGTTCCGTTGTGAGTCGGAAAAACATGCCCTTCGAAGAAGGTCTGGACCGCATGCGGTTCGGCGTCCGGGCTCCAGAGTCCTGACGCGGGGCAATGGGATCCGGTGGTCCCGGCGGGCGAAACCCGCTCTCTCAGTAATGCGATGCGTTTCATCGTTGAATCTCATCCTTGGTGTCGAAGAAAAGGTCTTCAACAAGCCTAGGGAAAAGTGCCTGTCGGCCCAATGTTCGACTGGCCAGAATCGCCCCCCTCGGCTGGGCACCAGCACAGGCCGGGACCTCAGGGACGTTCGCTGCCCTGCACCCCGGTGGCGGGGGAAGCGGTGGACGCATCGGCGGCGTCCGCCGGGGCGGAAACAGAGCCACGAGCCCGTGGTGCGCCGGGGCTGGGAGCCCCACCCGCCGTCGAGCGCGATTCCGGCAAGCCAAAGCTGCTCAGCAGCGTCAGCGCATCGGCCGACGGCGATCCCGGTTTAGCGGAGTACACCCGCAGCATCTGGTCCGGATCGTCCGGCAGGACAAGGTTTTCGAAGTTCAGTTCCAGATCCCCGACGGCGGGGTGATGGAGGCGCACGCTGCCAGCGGACCGCGTGCCTATCCTGTGCCCTACCCACCACTGCCGGAAATGCTCGCTGTGCACGGCGAGCTCCCCCACCAGCTGGTTGGCCTGGGCGTCGTTGGGGTGCCTGCCCACATCAACGCGCAGAGCGCCCGCGGCCTCTGCTGCCACAGTTTTCCAGTCACGGAAGAGCTCCCGCGCAACCGGATCGAGGATGAGCCAGCGGGTCAGGTTCCGCTTCCCCGCAGGCAGCCCGGGGAAGTCGGCAAAGAGCAGGAATGCCATGCGGTTGCCGGCCAGCACATCGGTGCGGCGGCCAAGCACCAGTGCCGGGATGTCCCCGACGGCGTCAAGGAGCTGGCGCAGCGCCGGCCGCACGCCCTGTACCGGAACGGGCGAACGGGCCGACTCCGCGCAGTGCTCCAGCAGATCCATCATGTGCGCCTGCTCGCCGGAATCGAGCCGCAGCGCGCGGGCCACCGAGTCGAGCACCGCACGCGAGGGGTGGATATTCCGCCCTTGCTCCAGCCTGGTGTAGTAATCAGTGCTGACGTCTGCCAGCCGCGCGACCTCCTCGCGGCGGAGCCCGGGAACCCGCCGCGCACCGGCTGTTTCGGCAACCCCGGCATCCTCCGGCCTCAGCCGGGACCGCATTGCCTTCAGGAATTTTCCAAACTCGGCGCTCTGACCCATGCCATCCATTGTGCCCCTCTGACCGGCGCCTTTCTACAACGAAGGTAGGTCTGCCAGTCCTAGGAAAATCACGAACAGCCACAACTACTGACTCTGCCGGCGAAAGTGCATAGGCTCAATGCAGAGCCTGCTGAAAGCGGTTTCCGCCGCGGCCCATTCATACACAGCCCCATCCGCACGAGACGCACCCGAGGAGCGCCACCAATGTCCCAGTCATCCGAAACCTCCACGCAGCCGCTTGAGATCCCCGGGCTGACCCTCAACAACGGCGTCGTCATCCCGCAGCTCGGCTTCGGCGTATTCCAGGTCCCGCCGGAAGAAACCCAGCGGATCGTGGAGGACGCACTCGAGGCCGGCTACCGCCACATCGATACGGCCGCCGCCTACCGCAACGAGGCCGGGGTGGGAGCCGCGATCGCCGCCGCCGGAATCCCGCGCGAGGAACTGTTTATCACCACCAAGCTGCGCAACGGCGAGCATGGCCAGGCCCAGGAAGCATTCCAGAACAGCCGGAAGGCATTGGGGCTCGACTATGTTGACCTCTACCTGATCCACTGGCCGGTGCCGTCGCAGGGACTTTTCACCGACGCGTGGAAGGCAATGGAACGGCTGTACGCAAACAACCAGATCCGGGCGATCGGCGTCTCCAATTTCCTGGCGGACCATCTGGACACCCTGCTGGCAGCCGCGGAAACCGTGCCCGCCGTCAACCAGATCGAGCTGCACCCAAGCTTCCAGCAGGCCGAACTGGCAGCCAAGGGCCGCTCGCACGGAATCGCCGTGGAGGCCTACAGCCCGCTGGGCCAGGGCGGCGACCTCAACGGCAATGCCGTCACCGCCGTTGCCGCCGCTCACAACGCCACCACTGCGCAGGTTGTCCTCGCCTGGCACCTCGCGGCGGGAACCATCGTCATCCCCAAGTCCGCCGATTCCACGCGCATGCGGGAGAACCTCGCCGCTGCATCCCTCACGCTGACGGCCGCCGAACTGGACTCCGTCACGGCGCTGGAGTCCCGTGCCCGCGTGGGTGCTGACCCCGCCGTCGCGGCATTCACCCAGCTCTAAACCAGCCAAATCAAACCGCTTCAATCGAGCCAAAGGACCACACCACCATGCAGTACACCCATCTGGGCCGCTCCGGCCTGAAAGTCTCACGCCTGTGCCTTGGCACCATGAACTTCGGCCCGCAGACCGAGGAAACCGACGCGCATTCCATCATGGATTCGGCGCAGGAATCCGGTATCAACTTCTTCGACACCGCCAATGTATACGGCGGCACCGAGCACCGCGGCTGGACCGAGGAAATCCTGGGCCGCTGGTTCGCCAAGGGCGGCGAGCGCCGCGAACGCACCGTGCTGGCCACCAAGCTCTACGGCGGAATGACGGACCGTCCCAATGAATCCAAGCTCTCAGCGCTGAATATCCGCCGTGCCCTCGATGCCAGCCTCAAGCGCCTGCAGACGGACTACATC
This sequence comes from Micrococcaceae bacterium Sec5.7, assembly GCA_039636785.1. Classification (NCBI taxonomy): domain Bacteria; kingdom Bacillati; phylum Actinomycetota; class Actinomycetes; order Micrococcales; family Micrococcaceae; species Micrococcaceae bacterium Sec5.7. The sequence goes on along the minus strand of CP144169.1, from coordinate 4,246,310 downwards.
GACATCTACCAGTTCCACCACGTGGACCGGAATACGCCGTGGGACGAGATCTGGCAGGCCATCGACGTCGCTGTCCAGCAGGGCAAAATCCTATACTCCGGGAGCAGTAACTTCGCCGGCTGGCACATCGCCCAGGCCCAGGAGGCCGCCGCCCGCCGCAACTACAACGGCCTGGTAAGCGAGCAGTCCATCTATAACCTGCTCACCCGCAACGTTGAGCTGGAGGTCATCCCGGCTGCGCAGCAGTACGGCCTTGGCCTCATCCCCTGGTCGCCGCTGCACGGCGGCCTGCTGGGAGGCGTGCTGAAGAAGGATCGCGAGGGCGTACGCCGTGCGGAGGGACGCGCGCTTGAAACCCTCAAGACCCATCAGGACCAGATCCAACAGTACGAGGACTTCGCCGACGAACTGGGCCAAGAGCCCGGCGATGTTGCCCTCGCCTGGCTGCTCCATCAGCCTGCGGTGACCGCACCGATCGTGGGGCCGCGCACCCAGGGACAGCTCGACGCCGCCATCCGGGCTCTTGATGTCACGCTGGACACCGATGCGCTCAAGCGCCTCGACCACATCTTCCCGGGGCACCGCACCGCGCCGGAAGACTATGCCTGGTGACAATGGTGAGTCCGGCAAGCGAGACCGTGGCGCCGCGGAACATCCTGTTCATCGGCGGAACCGGGGTGATCAGCGCGGCGGCGGCGGAGCACGCCGTCGCGCTTGGCCACCGCCTCACCATCCTCAACCGCGGAAAATCACCGGACCGTCCGGCGCCTGAGGGTGCCGAGGTGCTGCACGCGGACGTCCGCGATGCCGGCGCGGTCCGTGAGGTGCTTCGCGGAAGGGAGTTCGACGCCGTCGCGGACTTTATCTCGTTCACTCGGGAACACGCTGCGGCCGGGATCGAGCAGTTCCGCGGCCGGACGGGGCAGTATGTATTTATCAGTTCCGCGTCGGCGTATCAGAAGCCGCCTGCGCGGCTCCCCATTCTGGAATCCACTCCCCTGCGCAACCCGTTCTGGCAGTACTCGCGGGACAAGATCGCGTGTGAGGATCTGCTGTTCAGGGCGTACCGGGACGAGAACTTTCCGGTCACTGTGGTGCGTCCCTCGCATACCTATGACCGCAGCAGGATTGCCCTGCTGGGCGGCTGGACGGACATCCACAGGATGCGGTGCGGGCTGCCTGTACTCGTTCATGGTGACGGTACATCCTTGTGGACGCTGACGCACAGCCGTGATTTCGCCAAGGCGTTTGTTGGCCTGCTGGGCCGTCCGCAGGCGGTGGGCGAGAGCTACACCATCACCTCGGACGAGTACCTGCCGTGGGACCAGGTGTACCGGCTCTTTGCCCGAGCTGCCGGCGTTCCCGGGCCGGAACTGGTCCACGTCGCCTCGGAGACCATCGCCGCCCACGATCCGTCCCGAGGCCCTGGGCTGCTTGGGGACAGGGCGCACTCGGTGGTGTTCGACAACACCAAGATCAAGTCGCTGGTGCCGGGGTTCAATGCGTCGATTCCGTTCTCGGACGGGGCCAGGGAGATTGTGCAATGGCACGACGCTCACCCTGGGCTGCAGGTGGTTGATCAGGGGTTTATGGACCTGAGCGATCAGCTGATCGGGTGGGCTCGGCGGGCGGTTTAGCTCTGGGCTTCGCCGCGGCCGGCGGGCTGGCAGCCTTCACGGTATCGGGCGGCGGGGCGGTCCTGGCGGCAGGGCGGTCAGGGCAGGGAATCCTTCTGACCTAAGATGCTCCGGCAGGAGGCTGTACTGCCAGTCGTGCTCGGCCGCGGTAGCGTGGTCGGCGGCAGCTTGGTCACCGGGTGGCAGCCGCATGGGCAACCAGCGCTATGGCGCGTGCCTGGGATATCGAGATCTCGCCGCGGGTCCAGGCCCGCGCAGCTTCAATGGCGTCACGGGCCCTGCTGTCCTCAGGCCGCTGCTCCTCAAAATGATGCAGCACGTGCTCGGCGCAGTCGGCCGCCCAAAGCGCCCAACAGCTGGTGGTCCGGATCCTCCCATGCCATGCCTCACATGGTACCGAGGCCGTCATGTGTGGCGCCGGGATAGGTGAATTCCAAGGGTGGTTGCAACGCTCACGGATAATCCCTGAGCCTAACCTGCCGAAGGCCCTGGTCCAGATCTATCCGGACCAGGGCCTTCGGCGTCTCTGCCCAGTTTCTAGAGGCTGTTGCGTTGGATTGACTGGCCGATGATGCGCGCACCTTCCGGGAACGCGCCAGGGTTCGGTCCCGCGTAATTGAGTCGGATGAACGGGCCCGCAGGTTCGGCCGGGAACCATTCGGTGCCAGCGGCGATGATGACCCCAGCACTCTCGCAGTCGCGGGTCAGCCGTTCGAGGTCGGTCCCGTCGGGCAGACGTACCCAGAGGTTCAGTCCTCCCTTTGGAATGTGGCTGATGTGGGCCTGGGGGGCGTGCTCGCGCAGGCTCGTGACGAGAAGGTCGCGGCGTGATTGGAGCTGGTGGCGGAGGCTGCGCATATGCGTCTGCCAGGCAGGCTGTGTGACGACATCGAGTGCTGCGGCCTGGAGAAGGCCGCTGACATACATCGATTCGGCTCCGCGGTCGGCAAGGATGCGTTCACGCGCCGGGCCGCGGGCGATGACCGCTGCAACGCGGATGGCCGGGGATACGCTCTTCGTCAGCGAGCGAAGGTAGACGACGTGGCCGGAATCGTCGCGCGCGCCAACGGGGGCAGGCGTTGTGGTGATACCGAAGTCGTGCGCCCAGTCGTCTTCAACGAGGAACGCGCTGTGCTCGCGCACGACGGCCAGGACTTGTTCGGCCCGCCGGGCGGGCCATTGCGCTCCAGTGGGGTTCGCATAGCTCGGTTGTGCATAAAACATCCGTGCACCGGTCTCCTCGAAGGCTCGGGCCAACTCTTCCGGGTCGGGTCCGTCGGGCCCGCTGGGCACCGGGATGACGCGGACGCCGGCTTGCGCTGCAGCCAGGATGGCTCCCCAGTATGTCGGGGATTCCATGAGCAGGGGCTGCCCGCTGCCGACCAGTGCCCTGAATATGGAGCCGAGTCCGCTCTGGCTTCCCGGCAGCACGATCACGTCACTCGGTGTTGGCGGGGCGACCCCAACCGGGGTCGAGGTGCCGAGTTCGTGCGCGAACCAGGACTGCAATTCGGGAAGTCCCGCTGCAGGTGGACGAGACAAGGCTGCTTCGCCCCGGGCTGCCCGGGTCAGTGCCGCACGCACCAAGCGCTCTGGCAGGAGTTCCCGGTCCGGATAGCCGGAGTGGAACGCGATGAAATCGTTCGATACGCTGCGCATCGCGGTGGAGGCCGAGCGAAGAGGCGCCTGTGGTGAACGCAGTGCCGCCGTCTGCCAGCCGTAGTCCGACGGGCGCGCGGTCCGGACGGCCCGGACGAATGTCCCGACGCCGGGTCGGCTCTCGATCAGGCCCTGCGCAGTGAGGGCCTGAAGGGCCTTCTGCACCGTCACTGGGCTGGCCTGGTACTCGGCAACCAGAGAGCGCGTGGACGGCAGCCGGGATCCCGGCGCGGCCCCGGCGATCCATTCCCTGAGTCGCGCCGCAATACGGGAACTGCTATCGTTATTCATGAGAGACAATAGTAGCGCTACTACGCTTATTCGCCCAGTGATACCGTCCCGTTCAGCCACCGGCCTGTGGTGGGGCCTCCTTGGAGTAGCGGCGTTCTCGTTCACTGTTCCCTTCACTCGTGTGGCAGTCGGGGGCCTGTCGCCCTTGTTCATCGGGTCGGCCCGTGCGGTCGTAGCGACAGTTCTCGCCGCATTCGCCCTCGCTCTCACCCGGCAGCGCCTTCCTCAAGGCGCACAGTGGGCGCGGCTCGCAGTGGTCGCCGGAGGGATCGTTGTCGGCTTCCCGCTGCTCACCTCGTTCGCGCTTACTACCGCGCCCGCCAGTCACGGTGCCGTCGTCATCGCACTGCTCCCTGCCGCGACGGCAACGGCGGCAGTGCTCCGCGGCCGCGAGCATCCACCGGTAGCTTTCTGGATCGTGACAGGCGTGGGCGCGCTGGCGGCGATCACTTTCGCCTTCGCGCAGTCCGGTGGTTTCGGGCAGCTGCACTGGGCGGACCTGCTGCTCCTCGGCGCTGTCGTTGCCGCGGCCATCGGATACGCGGAAGGTGGCCTGCTTGCACGCGAGCTCGGTGCGTGGCAGACCGTGTCCTGGGCACTCGTCCTCGCATCGCCCCTGATGGTCTTCCTGACAGCGCTCTCCATGGCTCAGCAGCCACTGTCAGGCACGCCGGTCCAGTGGGCCGCCTTTGCCTACCTCGGCCTCGTCAGCATGTTCCTCGGTTTCTTCGCCTGGTACCGCGGCCTTGCCATCGGCCCCATGGCCCAGGTCAGCCAGATCCAACTCATCCAGCCCGTGCTGAGCATCTGCTGGGCCGGACTCCTGCTGGGTGAGGCCCTGACCTGGACCACCATCATCGGCGGCCTCGCCGTCATCCTATGCGCCGGCATCGCGGTTCGCGTGCGACTCAACCCGCCGCCCGCGACACGGAATCCCTGACGATTCACGGACCACGAAGATCCTTCATCCAAGAAAGGAAGAGCCCCATGTACATCCCAGCGCACTTCGCAGCCGGCCCCGACGCAATCCATGACCTCCTCACCCGGGCAGCCGCAGCCAATCTGGTCACCATGACCTCGCAGGGCCTGCTCGCCACCCTCCTGCCCTTCATCTACGATCCCTTGATAGGTGACCACGGCGCACTGCACGGACACCTCGCCCGAAACAACGCCCAGTGGTCGGAACCCGCGACCGGAGAATCACTCGTCATCATCCAAGGTGCGGACGCCTACGTCTCGCCCTCCTGGTACGCATCGAAGGCCGAACACGGACGCGTCGTACCGACCTGGAACTACTCCACAGCCCATGTCTACGGCAATCTCGTCCTCCACGACGACGCGGCCTGGCTCGGCAATCACGTCAGGCGGCTGACCGATCTCAACGAAGCCCATTCAGATCGGCCCTGGACCGTGGAGGATGCACCGGAGCGCTATATCTCCGGCCAGCTACGCGCCATCGTGGGCGTCGAACTACTCATCACAAGGATCGAAGCGAAGACCAAACTCAGCCAGAACCGACCCGACACCGATATCGACGGCGTCGTGGCAGGACTTGCTGCCCGAGGGCAAGCAGAGAGCGCCGCCGACGTAGAGCGAACAAGAAGAGAAAATTCAGATCGGGACCCCGGCCGCGCATAGGACGTCGGAGCTATCCGGACGTTCCTGTGAGTATTTCGGACGTCCGGGGAGCTTCAAGTGCTCCGGCCCCGGGGCAATAGCTTGACGGTAGATTGTGTGAGCCTGATTGGCATCCGCAATAAGCCAAGGGACTCCGGTGTTTGACCACCTCCGGACGAAATTTGGCCAGTCGCTCGGCCAGTGTTTCCCAGCCGAGCGATTTGCGGGGCCGGTTGGTGAGCCGTTGTACAGCGTCTTGGAGATCGGCCAGACTATGGAGGGAAAGGTTCGATCCTTTGGGAGGTATTGGCGGAGCAGGCCGTTGGTGTTCTCGTTGGAGCCTCGCTGCCAAGGACTGGCTGGATCGCAAAAGTACACGGCCATCCCGGTGGCCCGGCTGATGTCCTTGTGCCTCGCCAGTTCAAACCTTGGTCCCACGTCAGAGATCTCCGGTGAACCTCCCGTGAAATTGTCGACGAGGACCGCTCCAAGGCGCGGGCTATGGTTCTGATGCCCTGCTTGTTCTCCAGCATGGTGAAAATCGTGATGCGTTCTTGAAGATCCAGGAAGCGGGATCCGGCGGGGCCGGGGAGACGTGGCATGAGCAATTCTCTCGGTCGCCGCCCCGCCCGGGACCTAAGCCCGGCCCGCGGGTCCTTGGGTTTCCCAGCCCTCCAGACCCGGCCGGTCCGTTCGCGGACGCCGACGATAGCGCATGCCCTGTTGTTGCTCACGCCTTGGCTGATCAGCTCGAAGTACTTCTGCCGTTCGGCGGTCAGTTTCACCGACCCCTGGCCTGTCCTGTCGCTGCGGATCTCGAACATCAAACACTCCTGAAAGCATCAGGTGTTGCGAAGATCCCTAGAACTCACGGACAGGGATGCTTCGCGTCAATTCGAGACTGCAGTCTCGGCCGGCAGCGCGGCACGTGTCCGGTGGAGCCGCTCAAGCTCCTGGACGTCGCGGAGGAAAGACCACACAAGTGTCGCGAGAGCCACAGCGGCGGCCGCCATCCCTGCCGTGGCGGGGACGCCGGGCGTCAAAGCAAGCAGCAATGCGAAGGGCTGGAAGGCGCCGATGATTTTCCGGATCCGGCTCTCTTGAAGGGGACCGCGCAGCGCGGGCCGGAACCAGCCGGCGGCAACAAACACGTAGCGCATGAGGCCGGTGGCGAGCGTCCAAGGACCGACTGTTGCCGCCGTTGCGAATGACAGAACCAGCACAAGCGCCGCGTCAGTCTCCGAGTCAAGGCTGGCACCGGCGGGCGAGGCGCATCCGGTCCACCGCGCCACTTTCCCGTCCACGGCATCGAGCAGGAAGGCCGCCGTGCCGAGCAGGACAAGAAGCGGCTCAGGGGTCCGCCCGCCGAGCAGGCCCGGCACAATGAGGGTCGCGCAACAAGCCACGACGACGGCCCGGACCAGCGTGACCCGGTCCGCCGGTGTGGACAACCTGGGTTTCCGCCGCAGTATTGATGCAGCTGCTTGCCCGATTATCGCGGCCCCTGCAGACACAGCCAGATAGGGGTGCTCGTCGGCAGGCAGGGAGACGCCCGAAAGCCAGATTCCGGCCGCGAGAAAAGCCGCCATGGCGGTCGCCACGTCGGCCGCAGCCCGACGTCCGGTCATGTCTTCTTCCATAAGCCACCTCGCGCTTATCGTAACAACAACGCGATCAGGGTCCCTGCGCGTGTTCCCGCACCTTGCAGACCACCAAAGGAAACCGCTTACCAAAAACCCTTTACCCGGGCTCGGGCGAAGCAGCCGGACCACATGTCCGGACCAGCCAGTGCCTCAATGGAATACCAGGCCAGGACCCTCCTGACAATGCTCGGCAGGTAGGAAAGACTGTTCCCATGACACTTTCACCGCTGATCGAACTCAACGACGGCCAGAGCATTCCGCAGATCGGTCTCGGCACCTGGCCGCTCAACGACGAAGAGGTCAGTGCCGCCGTCGTACATGCAGTCGAGGCCGGGTACCGGCACATCGATACGGCCGTGAAATACGGCAACGAAGCGGGCGTGGGCAACGGCATCCGCGCCAGCGGTTTGGACCGTACGGAACTGTTCATCACCACCAAACTGGACGGCGAATTCCAGGGCGCGGACAGAGCCGTGAAAGGGCTTGAAGGGTCGCTGAGGCGTCTTGGTCTGGAGTACGTGGACCTGCTCCTGATTCATTGGCCGCTCCCCCATCGCAATGAATTCATCTCGACGTGGAAGACCTTCGAAGGGCTTCAGGCAGACGGGAAAGTCACCTCAATCGGCGTTTCCAACTTCAAGCCTGCGCATCTGGAGCGGCTTCTGACGGCGTGTGAAATATCGCCTGCGGTCAACCAGATCCAACTCAGCCCGTCCATCGCCCGTACAGCGGCCCGTGCCTACAACCAGGGGCACGGGATCACCACGGAATCCTGGAGTCCGCTCGGAGCGGGCAGCGAACTCCTGGCTGCTCCGGTGCTCGCCCGGATCGCCGGGAAACACGGTAAAACTCCCGGCCAGGTGGTGCTGCGCTGGCACGTCCAGCAGGGTCTTGTTGCCATCCCGAAGTCGGCCAATCCGCAACGAATGAAGGAGAACATCAATGTCTTCGACTTCGCCTTGGACCAGGACGATCTTGCGGCCATGGCCACCCTTGATGAGGGGCCGGAAGCCGGTGTGGACTCGGACGTCAGGGGGCACTGACACGGGCCTCACAGGTTAGATTCCCTGCCCTGGAACTGGCTAAATTAAAGTAAGCATGATTAGTATTGGGGAGCGGGATGAAGCGCATCCGGGCTCCGGGTGCCTCCTGTAGAAAAGAAGAAGGAACGACACCATGGGTTTCTTTGCATTTCTGATTCTGGGCCTCATCGCTGGGGCAATCGCTAAGCTGATCCTGCCCGGCCGGCAGGGCGGCGGTATCCTCATCACACTGCTGCTCGGCGTTGTCGGAGCATTCCTCGGAGGCTGGATCGGCAGCGTCATTTTCAAAACAGGTCTGCAGGATTTCTTCTCGCTGACCACGTGGCTGCTGGCAATCGGCGGCGCCGTAATTGTGCTGCTGGTCTACGGCCTGGTCACTAAGAGGAGCATCCGCGGCTAACAGCGGAACTCGGCCAGAAACAGGTCCCGGGATTTTCCCCGGGGCCTGATTCTTTCCTCAAGGACCTTTCATCAAAGAACCTCTCATCAAAGAACAAGGAGTTCACCATGAAAGCAAAACTTCTTTTCGGCGCCGGGATTGCGGCAGGGTACGTTTTCGGATCGCGGTCCGGGCGGGCAGCGTACGACAAGCTCAAGGCCAGGGCCGCCGCGCTCTGGGAGAGCAAACCGGTCCAGGACAAGGTGGCTGCCGCCACGGAGGCGATCAAGGAGAAAGCTCCGGACGTTGCAGATCAACTGGGTGACGCCGCACGCCGGGCAAGCAGCGTCATCGGCTCCGCGATGCACCGTGACACTGATTCTCCAGGTGACGGCAAGACGAAAACGTCCGACGGCGGAACACCCCTGAGCGGTGGGATCCCCGCCCATAGCACTCACCCCGAGACAGTCAATCTGGGGACCACCGATGTCCGTTCCGACCCCGCCCTGAACGACCAGCAGGGCCAGGACTGGTCCGACGAGGGCGGCGCCACTCCGGCCGGAGCCGCCACCAACGTGGATCCTGAGAGGAAATAGCCGCACGGCGTGCGGTGGCTGCATCTACCCACTTGGACACCGCATTTCGACTGCGCTTATATTGTCGTACCTCCTTGCCATAGTTCTTATATGGACGCCATCGGGGAGCGGGTTGAGGTAGACACAAGGGGCCGGGCAGCACTGCCCGGCCCCGGTATCGCCCCTGCTGCGCGCGAGCGGGGATTGCGGAGGGTTCCCTCGGTTCTTCGTGCTCCGGGTTCTCAGGACGCCGGCGGTGCGGGCACTTCTGCGTCCGGCGCCGGGGCTGTGCGTCCCGAGGTTGCAGCGTCCGGCGGCGGGGCCTTCGCGGGCAGTACATCCGACGGTCTGGACAGTTCGCTGTCGCTGTTGAGGGGTGTGGGTTCGACGGCGCCCGGTGACCTTGCGCGGGCGGGTTTCGGTGACGCCGCGGACTTCGCCGGCCGCGTCGAGGAGCTCTCCCGGACGGTGGAGTACCTGCAGCTCCTCGCGGCTGGTGCGGTGGACCGGACCCGGAAGGAAGCAGCCAACGCGGCGCCGGGATCCGCGGCGGGCTGGACCACAGGCTGGGGGAACCAGACAGCCGTGGGCAGCCCTGCTCCTGTTCCGTCCGATGACGGCTGCCGGAACACCGCCGAGTTCCTGCGCGTCCGGCTGCGGATCAGCATCGCCGAAGCCAGGCGCCGCCTCGCGTTGGCCGGTACCATCCTGCCCCGCACCGGGCTCGCCGGCCAGCCCATGCCGGCCGAACGCGAAGAACTCGCCGCAGCCATCGCAGTCGCCTCCGTGTCCTCCCGCGCCGGAACCATCATCACCATGGCCCTGGACCGCGTCCGGCACCTCACCGGCCCGGACACCGCCACCGCTATGGAACACAACCTCACCAGCACCGCGATCAACAATGACACCGACTTCCTGACCCGGATCGCCAAAACCTGGACAGACTTCATCGACGCCAACGGCGCCGAACCCTCCGAAGAAGAGCTCCGCCACCGCCAGGGCGCATTCATCCGCCACCCCCGCCGCGGACTCCACCACCTCGAAATCTTCGCCACCCAGGACCAGTTCGAACACCTCCTCACCGTCATGAACGCGGCCACCAACCCCCGCACCCGCCCAATCCACGAGGCCGACACAGGCAGCGGCGCAGTTCAGGACCCGGACACAGGCAGCGGCGAGGAAACAAACACAAGCGCCGGGACGGATGCAGACGCGGACGCGGCAACAGACACCCGCGCCCGCGCAGCAGCCACCGCAGAAGCTTCAGGCACGGGTGCAGTCACCGCGGTCGTCGTGGATGCCGACGGGAATGACCTGCCGGCACCCGGCAGTATCGAGGTCACCCTGGACCGCAGGACCCGCCCGCAGAAACTCCTCGACGGCCTCATCAGCGCCTGCAAGGCAGCCCTCACCACCGGCAACCTCCCCACCGCCGGCGGCTTCCGCCCCCAGGTCACGGCTACCATCAGCTACCAGGACCTCCTCACCCGCCTCCACCATGCCAGCGAACAAGGACCCCGCTACACCCGCACCGGCACGGGCGCTGCTACCGGCACGGGCTCCGGCGCCAGATTCGACTCCACACCCGGCACACCCGGCACCGGCGGACCGTGGGCAGACACCGGCACTGCGCCCACCGGCAGCCCCGCACAAGATACTCCCGGACCCCGGCCCGGCGGCGGCGGCGCGGGACCCGGGACAGATACCGGGACGTTCACCTTCACCGGCCCCGTCACCGCCTCCACCATCCGCCAGCTCGCCTGCGACGCCGACATCATCCCCGTCCTCCTCGGCAGCGCAGGCCGTGTCATGGACATCGGCCACACCTCCCGCATTTTCCCGCCCCACATCCGCAAGGCCATCACCGCCCGCGACCAAGGCTGCGCCTTCCCCAACTGCACCATGCCGGCACCCTGGACCGAAGCCCACCACATCATCTACTGGTCCCACGGCGGCACCACCGGCACCGACAATGGAACCCTCCTCTGCAGCCACCACCACCACCTCATCCACAAAGAACAATGGACCATCCAGATCCAAAACGGCATCCCCTGGTTCATCCCCCCACGCCACATCGACCCCCACCAAAAACCACAACGCAATAACACCTTCAGGACATAAAATGCAGGTTCAGGCAGCAGCTGTCCCGATGACAACAGTTGCGTCCAACTCCTCGGAGCTGAGGATTCTCGCCGCGAGTCCGCTGCCAGCCACGATGTCCGCGGTCTGCGCGGCCTGCCGTTCGCTCGTCTCAATCAGCAGGTGGCCGCCCGGCGCCAGCCATTCCGGGGCCCCTGCCGCCACCCGCCGCTGAATATCGAGCCCGTCCAAACCGCCGTCCAGCGAAATCCGCGGTTCATGCAGTCGGGCTTCCTGCGGCATTGTCCAGATGGATGCCGTGGGAACGTAGGGGGCATTGACTACCAGCACATTTACGCAGCCGCGCAGAGATGCCGGAAGCGCATCGTACAGATCCCCCTCATGCACCTCCCCGCCGGCAGGAAGAATGTTCCGGCAGGCACACTCCACCGCATCCGGATCGATATCTGCTGCGTGGAGCTCAATTCCTTTCAGAATTGCGGCCAAGGCAGTGCCTACCGCACCTGTGCCGCAACAGAGGTCGACGACGACGGTTCCCGGCGCGCCGTCGTCGGACCCGTTTCTTAGCAGGGACGCGGTTGTGAGCAGAGATGCCTTCCTCAGCAGAGGCGCCGCCTCGGTGACGAGAATCTCCGTGCGGCGGCGAGGTACAAAAACGCCAGGGTCCACGATGATCCGCAGGCCGCTGAACTCTGCCCAGCCAAGTATGTGTTCCAGCGGGAATCCTGCGATCCGCCGGTCCACGGCAGTAGTGAGCTCTGCGGGAGTGGGCGCGGCGGCAAGTAGCAGGGCGGCCTCTTCTTCGGCGTAAACGCAGCCGGCGGCACGGAGCCGCGTGATGGTTTCGGAGAGGGAGGGCAGTAATTGGGGAGCTGACATAGGAGCGCCTTTCGGTGAGCCGATGGGCGCTCCTTGCCGCATCTAGGCCCGGCGGTCCGGACGGCAGAATGCGGGGAGAACCCAAACTGATAGTGCGTTGATGGGTCTCACCTCCTTCTGCTGCAGCTGGAAACTCCATGCTATCCGACACGTTGACCCAGATCCGCGAACGAACAATTCTTGGCAGGATGGGTCCATGACTTCTCCCGGCACAAGCACACTCATCTGGACCGGCTCCTACACCGCGGACAGCGGCGGCAGCGGCGCCGGGATCGGCGCGATTTCCGCAGCCACGGACGGAACGCTGACCTGGCTGGGCACAGCGGCGGTGACCGATTCGCCGTCGTTCGTGGCAGTACACCCTTCGCTCGCTGTTGTTTACGCCGTGGGTGAGCGCACCCAGACGGTGCAGGCATTCCGTCGCGCCGGAGAATTCGGGCTGGAAGCCTTTGGCAAGCCGTGGACCGCCGGGGAGGCTGCGTGCCATGTGGCCGTTGATCCCGTTGGCAGGTTCCTGGTGGTTGCGTGCTGGGGTGACGGCCAGGTGCTGCTCTTTGAACTGAACGACGACGGCGGCATCGCCGCGAGGTTCGCGGCGGAACCTGCCAGAGATCCCTACAAGTCACAGGCGCTCGGCGGCGGCGCGCCGGACCGCGGCTCATCCAACGGCGATACGACTGACGGCAAGTTGTCCGACGGTGGCCGCGCAAGCCGTGCACACGCCAGCCTGATGCTCGCCGACGGACGGGTGATGACCACTGATCTGGGGCACGATCTCCTGCGGGTCTGGAACTACGCCCCCGGGAAGGGCCTGGACCTGGATCACGAGGTTGTGCTCCCCGAGGGCAGCGGACCCCGGCACCTGGTGCAGCATGGCAACGGCAGCGTTTTTGTGGTGTCGGAGTATTCCATCCAGGTCTTTGTGGTCCGGCCAGCCGCCGACTCCGGAAATTTCCAGCTGATCAGCCACGGTCCGGCAACTTTGGGTGAAGCGCTGCCCTCCGATGCCGCCGCGGAGATAGCCCTGGCTCCTGACGGACGTCACATGTACGTGGGAGTCCGGGGCTCGAATCGAATCGGTGTGCTGGCTGTGGACGATATCGGCTCGTCCCTAAGCCCGCTGGCGGATTTCCCCAGCGGCGGGGACTGGCCCCGCCATCATCTGGTACGGAACAGCTGGCTGCACGTTGCCCATGAACGCTCCGGAGACGTGGTCACGTTCGCCCTGGACCCGGTGAGCGGTTTGCCTGGGTCGCCCGTGAACCGGCTCAGGACCGGATCACCGACGGCGCTTGTCCTGGCACAACCGAGTTGAGGAATCCGCCGCCAGGGGCCACGCTGCCAGGGGTCCGGCCGCCTTGCTCAGGCAGCCAGTCTCCGGCGGATCCAGGCGGAGAACTGATCCACCGCGATGACCAGCACCAGCACGATCATGATGTGCGTGAGCATGGCATCGAAGCGGAAGGACTTGATGGCCTGGTTGATCAGCAGGCCGATGCCGCCGGCCCCCACCAGCCCCAGCACGAGTGAAGATCGGACGTTGACGTCGAAGCGGTACAGCAGCAGCCCCACGAACTGCGGCACCACCATGGGAAGGGTGGCATTCGCCACCTGCTGGATCCGGTTGGCGCCGGCGATGCGCAGCGCCTCCTGAGGTCCGGCGTCGATCTCCTCCATGGACTCGGCCCAGAGTTTGCCCATCACCCCGGTGTTGTGGCAGATCAGCGCCAGCACACCGGCGAAGGGCCCGAGCCCCACGGCCGTCACGAAGATCAGCGCGAACACGATGTCCGGCACGGCGCGGAGGAAGGACAGTATGGACCTGGCGGCCTGGTACACCAGTCGGTGCGGGGTGATGGTGTTCGCGGCAAGTACGGCCAGCAGCAGCGCGAACGGCACGGACAGCGTGGTGCCCAGCAGGCCGATCCACAGGGTCACCAACGTAGCTTCAAGGCCGGGCTTGACCGTCTCCTCCCAATCCAGGTCCGGCGGGACTGCATCTGCCACGAACGCGGCCATGCCCTTCCAGCCGTCCACCAGCAGTGCGGGCTGGAAGTCCGTCCCTTGGACTGCAAGAACATGCAGAACGACGACGGCGGCAGTCAGTCCCGCCGTCGTGGCCCACCGCATGGGCTTCTTCAGGAGACGCGCATCCGGGCGGATTTCTACAGCGGGGCGGGAGAGGGTTCCGGGGCTCATGCTGCAAGGCTCCTGTGCGGCGCGTACAGCACGTCCAGTTGAGCGGGGCTGACCGCGCCCGAAGGGAGGTTGAACGCCATGGAGCCGTTGAGCAGCCCGATGGAACGGTCCGCATAACGCAGCGCGAGATCCGGCTGATGCAGTACTGCTGCAACGGCCAGGTTTTCGCTGTGCGCTAGGTTCCGGAGCAGTGCCATGACCTGTTCGGCTGCGTGCGGGTCAAGCGCGGAGACCGGCTCATCGGCCAGCACAATGTCCGCTCGCTGGCACAGCGCCCGGGCGACGGCGACGCGCTGCTGCTGGCCGCCGGACAGCCTGCCCACCCGGTCCAGGGCGCGGTCTGCGAGGCCCACGCGGTCCAGGCATTCCAGCGCTTCCTGCTGGATGGCACGCGGAAAGAACATCGGTGTGAGCGACTTCGCCGTGGGGATCCGCGCCAAGGCTCCGGCGCAGACGTTGTCCAGGGCAGAGCGCCGCGGCACCAGATGGATCTTCTGGAAGATCATTGCGGTCCGTTGGCTGGCTAGCTGGTGGTGGCGGCCTATCAGCTGTCCAAGGTCCTGGCCGTCGATGCTGATACTGCCGGCGTCGGGGCGCGCAATCCCCATAACGCAGCGGAGCGTGGTTGATTTTCCGGACCCGTTGGCGCCAAGGAAAGCCACCAGCTCGCCGGCGCGCACTTCAAAAGCGACTCCGTTGAGCACGGTCCGTCCGCCAAAGGACTTGCTCAATCCCCGGACGCTCAAGAGCGGCGGTGTCACTGGACATCCTCCTCGGACAGATTCATGGTCCTGGCAAGGTCAAAGAGGGGCGTGTAGTCCGCTTTGGTTACCGGCAGCAGGGGCCCCGGAGGCGTCACGTCAAGGAACTCGCCCACTTTGGCCACGTCTGCCGGATCAAGGCTGAGGAAAGCGTCCTTCACTGCCTCCTTGAAGGCCGGATCGGCGTCGCCGCGGACGGTGATGGGATCATTGGGGATGGGGTTGGAGGTCCAGATCCGGCGGAATCCGTCCTTGCTGAAGGTTCCGGCGGCCGTTGCGGTGGCCAGTGTCTGCGAATTGATCTCCGCGGCGTCAACCTTGCCGTTTTTCAAGGCAAGCAGTGCCTCCGGATGGCCGCCCGTGTAGTCCATCTTGAGGTCGGCGTCGGCGATTCCTGCTTCACGCAGCCCGAAGCGCGGCAGGACGTCGCCGGAGGTGGATCCCACGCTACCCAGCGCCAGGGACTTTTCCCGGAGTTCCCTGATGTCCCTGATGGGGCTGTCCTTGGCCACCCAGATGCCAGCCGTGTAGGTGCTGAGCTCCTTCTCGGCAGTGCCAAAGGACACCAGCGGCTCGGCTCCGGCCTTCTGGCTGGCGAAAACGTAGCCCAGTGGCCCGAACTGGCCCAGGTCCATCTTGCCGTTGCGCATCGCGAGCACCTCGGCCGCGTAGTCCTCCACCACCTGTACCTTGACCGGGCAGTCGAGCTTCTTTTCCAGCGCCGCGGCCAGGACGTCGTAGGCGGGCTTCAGTTTTGCCGGGTCCTCGTACGGTTCGATGCCGAACTTGATCTCGCCGCCGGGACATGTGCTGCTGTTGGCATTGGCGGCCGACTGGGCGTCGCCGCCGCAGGCAGTCAGGGCAAGAGCGGCGGCAACGGCCAGGGCTGAGCCGGTGAACAGCGTGGTTTTCATGGGATTCCTTGGGACGCGGTGGGAGGAAAAGGCCAGGGCGGGTCAGGTCAGGGGTGATCGGGTCAGGGCGGGGGTGATCAGAAAAGACGGGAGATGGTGCGGTGTGCAAGGCCGAAGGACAGCGTCATGCCTACGCCGGACGTCACCGAGATGACGGTGACGCCGGGTTGGATCTCGCGCTCCAGCACCGGGCCCACGTCGCTGGAGGCGTAGACGCCCTGCCAGCGCTGGATGATTTCGAGGTCCGTGCCGATCGTGGCGGCGATTTCCGCGTTGAGTGCTGCTGTAACGGGCTCATCCAGGAACGGCGCCGCAGTGCGGTGATAGTGGTGGGAGTCCCCCAGAATGAGGCTGCCGTCCGGCCGCTGCGTGAACATGACGTTCGCGCCGATGTCCAGCAGTTCAGGGCGGGTCTGTTCGACCTCGGCGCGGAGAGCAGCTGCTGCAGGCATCTCTGCAAAAGCAGGGTAGCGGAGCATTGATGTGGCCGTCAGGACTGCAGGAGCAAGATCCATGCCGGCCGGCCGCGCCGCAAGGGACATCTGCAGGGCGCAGCGCTCAATACGGTGTTCTGCCGCCAGTTCAGGGAAAAGGTAGTCCACATCGTGACCCACGCACACCAGGACCTGCCTGCCGTGGAACTCACCCCTGCCGGTGCTAACGGTTGCGTTGCCCGCAGGATCCTGACCGAATCCAAGAGCGGCGGTATTCCAATGGATTTCGACGCCTGGCTGTTCGGCCAGCCAGGCGGCCAGCTTGGCGGCCGTGGTCCTCGGGTCCACCCGCAGATCGTCACGCAGGAAAGCACCGCCCAGCAGGCCCGGCCAAGCGGGCGGGGCTGCAGAGCCGCTGGTTCCCGAGGATCCGGAGGTGGGGGATCCCGCGGAAGTGGTTCCGCCGTCGTGTATTCCGTTGTTGAGACGGCCACGGGTATCTTCCGCCGTAAGCAGCACAACCTGTCCGTCTTCGCGGGCAGCGGAAAGCTCCTGCAGCACGGCCAGCTCGGCAGCCGAACGGGCCAGGACAACGGCACCGGACTCCACAGCCCAGAAGCCTGCGCGCCGGGAAAACTCGAGCCAGTATTTCCGGGACAGCTGCGCGAGTAGGTAGAGCTCACCCGACTGGGCAGTGATGCAGCAGTGGCCGAAATTACGGACTGAAGCGCCCACCGCCCGGTGATCGCGCTCCAGGATGGTGACGGTGAGGCCGTTGGCCACGGCGTGCGCGGCATGCGCCAGGCCAACGATGCCCGCTCCGACGATGACAAGGTCAGAAGGTGCGACGCCGGTACTGGAGGTTGCGGCGGAGGGCCCGGATTCATGGGTGGATTGGTTCTTCACAATTTAGAGACTGGACGGTTTGGAAGCCTGAATCAAGCCATTTCGGCACTTGTCTATACAAGTTAACCAAGTCTTTGCTTTCATTCACTTAAGTTCACGCTGCATTCATGATCGGCCGCCATTTTCAGTGATTTTCCAGGGAATCCACTTGTATTATCAAGTTGTGAGTACCCAGCAGAACGCACCTCTACACCTCCGGCTCAGCGAAGAATTCATGCGCCGGATCTCGGACGGACCGTGGCCCCCCGGCTTTCAGCTTCCCAGCGAAGCCGAGTTGTGCCGTGAGTTCGGCACTTCACGTGGGCCCATCCGCCAGGCGCTGGCCGCCCTCCGCGCAGAAGGTGTCCTTACGGGCGGGCGGGGAAGGTCGCCCATGGTCCGGTCCGCCGTTCCGTCTCAGTCCTTCTCCACCTTCAACTCATTCACGGAGTGGGCCATCGGCATCGGCAAGACCCCGGGCCAGAAGACCCTGGAGGTGGCGCTGCGGGAGGCCAGCATGGAAGCCGCCGAGCAGCTCGGCCTGGAGCCCGGCACCAAGGTGGTGGAGGTCCTGCGCGTCCGCTTCCTAGACGGTGCGCCAGCCATGATTGAGCGCACCAGCTTTGTACCGGAAGTGGGACGGCTGCTCTTTGACTTCGACACGGACTCCGGCTCCATCTTCGCGTTCCTGAACGGGCAGGGCGTGGATTTGCACAGTGCACGGCACACCATTGACGCCGTGGCAGCAAGCGAGGAGGACGCAGAACTGCTGAATGAAGCTGAGGGCATGCCGCTGCTGCGCGAACGCCGGCTCACCTCATCCGCGGACGGTCAGCCGCTGGAATACTCCGAGGACTGCTATCTGCCCGCCCTGACCAACTTCACCATTGACAACACCGTGGACCGGCGCGCGGCGCTGGTCCGCGTGCACGCGGAAGGAACCCAAGGAACATGATCAAGCTCGTTGCCTGCGACATGGCAGGAACCACCATCGACGAACACGGCGACGTCTACCTGGCTCTGGCCCGCTCGGTGGAGGAAACCGGCGCCACCACCACCCCGGAGGACATACAGGAGTGGATGGGTGCTGACAAGGTCGAAGCAATCACTGCACTGATCCGGCGGGGTGGCGGAACCGCGACGCCGGAAACTGTCAGCAATGCCTTTGTCCGGTTTAAGCAGATCCTCGCAGAGTCCTACGCCGCCACCCCGCCCGAAGCGCTTCCCGGCGTCGAGGATGCAATCCGCGAACTGCGGCGGCGCGGCATCAAGGTAGCCCTCACCACCGGGTTTTCCCGGGATGTGGCCAAGCCGTTGCTCGACAGTCTCGGCTGGAGCGTGGCGGGCGGCGGTCCGGCAGGTGCGGGAGCCAGGGGTGGCGGCATTGTGCTGGACGCGGTTGTCTGCGCAGATGAAGTGGCAGCCGGCCGTCCCGCACCGTACATGATCCACCGGGCCATGGAGCTGACCGGCGTCCAGGATGTCCGTGACGTACTGGCCGCCGGCGACACCGTCAATGACCTGCTGGCTGCCACGCGGGCCGGCGTCCGGGCAGCGGGTGTCCTGAGCGGGAAGCTGGGCCGGGACGTTCTGGAACAATACCCGCATCACTACATTCTGGACGGCGTCAAGGACATCCCTTCGATGCTGGAAGCACAGGGAACGGGTGCAGGGTTTCCTCCACCGCGGCCAGCAGCGAGTTGAACCGGGGATTATCTTCCAGATCCTCGATCAGCACGGACCGGCCGTCGGCGTCTCCCAGCGGCACTTGCCAGTTGGGGTACAGCGCAGAGGTGGTCCCCGGCTGGTTCTGCACCCGGCGCTCGCCCACCGCGTCCACCAGAGCCACGCTGAGCAGAGCTGACGGCGACTGCGCCAGCAACCGGTAGAGGGCTTCGATCTGTTCCTGCTCCGGTGCCGTGCCTTCCGCCGGCAGGAGCCCGCGCTCCCGGAGAAGCCCCATCATCTTCGCGAGCGTGAGTTCGTGCTCTGCCCGCTCCTCGTCCACCGGCCGTTCCAGCAAGCCCAGCTCGCCGCGAAGCGTTACATGGTCCCCGGCGAGGTAGCCAGCTGTTGGCGGCAGGTCATGGGTAGTAACGCTGGACAAGGCCTGGACCCGGTACCGTTCGGGCGCAAGGGGGGCATCGCCGTCGTTCTCGAACCAGAGAATTGAAGTGCCTAGAATACCGCGGGCGGCCAGATAGTCCCGGACCCACGGCTCGAAGACGCCCAGATCCTCGCCGATGACCACAGCACCCGCACGCTGGGCCTCGAGCGCCAGGATCCCGATCATTGCCTCGTGGTCGTAGCGCACGTAGGCACCCTCGTGGGGCGAATTCCCGGCCGGCACCCACCAGAGCCGGAAGAGTCCCAGGATGTGGTCCACCCGAATTCCGCCGGCGTGACGGAGCACTGTGGCAAGCATTTCGCGGAAGGGAGCATAGCCGGCCTCGGCCAGCCGGCGCGGATGCCAGGGCGGCTGCTGCCAGTCCTGGCCCAACTGGTTGTACATGTCCGGCGGGGCGCCAACGCTTACTCCGGCCGCTAGGAATCTCCGCAGGGTCCAGGCGTCTGAGCTGTTCAGGTCCGCCCCGACCGCCAGGTCATGCACCACGCCGAGGCGCATTCCTTCCCGCTTCGACACGTGCTGAGCGGATTCGAGCTGTTCGTCGCAAATCCATTGCAGCCACCGGTGGAAACCAATCCGGGCGGACAGCTTCAGCCGCAGGGCTGCCACCAACGGAGTGCCGACAGCAGAGACCGGGTTCTGCCAGAACGGATCCTCCGGGCCGAGGTCCTCGCGGATGGCGCACCAGAGCGCAAAGTCGTCCAGCCCGGTACCGGCCGCGCGGCAGAATTCGTCGAACTCGCGCTGCCGGGACGGGCTCCGCCGGGTCCGGTACAGAAGCTCCAGCGCTGCCAGCTTCGCAGCATAGATCCGGTCGCGGTGCAGCTGGTCTGCGTCCTTATTCAGCTCCCGGGTCTTCGCCCTGAGCCGGTCCACTCTGGCTCGCTTCCGGGGCTTCAAGTAGGCCAGTTCCGGGACGGCTTCAATCCGGATGTAGAGGGGGTTGAAGAAGCGGCGGGTGGACGGGGAATAGGGGGAGGGCTCTACGGGTGGCACCGGTCCGGCAGCGTGGAGCGGGTTCACCAGCACATAGTCCGCGCCCCGGGCGCTGCTCACGGACGCCAAATCCGCCAGATCCGCGAAATCCCCGATGCCCCACGACCGCCTGGATCGCACCGAATATAGCTGCGTGGCCAGCCCCCAGCCGCGCCGCTGCTCCAGCGGCGCTGACGTGGTCAGCTTCGCCGGCACCACCACCAGCGCGGCCTCCGCCGTCACGCCGTCGGACTCCGCGCGCAAGGTGTGCCAGCCCAGCGGCAGCTCCGCCGGCACTTCGAACGTCGCCCGGCCGGTGAGCACACCGTCAACCTCGCGCGGCTCGACCCAAATATCCTGCTGCACGGCATCAATGTTCCGTCCGTCCTCGGCGGCGACGGTCAGCCTGGCCGGGGTCCCGTCCCTGACATGGACGGCCACCAGCGCCTGCGCTCCCTCCTGGAGAACGACGGCGGGTGGCAGCATCCGCCGCCACGGCCCAAGTTCCGCCTCGGCCAAGGCCGCTTCCACGAGTTCGTTGGTGTGGGACGGGATTCCCAGGGCGGCCAGGACCTTGATCAGAGTGTCCGGGGCGACGTCGTGCGTCAGCCCGTCCCAGCCTTGGAAGGACGTGCCGACGCCGTGTTCCGCCGCGACACGGTGAAGCAGCTCAGCATCGACGTCCGGTGCTTCCGGCGCTGCCACGTCCTGCTGGGTTGGAGTGTTGCTCATGTCCGCCTCGTCTGATGTGATCGGCAATCTAATGGCTGGGTCGCGAAGCAGGCTGGGCCCTTCCGCTCACGTTTTGCACGTCGATGCCCTGCCCATAGCGGGCGATCATCTGCCTTCGGACGTC
The DNA here is from genome assembly GCA_039636785.1 of Micrococcaceae bacterium Sec5.7. NCBI lineage: Bacteria > Bacillati > Actinomycetota > Actinomycetes > Micrococcales > Micrococcaceae > Micrococcaceae bacterium Sec5.7. The sequence goes on along the minus strand of CP144169.1, from coordinate 4,225,335 downwards.
GTCAAGGTCTTTGGCATCGAGCACATCGGCGATGACGGTGTCGCCGTCTGTGTTGATTCCGTGTGCGGTGATCGTGATTCCCAGTTCGGCCCAGTAACCGGTGTCGGCGGCCAGCCGGCTCTGGATGGCCTTGCTTGCGCCGGTGCTCCGCTTGACGTTCTTGATTCGGACGGCAAACCCGTGGGCAGAGGCTGCAACGGACGTGACGTCGGCGGTGAACCCGGCCAGGTCGCCATTGGGTGCCTGCGGCACGAAGGCGACCACCGCAGGGTCGTCTGCTTCGTACCAGACGTTGTTCAGCGTAACGCCTCGCTCTTTGGCACGTTCTTGGATGCTGGCCATCGCTTCGCTGACCCCGGCCGGCTGAGCGGAGGGCATATCGGCCGGAAGGGATGTTGATTGCTTATCGCCCGCCCCGGGCGGTTGATCGGAACAGCCCGCAATCCCGATAACAAAAACGGACACCAGCAGTCCAATGGCGGCATTCCAGATGACATTGCCCCGGTGCTGCCTCCGAGCCGCCACCGGTCCCCGGCTGCAGTCTGCACTCACTGTTCCCCGATTCCAGTCATTGCATGGAGAATACCTCCTGCCGGGCACTGGGAACAATGACCTGCACGCCACGTCGGGAACAAGGACCGGCCGTCACCTGCTGCGCCATCCCCCGGGCCCGGTGAGAGGCACCAGCGACCGTCTCAGGGAAGAAGTGCCCTTCCCACAGTGTTGTAACAGGCACAGGTTGCCATGGATGCAGGGGAGATGAGGTGCCATGGTGAGGATAGCCATCGTGCTGGGAAGTACGCGCCCGGGCAGGGTCGGGAAAACGGTGGCGGACTGGGTTTGTGAGCAGGGGAAGAAGCGAGCTGATGCACAGGTCGAACTTGTCGATGTGGGTGACTTCGGTCTACCGCTGCTGGATGAACCGCGCCCGCCCTCCCTCGGGCAGTACCGGAACGAGCATACGAAGGCCTGGGCGCAGGTCATCGCCTCCTTCGACGGATACATCATCGTCACCGGCGAGTACAACCACTCAGTGCCGGGAGCTTTGAAGAATGCCATCGATTACCTCTACCGGGAGTGGAACAACAAAGCTGTCGGTTTCGTCAGCTACGGCAGCGCCGGCGGGACCCGGGCGGTTGAACATCTGCGGCAGATAGCCGCCGAAGTGCAGATGGCCGATGTCCGCGCCCAGGTCGCCCTGCCGCTGGCCACGGAGTTCGAAAACTACACCACTTTCACCCCGTCGCCCCGGGCGGTGCAGGCCCTGGAACGGGTCTTCGATCAGGTCATCGCGTGGGCCGGCGCCCTCAAAACGCTGCGTCCCTGAACCCAAAGAACCACGGGCATCTGAACGTGCGGACTTTGTCAGGGGCCGGATGGGCTGTGCCAAGTGGCCATGGCTTGGGCTGCGGGCAGGCTGCCGATCAGCAGCAGGGTCAGCGCAGCAACACCGACAGCCACGGCGATGGGCCCGGGCTCGCCAGGCAGAGCGAACGCGGCGATCGTGAAAGGGCTACTGGCAATCATCGCCCAGGCCGACCACAGGGGGATGACCCGAGCCCGGCGCAACGCGATTCCGAACATCACATAGGCCACCAGGTGACAGATGACATAGACGAGGAGGTAGGCGCTCATCACCGCGCCGTTGGTGAACCGGTCCAACAATGCGACGTAGGAACTGCGATCCGGAACGTGAGCCATGGTGTTGGCGAGATCGTCCAGGGCAGCCAAGGCCGAGAACAGCAACCATCCCAACACGCCGAGCAGCCCACCGATCGAGGCGAGCCAAGGCGTGCGACGGTAGGCGAGGTGGGCGAGGCCGGCCGCTCCAACGGGGAGCAGGAAGGAGGCGACGACGAACGCGGTCAGGTGCACGGCGTTCGTGACGGGATTGGCTGCCGCGTTTGCGTCAATGGTTGACCGCGCGGAGCCGTGGATGGCCGGGGCGAGCAGACCGCCAACGAGGTAGCCCAGTGGCCCGCCGACGATCGCGGTCGCCAGCACCACCCGGAGCAGCCGCTCGTGACCGGGCATCGCGGGCGCTGACATGGAGCCATGGTAATCCACTCATTGTCACAGAGTCACGCATAGTCAGAAGCTGGCCGCATCCGGTGGCTTCGCTTGGGCACCCAATCTGGCGCTCCACTGTGTTGGTCCGAAGAGGATTGACGCCAAGCGGCCAAACTTGCTGTGGATCCTCAGCCGTGTCGCTTCCGGCGCTGCGGTCTTGGCGGTTTCCATGGAGGGGCCTATCGTGAACAATGGTGTCCATGAGTGCAATATTTGCAGCTTCCCGGCGCGTCACGTCCGATGGCCCCGAGGTGGTAGCTTTAGCGGTCCGGGAGGCCACACAAGAACTTCGCGACACTCTTCAGAGCCACGGAATCGACGCCACTTTTGAGGATCTCGCCCTGCTGGGGCACTCGGAGTCCTGGGACGGCGAGGGGCAGCGGTGGGTTCACGTCAGCTGGGACGGCGAAGAAGCCGGGTAGCTCAGCTCGAGGTCACAGAGCGCATGGACGCCGCGCGTGCGACCATTCTGGTCGCCGCTGCCGGCGCCGCCGGTGTCCCCCACAGGGCCTCAAACATCCCGTGAGGTCACACCCTCTGTTAGCTCTAGCGAGCCCTGTCCGGCATGTCGTGGTACGAATCCTCTTGATCGAAAGGTTGCCATCCGCGGTGCCGGTCACACGGAACGAAGGAAGTTACGGAAGACTGGAAGTTCTCGATCACGAAAGTGGGAATCACATGATTAATCTCCAGCAGGATACCGACGGCTTCATCCGCATGAACAGGCATTTTCCTGACAACTCGCTCATATCCATCACTTTCATCGGCGGGTCGCAGGAGGTGTTCTTTGGCCATCAGATCAATGCGATCTATGACGAAGCCCTGGCCGTGTACCGAGCGCAGAATCAACTGGACGCGAAAGGATATTCGCGGGGCCCGACGAAAAGTGTCCACCCTAAGAACAACATCGAGTTCGTGCCGGTTCATGCCGGAATGGCCAAGTAGAAGAACCGGGGCAGGTCTCCTGAGAAGGCGTCTCTACAGAGGCGCCGCGTGCCGCCCTGGCACTGCGCCGCCGGCGCCACCCCAGTGCGCAGGGCTGTCCTGGGCGGCCGCCGGTTGATGGGTCAGGCTCGCTGCCTCTGGGCGTAGAACCATTCGATGTGCTCACGCAGCAACCGGGCTGCCAGTTCACCGTCTCGTGCCTGGACGGCCTCGAAAATGCTGTGGTGCTGGAAGCGCAGGACGGCCTGGATCTCAGGCCAGGCCTCGAAGCCTTCCATGGCGTCCTTGGAGTAACCGCGGATGGAACCGCTCAGCGAGTCCATCATCGTCTCGATCACGGCGTTGCCGGCAAGGGAGCTGAGAGCCACATGGAACTGGGCATCCAGGGTGTGGAACATTGCGCGGTCCACGTCCGGTTCGTCCATGGCCTGGAGCAGCTGCCCGGCCCGCTCCAGGACATCCGGTGCCTCATCCCTGAGGGCAGCCGTCTGCGCGGCCCATGTCTCCAGCAGGATGCGGGTCTGCACGATATCCGCCACCGGCAGACGGTTGGTGGCCACGTGCAGGCGCAGCGCGGAGGAGAGTCCTGCGGAAGGTTCGGAGATGACGATGGCCCCGGACTTGGGGCCCGACCCGGCGGAGGTGCGCACCACCCCCATGACGTCCAGGATGCGGATGGCTTCGCGAACGGAAGCGCGGGAAATGCCATAGGTCTCTGCCAGCGTGCGTTCGCCGGGTAACTGGTCCCCGAGCTTGATGCGCCCTGCACGCAGGTCCGCTTCAATGTTGTGAAGAACCGCGTCCGAGGTGCGCTGGATTCCTGCCGCTTTTGGCTCTTTCATTGTCACATCCTCATCCTGCCATGCCGGAACCGGCGATTCGTCTCCGGCATGGCGGGACGTTCAGACCGGAGGCTAGGGCAACATCCAACCCAGAACCGGGGTGGACTGTAGGAACACCAGGATGCACAGCAGCAGGAGCATTCCGACGCTCCAGCCCGCCACCTTGCGCAGAATGGCCGATTCCTGGCCGTCCATGCTCACCGCCGTGGCGGCGATGGCCAGGTTCTGAGGGCTGATCAGCTTGCCCACGACCCCTCCGGACGTGTTGGCGGATACCAACAGATTGGGGTCGATGCCGGCTTTGAGTCCGGCTGTCTGCTGCAGTTTGGCAAAGAGCGCGTTCGATGACGTGTCCGAGCCGGTCACCGCGGTGCCAAGCCAGCCCAGCACGGGAGAGAGGAAGGCAAAGAAGCCGCCCGTGCCGGCGAGCCAGGTACCGATGGACACCGTCTGCCCGGAATTGTTCATCACGTAGGCCAGTGCCAGCACGGTCAGTATGGTCAGGGCGGCCCAGCGCATCTTCACGACGGTTCTCCAGATTTCCGCCAGCGCCGCAGGGACCGAAAGCCGGAACCGGCCCCCCTCATCGCATTTCGAGTAGACCACCGCGACGATGATACCGGTGATGAGCAGCAGGGTTCCCGGGCTGGACAGCCACTGGAGCTTGTAGACGGTGGTGGAAACAGGCCCGCCCTCGGCATTGACCAGGGCATCATGCAGGACCGGCCACGGAATCTTGATATCCGTCGAGGCCAGGAACGCAGGAAGGTCCGCACCTTGCTTCCACAGCTTGGCGACACCGAAGATCACGATCACCAGGAAATACGGAAAAAGTGCCAGCCAGGTGCGCCCCGGCGTCAGCCGCTCCGCGCCGGCGGGCTCCTCGATCACGGCCACACGGCTGCCCCGGCCGGCGGAGCCCGCGCCCGAGGAGCCCGCGCCGGCGGTTGACTGCGCCGTCCGAACAATGCCCAGCCGACCGAAGGCCTCGGCGCTGCCCCGCGGACGCCAGAACCGCAGGAACACCACGGCGCCGCCCATGCCCGCCAGCGAGGCGACAACGTCGGTCAGCTCATAGGAGAAGTAGTTGGAGCAGAGGAACTGGGCCGCGGCGAAGACGAGGCCGGTGACGAGAGCGGCCGGCCAGCAGTCCTTCAAACCTTTACGTCCGTCCAGGATAAAGAGCAGGATCAGCGGCACAAACGTGGCCAGTAACGGAGCCTGGCGGCCCACCATGGCGCCTATATGGTCCGCGTGCAGCCCGGTCAGCCCAGCGGCGGTTGTAATGGGGATAGCCACGGCACCGAAGGCAACCGGCGCCGTGTTGGCGACCAGCACGGCCGCAGCGGCCTTCAGCGGTGCAATTCCCAGTGCAAGCAGCATGGTGGCGGTGATGGCTACGGGGGCTCCGAAACCGGCGAGGGCCTCCAGTAGGCCGCCGAAGCAGAACGCGACGAGGATGGCCTGCACGCGCACATCGCCGCCGCCGATCACGTCGAAGACGCGGCGCAGATCCTCAAAGCGGCCGCTGAGCACGGTCACCTGATAGAGCCACACGGCCATGATGACAATCCAGAGCACCGGGAAGGCGCCGAAGGCAGCGCCCTGGCTGGCTGAGAGAAGCGCGAGGCCGGCCGGCATGTTGAAGGCCACGATACCGACAACGAGGGCCATGAACAGGGCGGCGGCTGCCGCGACATGGGCCTTGGTTCTGACGACGGCGAGCAGGATGAAAAATGTGACCAGCGGCAGCAGGCCGGCGATGGCTGACCAGCCGATGCTGTTCAACACCGGGTCGGTGCTTGGGGTGAAATGGTCCACGGGGTTCCTCCACGTTGAGCGAACGGGTGACATGCCATAAATGTGGTCCGACCATCATGGTCTGACCACACGAGTGTAGCTCACTCTTTGCCGCGTGGTGTGATCTGCATCACCGGATCGCCTGTGGCTGGACGAGACAGAAACCACATGCCTACTATGGTCAGACCACACTAGCCGGGGCCAGTCCCCGCTGAGAGGCAGCCATGAGAATTGCACTGCTTGCCACCTGCATCGCCGATGCGATGTTCCCGCGCACCGCCCAGGCCACGGTGTCCATCCGGGAGCGGCTGGGGCACGAGGTTGTTGTCCGGACCGGGCAGGCGGTCAGCCAGTGAACCGTCTATCCTTTTTGGTGACCACGGAAATTCCGTCACCTGGCATGGAGATACTCCGTGCCGCCGGCACTGTCCACGTCCCGGGATTCCGGCTGAGCCCTGAGGAGTTGAGCCGGGAGTGCGCCTCCGGCAGCTACGACGTCGTGGTCTCCCAGCTCCGCGACCGGCTCGACGCGGATCTGCTCGCCCGGGCGCGGCTTACCGGCATCTCCAACTACGCTGCCGGCTTTGACAACATTGATATTTCCGCGGCCGCCCGGCACTCGATCATGGTAGGCAATACTCCCGGGATACTGACGGACGCAACGGCTGACGTAACCCTGCTGCTGATCCTGGCCACAGCCCGCCGCGCCGTGGAAGCGGATGCCCTGATGCGTGCCGGCCGCTACATGGGCTGGGAGCCCCAATTCATGCTGGGGCTGGATGTCTCCGGGGCCACCCTGGGCCTGGCCGGTTTTGGCCGGATTGCCCGAGCGACGGCAAGGCGTGCCATCGCTTTCGGCATGAAGATCATCTTCTGCCCCCGGCCACCCGGCCATCGACCCGTCACGGCCGGCGAACTGGCGGAATTCGGCGGCGAGGCCCGGGCCGTAGGCTGGGATGAACTCGTAGCCACCAGCGACTTCCTGTCGCTGCACGTGCCGCTGAGCCCGGAAACCCACCATCTGGTAGATGAAGACGTTCTCGGCAGGATGAAGAGCTCGGCAATCCTGATCAATACAGCCCGCGGGCCCGTCGTCGACGAGCCCGCCCTGGTGCGGGCGCTGCGGAACGGCGGGATCGCCGCGGCCGGCCTGGACGTTTACGAAAACGAACCGTCCATGTCCCCGGGCCTTGCCGAGCTGCCCAACACGGTGCTGCTTCCGCACCTTGGAAGCGCCACGACGTCGGTCCGGGCGGAAATGGCCAGGATCTGCGCCCGCAATGCCGTCGCCATGGCTGGGGGAAACCGCCCGGAACACGAAGTCGTCGCGGGGGTGCCGGCACCATGAGCATCCTTAGTACCCCGGACAGCTTCAAAGGAACATTTTCCGCCGATCACGTGGCCGGAGCAATCGCCGCCGTCGGCAGCGTCACGTACTGCGCCGGACCATTCTCACAGTCAGCGCCGGACCGGCGCGGACTTTCGTGATGAAACTGTCCGGCCAGACGACAAGCCTCGGACTCGCCCTCGCATCGGCCGGTGGCTTCTTCGCAATACCCTCCCCAGTGAGCGGCTGGATGGTTCCATAACGGACAAGCACGTCCACGAAAAAAAGACGCCCGGGGCGTCGCCTCTGAAAAGGCAAACCCTCGGCGGATTCATCCAGAAAACAAAGAGGTTTTTGATGAGCACCAACTCCGCACCGGCTGATACACCAGCATCAGCCGTCCTCCTCAACGCTTCCCGCAGCGCTTCTATTGAGCACGAAGACCGGCTTCGGGCGGGCAAGGACCGTTCGGGGTACACCCCGGCAACACTGCCCGATGGGGTCGTCTACGCGGAGTCGGCTGAGGACGTCATCGAGACCATGAAGCTCGCTTCCGCCAATCTCGTTCCGGTCGTTCCTCGAGGTGCAGGCACCGGTCTTGCCGCAGGAGCCTCAGCGAAGGCGGGAGAGGTCGTCCTGGATCTTTCAAGGATGAACCGAATCCTTCACATCGACCCAGTCGAACAGATCGCTGTTGTCCAGCCCGGCGTGCTCAATGCCGAGGTCAACGCTGCCGCCGGGGAACACGGCCTTTTCTACGCCCCCGATCCGGCCAGCACAGCCATCTGTTCCATTGGCGGCAACATTGCCACCAACGCAGGGGGGATGTGGTGCGCAAAGTACGGCGTAACCCGTGAATCAGTACTGGCCCTTCGCGTCGTGCTGCCTGATGGAAGGGTGCTGCGCACCGGGCGAGGAACCATCAAGGGCGTAACGGGATACGATCTGAACGCCCTGATGATCGGCTCGGAAGGGACGCTTGGAGTAGTTGTCGAAGCAACGCTCCGCCTTCGTCCCCGGCCGGTTCACACGGCGACAGTGGCGGCCTACTTTCCGGATGTCTCCCGTGCCGCCCGAGCGGCGTCGGCCATTATTGCTGCAAGGCTGCAGCCTTCTGTCCTGGAACTGATGGACGGTCCAACGCTTGCAGCTGTTGACGATGCACTCGGAACTGGCCACCGGGCGCGGGGCGGTGCCTTCCTTCTCGCCCAGACCGACGGATACGGGGCGTTCCTGGAACAGGATGTACTCATCCAAGCCATTAAGCCCTTCGCAAGCTCATATGAGAAAGCGGCCGATACTGACCACGCCAACCGGCTCATGGCAACCCGCCGGGCAGCGATTCCGGCACTGGAGCGCATGGGCAGGGTATCTATCGGAGACATTGGTGTGCCGAGGAACCGGCTGGCCGAAGCGGTGTCCGGCCTGGAGGAAATCTCCCAAACGACAGGGGTACGGATCTTCACAATCGCCCACGCTGCGGACGGAAACCTGCACCCCATGATTGTCATGGATCACGAGGAATCCATAACTGAAGGACCGGCCAAGATTGCCTTAGGCGAGATGTTCCACCTCGCGAGGGGCCTGGGCGGAACGCTCACCGGGGAACACGGCGTGGGGCTGCTCAAACGTGACTGGCTCCAAGCCGAGTTGGGTGATATTTCACTCGGGCTCCAGCATTCGATTCGGGAGGTATTCGATCCGCTGGGAATCCTGAACCCTGGTAAGGCCATTTAGCCTGACCTTTCCCGGTTGTCAGGGCTCCAAGATCTTGGCGCAGGCCGGGGGCAGGTACGCGACACGATTTCAGACGTTCCTGGGCTCAAGACGGCGATCAAGAGTCTCCTCCTGGCGCTGCCGCGTTTGCGCGTCGTCCGTATCCGCCCCCAAAGTCCTACCGGCCACGGGCCTGCCCAAGGATTGATTGACAGTTGGGAATGTCGGTCTTTCACGGTTCGGATGCTTTAGTTCCTGCCGGCGCCTGGTGCTGAGTGGAACGCTGCCGGCCAATTGCGCATTTCACAGCTCGAAACCGGTATTCCTAGACGGCTTCCGCACGGCCTGAACGGTGAGGTGCGAGCGTGGCGAGATGTACCTGGCAGTTCTCCGCGATTGCCTCACGCTCCTCGGCTGGCACATCGTCGGTGAGGATGATGTCCGTGAATTCGCTGACGGGAACGAAGCGGTGAAGGGAGGTCCGGCCTACCTTGCTTCCGTCCATCATGAGGATCCGCCTCGTGCCTGCTTTGAGCATGGCTCGTTTCATGAAGACGACATCCTGTTCCTGGTGGTACGTCATCTCGGAACCCATGGTTGACGTCGATTGAAAAACGATGTCGACGGCGTAGGAGCTCACTGAGCCGTCGGTGGGCAGGCCGATGAACGAGTCGTGTGTGCGGGAGTACTGGCCGCCGAGAACGATGAGGCGGATGTCGTCATTCTCGCGGAACACCTCGATCACCTGGCGGTAATTAGTGATGACCGTCAACGGACCCACCTTGTTCAACAGTCGCGCGAGGGCGAGTACCGTCGTGGAATCGTCGAGCATGACCGACATGCCGGCTTCGACGAATTCCAGTGCCTTGTGAGCCAAGGCGGCCTTCGCCGGGCTCTGGATCTGCATCCGTATTTCCGAGCTGGCTTCGAACACCGTGGACGGCAGCGCGGAAACACCGCCATGGACCTTGCGCAGGATGCCGCGGCCGGCCAGGTCATCGATGTCGCGGTGAACTGTCATGAGGCTCACCCGCGTGAGGGCGGCAAGTTCGGCCGCACTTGCGAATCCTGCACTGACCACGTGCTCGACAATCTCCCGCTGACGGCTGAGGCGTGGTTTTTTCAGTGCATTCGGTTCATTCATCAGCTCACCTTCGCCTTTGATGTTGGCTGGCCGGGACTCATTGCGGTATGCGGCATCTAGTCATAATACCTTGCGACCTCTGAATGAGACTAACATTTTTCTTGACCAAATTCACATAATAAGTGTTACTCTTGGCATAGCGACAGTGACCGGGATCACCCGGAGTCGTACATCTCAACCCGAGAGAAGGATTTCAATGAAGAACTTCCATAAGCACGCCGCCGCGGTCACTTTTGCGGCACTGGCCGCCGCGGCGGCTCTCGCAGGCTGTTCGTCACCGCAGGGTCCGTCCGGTGCCGGCGGCGGTGACGCATCGAACGCCAAGATTGCGTTCCTGATGCCCGACATTGCCTCGACCCGATATGAACTGTTTGACAAGCCGCTGTTCGAGGCCAAGCTCAAGGCCCTCTGTTCAGGCTGTTCGGTCGTCTATTCCAACGCCAATGCCAGCGCGGCGAAGCAGCAGGAGCAGGCCAACTCAGCCCTCGCCCAGGGGGTCAAGGCAATCGTGATCGACCCGGTCGACTCGGCTGCCGCGGCTACCATCGTGAACACGGCCAAGGCACAGAACGTCCCGGTGATCGCCTACGACCGGCCGATCCCCGCCGTCCCGGCCAGCTACTACGTGTCCTTCGACAACGAAAAGATCGGCTCCCTGATCGCTGCCTCGCTGGTGGACCACCTGAAGCAGACCAACGCCAAAGGCGGCCTGCTCCAGGTCAATGGTTCACCGACGGATGCGGCAGCAGGGCTGATCAAGAAGGGTATCCACTCGGCCGTGGACTCCAGCGGCTTCAAGCTGCTGGCCGAATACGACACCCCGGGCTGGGAACCGACCAAGGCCCAGGACTGGGTCAGCGGACAGATCACCCAGTTCCCGGGACAGATCGCCGGCGTTGTGGCAGCCAACGATGGCACCGGCGGCGGCGCGATTGCCGCCTTCAAAGCCGCCGGCCTGAATCCGGTGCCGGCGGTGACAGGTAACGATGCCGAGCTTGCGGCGGCTCAGCGGATCATTGCGGGAGACCAGTACAACACGATCTCCAAGCCCATCAAGATTGTCGCCGAAGCGGCAGCGGACATCGCCTACAAATTTGCCAAGGGCGAAAAGCCCGAAGGCAAGGCCACCTTGTTTGATACCCCGTCGGAACTGTTCGTCCCGACCGTGGTCACGATCGACAACCTCAATGAGGCCCTGGTGAAGAGCGGCATCCTGAAGGCATCTGACCTCTGCACGGCCACGTACGCGGCCGCCTGCGCCAAGGCCGGCATCAAATAAGAGCACCGGCGCCCCTCTTCCGGGCGGGGCGCCGGTCCACCGTATCAACCACAATTACTGCTTAGAGGATCCCATGTCATCAACACCCACCGTCGCCGGCGACGGGAACGGAACGCCGCTTCTGGCTCTGCGGGGCATCAATAAATCGTTCGGCGCCGTCGCTGCGCTGATGGATATAGAACTCGATGTGGCTGCGGGAGAGGTCGTCGCCATCGTCGGGGACAACGGTGCCGGCAAATCAACGCTGGTCAAGGTGCTCTCCGGCGTGCACGCCCCGGACTCGGGGAGCATCGCCTTCGAGGGCAACGAAGTGACCATCCCCACCCCGATGGCCGCCCTGCACCTGGGCATCGCCACCGTTTTCCAGGACCTGGCTCTGTGCGACAACCTGACGGTCGTCGACAACCTGTTCCTGGGCCGCGAAATCTCGCCGTTGCGCCTGAACGAGGTCGAAATGGAAACCCGGTCCTGGGAGCTGCTGAAACAGCTCTCCGCCAAAATTCCCTCCCTGCGCACGCAGGTCGCCTCCCTCTCCGGTGGACAGAGACAGACCGTAGCCATCGCACGGTCGCTTCTGGGGGACCCCAAAATCGTCATCCTGGATGAGCCCACCGCGGCCCTCGGCGTAGCCCAGACCGCGGAAGTGCTCAACCTGGTGGAGCGGCTGCGCGAGCGGGGACACGGGGTCATCATGATCAGCCACAACATGGCCGACGTCAAGGCCGTCGCCGACCGGGTGGTTGTCCTCCGGCTCGGCCGGAACAACGGCGTCTTCAACGTCGGCGACGTCTCCCCGCAAGACATCATCGCCGCCATCACCGGCGCCACCGACAATGTCGTGTCCCGCCGGACCGCCGCACGCGGAACGCCCGGACCTTCCAACCCCAGCGAGGAGACTTACGCATAATGAACAGCAAAAGCGCACCAACGGCACAGGCCCGGGCCCTGGATCTGCAGGACGAGCGGCTCCAGGACCGCACCGGGATCAAAGGACAGCTCAAGGCCTTCGTGGACAGGACACGCTCCGGTGATCTCGGCGTCCTGCCCGTCGTCGCCGGACTCATCGTCATCTGGGCGATCCTTCAAAGCCTGAACCCGATCTTTCTCTCCAGCGCCAACCTGGTGAACCTGGCCATGGAAAGCTCGGCTGTAGGCGTCATCGCCCTGGGCATCGTCGGCGTCCTCCTGGTCGCCCAGATCGACTTGTCCGTCGGCTCTGTCAGCGGTCTGTCCGCCGCCGTCGTCGCCGTGACGGTCGTCAACATGGGATGGCCCGCCTGGCTCTCTGTCATTGCCACGGTGGCCATGGGCGCTGCCATCGGCTGGGTCTACGGCCAGATCTTCAACCGCTTCGGGGTGCCCAGCTTCGTCATCACCCTCGCCGGCCTGTTGGGCTTCCTTGGACTGCAGCTATATGTTCTCGGAGCCAAGGGATCCATCAACCTCCCCTTCGATTCAGCCCTCGTCTACTTCGCCCAGCTCGCCTTCGTCCCGCCGTGGCTTTCCTACGTGCTCGTCGTCGTCGCAGCCGGCGGCCTGTTCGCCACGGACTACCTCCACGCCCGGGCGCGCCGCAACGCGGGACTGTCCTTCATGGCAGTCCATTCGATGATGTCCCGCAGTGTCCTAGTGTTACTGGGCCTGGGGGTTGTCACCTGGTACATGAACCAGACACGCGGTGTGGGCTGGATGTTCGTCTTCTTCATTGCCCTGACCCTGATCATGAACTACCTGTTAAAGCGGACCAAATGGGGCCGGTCGGTCTATGCAGTCGGCGGCAACGCGGAAGCAGCCCGCCGGGCGGGCATCAACGTCAAAGCTATTTACACCTCGATTTTCGTCACCTGCTCCACTCTGGCAGCGGTCGGCGGCCTGCTGGCCGCCTCACGCCTGGCGGCCGCGAACCAGGGCAGCGGCGGCGGGGATGTCAACCTTAATGCCATCGCTGCCGCCGTCATCGGCGGCACCAGCCTCTTCGGCGGCAGGGGCAGCGCTTTCTCCGCCATCCTGGGCATTGTTGTCATCCAGTCGATCTCCAGTGGGCTGACATTGCTGAACCTGGACGCATCGTTCCGGTTCATGGTCACGGGAGTGGTCCTGCTGCTGGCTGTCATGCTCGACTCCGTCTCCCGCCGCTCCCGCACCTCGCACGGCAAGGCCTAGCCACGGGGCTGCGTCGACGCCGGGGCCAGCGGACCCCGGCGAGGAAATATCTACCCCAGGAAGGACGGTTCAGTCATGGCAGTCATCTGTGTTGACGCCGGTACCACAATGATCAAGGCAGTCGGGTATGACGAGGAAGGCACCGAGGTCGTGGTTGTTCGCCAGAGCACCTCGGTGGCCCGGCCCCGTCCGGGATGGGCGGAGCAGGACATGCTCTCGGTCTGGGACGCCGTTGTCTTCACCGTGCGCGGCGTGGTGCGCCAGCTCCAGTCCGAGGTGGACTATCTGGCCATCACAGCCCAGGGGGACGGCAGCTGGCTCGTTGACGCCGCCGGGACACCGACCGGCCCGGCCATACTGTGGAACGACGGCCGCGGAGTGGACATTCTGTCCGCCTGGACCCATGCCGGCGTCCTTGAAAGGGCCTTCCCCATCAACGGCTCGCTGACGTCCTCCGGGATGCCGAACGTCATCCTGAGCTGGCTGCGTAAAAATGATCCGGACAGGCTTGCCCGTTCCCACGCATCGCTGACATGTGGGGGATGGATTTTCGCGCAGATGACCGGCAAGTTCGCCGTCGATGAATCCGATGCCTCCGCGCCCTTCATGGACATCCGCAGCCGCCGTTACTCCCCGGACCTGCTGGGTCTGTATGACATGGAATGGGCGCTGGATCTACTGCCGGCCATCCGTGGCGACGACGACCGGGTCGCGGAGCTGACACGTCACGCCGCCACCCTGCTGGGCCTGCCGGCGGGCCTGCCCATTGTCATGTCCTCCTACGACATCGCCTCCACCGCTGTGGGCGTGGGCGCGGTCAGCTCGGGCCAGGCCTGCAGCATCCTCGGCACGACGCTGTGCACCGAGATCATCACGGACCAAATCCGGATCAGCGAACCAGCTGCCGGTCTGAACATCGCCCCCGGACTGCCCGGAAAGTTCCTGCGGTCCTTCCCCACCCTCGCCGGCGGTGAGGTCATCCAATGGGCCTGCGAATTGTTGGGACTCGACGACCCCGAGACACTCACGCAGCTCGCCACGGCCAGCGGGCCCGGCGCCGGGGGCCTGATGTTCCTGCCTTACTTCTCCCCCGCGGGGGAAAGGGCGCCGTTCCTGGATCCCTTGGCCCGCGGCACGTTCCTGGGACTGTCCTTCGAGCACCGGCGCGAGCACATCGCCAGGGCGGTCCTTGAAGGGCTCACCCTGGTCATCCGTGACTGCCTTATGGCCTCCGGCGACAGGCCCACCGAACTGCGGGTCTGCGGCGGAGGAGCGGCAAGCGCCCTGTGGCTGCAGCTGATCGCCGACGTGACCGGCATCCCGGTGCTGCGGTCAACAGACACCGAAGTCGGAGCCAAAGGAGCATTCCTGATCGGGCTGGTCGCCACCGGAGGCGCCGCAAGCGTGGAGGAAGTTGCCCCCTGGTATGTACGCATCCGGGACACCTTCACGCCCGACCCCTCGCGGGCGGCCTTCTACGCCGAGCTCTTCGAAGACTTCCTGGCCCTGCGGGAGGTCACCAAGCTGGCCTGGCCCAGGCTGGCCGTGATGCGGCAGCGCTCCGCAGACACGGGCAGCGGGCATCCCGGTCTGGCGGAACGGGAACGCGGCGGCCACCCTCATCCCGCCCAGCCGCAGCAGACCACACCCACTCAGGAAGGGAGCACCCCGTGACGCCCCAATCCAGCTCAGCTGATCAGGTGTGGGTAGGCATAGACCTCGGGACCCAGAGCGTACGGGCGCTGGCTGTCACCGGGACCGGTAAAGTCGTCGGTTCCGGCAGCCGGACACTCACCAGCCACCGGGACGGACCGCGCCACGAGCAAAACCCGGAGCAATGGTGGGAGGCCGTCAGCGGCGCATCCACCGATGCGCTGCGGAACGTCCCGGCAGCCGCAGTCCGCGGCGTTGCCGTCGACGCGACCTCCGGTACCATCCTGCTCATGGACCGTGACGGGCTGCCCCTGACGCCCGGGCTGATGTACGACGACGGCCGTGCCGCCGCAGAGACGGCACGGGTCAACGACCTGGGCGCCCGGATCTGGGGCGAGCTGGGTTACCAGCGCATGCAGCCGGCCTGGGCCCTGCCGAAACTTCTCTGGCTACTGCGCGAACACCACGACACGATCGCAGATGCGCGGTTGGCGCACCAGAGCGATTTCATCAACCGCCGGCTGACCGGCCGGGACGTCCCGACCGACCTGAGCAACGCGCTCAAAACAGGTGCCCACCTGATCGAGGAAAAGTGGCCCGAAGGTCTCATGCAGGACCTCGGCATCCCGCTGACCATCCTGCCGGACCTCGTCCGCTCCGGCACCCAAATCGGGACCGTCAGCCCCGCAGCCGCCGCGGCCACCGGCCTCCCCGCAGGCACCCCCGTCATTGCCGGGGCCACCGACGGCTGCGCCGCCCAGCTGGGCGCAGGAGCATTGAAAGTCGGCAGCTGGAACTCGGTTCTGGGCACCACACTGGTTTTGAAGGGGGTCACCCGGGATCTGCTCCAAGACCCGCTCGGGGTTGTTTATTCACATAAGGCCCCGAACGGGGACTGGCTCCCCGGCGGAGCGTCCAGCACCGGTGCCGGTGTTATTTCGCGTGACTTCTCCGGCAGGGATCTGGCGCAGCTCGAGAGCCTGGCAAGATCCTACGAACCGTCCCGCGTGCTTGCCTACCCTCTGGTGTCCCGGGGTGAGCGGTTCCCGTTCCTAGCACCCGACGCGGAAGGATTCCTGCTCGGGAACGCCGCCGGCGACGGCGAAACGTACGCCGCCATCCTGCAGGGCATCGCCTACATCGAACGGCTCTGCTTCGACTACCTTCACCTCCTGGGCGCCCCCGTGGACGGCGAACTGATCCTCACCGGCGGCGCCACCAAGAGCGAGTACTGGTGCCAGCTCCGCGCCGACATCCTGGGCCGTCCCGTGACATTGCCGCAGAACGCCGAGCCCGCCCTGGGCATGGCCGTCCTCGCGGCATCCCCGGGCAGAGCGGCCTCCGAGGTGGCGGCTGAGATGGTACGGATGCGCCGGATCATCGAACCCCGGAACGGATCCGCCGGCAGGTATGACGCCGCCTACCTCGACCTCGTCGGGGAACTGGAACAACGCGGTTGGCTCCCAGCAGCCGTCGCCTCACATGCCCGTGAAAGGACAGCAACATGACACGCATCACCCTGGTCCGGCACGGCGAGACCATCTGGCACGCCGAAAACCGCTACGCGGGACGCAGCGACATCGCCCTCACACCCCGCGGCGTAGAGCAGGCATCCCAACTCGCCCGCTGGGCCGGTACCGCAGGGCTGACCGGCGTATGGTCATCGGACCTCAGCCGGGCCCGGCGCACCGCCGAAGGCTGCGCCGAGACCACCGGCCACGAACTGAACATCGACCCGCGGCTGCGCGAGCTCGACTTCGGTGAGGGCGAGGGAATGACCGGTTCCGAAATGGAAGCAAAGTTCCCCGCAGCCCGCAAAGCCTTCCAGACCGATCCGGCCGCTTTCCCCTTACCAGGCGGCGAAGACCCAGCCGGGGCCGCGGCCCGCTTTATCGACTGCCTTCACGACATCGCCGGGGAACAACCCGGGGGCCGCGTACTGGTTGTCGCCCACACCACGGCCATCCGGCTCGCACTGTGCCGGCTCCTTGGTATCCCACTCAGCGAATACCGACGGGTCTTTCCTTCGCTGGGAAACTGCGCCCTGACCACGATCCGCCTGGACGACGGACACGCCGGGCTCCTCCAATACAACACACCCCTCGGACCGTTGACGGAGAAATCCGCGGCCAGCCCGACTCTCGCTGCCGCCCCCGCATCCTGACCCGACCCACCCTTAGGAGTTCCACATGACCACCCGCATCCTCGCCGCAGGAGACCACTTCGTCCTCAACCGGCTCCTCGTCGACGCCGTCCGACGCGAAGTACCAGCCGACATCGCCTTTGCCGAACTGACGCTGCCCTGGCCGCTCACCCCGTTCGGGAAGATCGCCGAAGTGGACGAAGCCTCCGGCACCGAGGAACAACTCATCGAAGCCCTCCAAGGAGCCGAGATCTGTGTCACCCAGATGGCGCCTCTGACCGAGAAAGTCCTCCAGGCCTGCCCCGAGCTCAGGCTGTTCTGCATCACCCGCGGCGGCCCCGTCAACGCCAACCTCGCGGCAGCCACAGAACACGGCGTCGCCGTCACCTTCGCCCCCGGACGCAACGCCGCCGCCACGGCCGAACACACCCTGGGCATGATCCTGGCGTCCGTCCGGCGCATACCCCAGACCAACGCCGACCTATCCTCGGGAACCTGGCGGGGCGACTACTACATGTACGACAACGTCGGACCCGAACTCGAAGGCAACACCGTCGGGCTCGTCGGATACGGCGCGATCGGAAGCCGCGTAGCCCGAATGCTGCAGGGATTCGGCGCGCACGTCCTGGTCCACGACCCCTATGTCACCGCCGATGTCCTTGCGGGAAACGCCGAACAGGTAGACCTCGACGAACTGCTCTCCCGCAGCGGGATCATCAGCCTGCACGCGCGTGTCACCCCGGAAACCACCAAAATGATCGGCGCCGCCCAGATCGCCGCCATGCCCGCAGGATCCATCATCATCAACTGCGCCCGGGGTGCCCTGCTTGACTATGAGGCCCTGTGCGACGCCCTCGACTCGGGACACCTGTTCGGCGCCGCATTCGACGTCTTCCCCGAAGAACCCATCCCCACCGGATCGCGCCTCCTCACCACCCCCAACATCGTCATGACACCACACCTGGCCGGCGCGAGTAAGCAAACAGCCGCCAAAGCCGCACAAATCGTCGCCGGAGACGTTGGGCGATACCTGCGCGGACAGCCCCTGGCCCACTGCGCAAATCCTGAAATCCTCCGCACCGGCAACAGGTGAGCCTGTTCCAAACGGCCACCAAGACGCTCCAGGCCCGGCCATTGGAATAGCCGGGCCTGGAGGTCAAATTCAATTGTGACTAAAAAAGACCCCTACCCGGAAATCAGCCAGCGTGGTCGGCTCGACACGCTCTGAGCGCGTCTTCGTTGATCCACTTTCTGATCAGGAAAGCGTCCAGCGGCCACATGGCGACGTCAACGGCGAGGAAAATCCAGCAGGTACGACGGCGGCAAGACACAGACCCTACTGCGATCAGTAGGGCAGCAGAGACATAGTCATAGATGCGCCGCCCGGGCGTCGCATTTCGTACCTCTGACGCTTCGCGAAAGTAGTTCAGCATGGATCCCAGGCGCTCGGCCGTGCAGGCTCCGAGGTGTGGTCGCCCGCTGTCGCTTTGTCCGCCACACTTGTAGGGTGCGTACTTTTGGTGTCGAAGAAGAATTCCTGATCGTTGATCCCTGCAACGGCAGTCCCCTGCCTCTGGCTGGAGACCTGCTGCTCCTCCATGACCCGGGTAGCCAGGCGGCGGACCCTTCCGCTCACCCGACGCTGGCTGTCGAGCTACACCAGGAACAAATCGAAGTCATCACCCGCCCCCACAGCAGCCTGAGCGGGCTCGCCGCCGAGATACGGGCGGGCCGCGCCTATGCCGACTCCCTGGCCCGGAAAACGGGCGCGCGGATCGCGGCCCTCGCCACGTCCCCGGTGCCAGTCTCACCCCACGCCACCAGCAACGACCGTTATGACGCGCTGGTGGAAAAGTACGCGCTGACGGCACGCGAGCAGCTGACCTGCGGATTCCATGTCCATGTTTCCGTCAGCTCGGATGAGGAGGGCGTCGCCGTCCTGGACCGGATCAGGTCCTGGTTGCCGCCGCTCATAGCGTTGAGCTCGAATTCACCGTTCTGGAACGGCACGGACAGCGGCTACGCCAGTTTCCGCACCCAGGCCTGGAACCGGTGGACGACCGCCGGGCCCACGGACGTCTTCGGCTCGGCACAGGCCTACCACGCACGCGTGGCCGAGCTGTCAGGCACCGGGGTGGTCACCAACCCTGATTTTGACGCGCGCCTGTCTGCCCGGCACCCGACCGTCGAGATCCGCGTGGCCGATGTTTGCCTTGATGCCCGGGACGCCGTCCTGATCGCGGCCCTGGTTCGGGCATTGGTGGAGACCGCGGCCCGGGAATGGAAAACCGGACAGCCCTTGGACATGGTGCCCGCCGCCGTCCTGCGCCAGGCGGCCTGGCTGGCCAGCCGCTGGGGTGTCCAGGGCGAGCTGCTCCACCCGATGACCCACAAGCCAGACACAGCAAGACGTGTCCTCACCGCGCTCCACGACCATGTCCGGGATGCCCTGGACGAGGCCGGGGACGAGGCCTATGTCGCTGAGTCCCTGCAAAGGATCTTCCTTCAGGGAACGGGTGCCAGCCAGCAGCGGCAAGCCTTCAAACGCAACGGCCGGCTGGCTGACGTGGTAGCCCACGCCACCGGTCTTACCCATCAGGATCCCGCCGATCACAACCCCATCGGGGCGGGGTTCCTCGCCGAATCCGCTAACTCAAGCTGCGATTTAACCGCTGTCCCTGGTTAACAACACGGCGGCTTAAGAGGGGTCAGGCTCCGGATCCGGCGATGATATTCATCGTCCGGCTTCGGAAACCACTGACCCTGCGGCAGGATGACGTCCGCGCAGCGATGCCAGGCCCCACGCCAGCAACAGGACAGCAACGAGCAGCACCCCCGCTTCGCCCAGATCAATGGAACCCAGCCAGCTGGTCAACGGGTCATCGAGCCCAAAGGCAGCGTTGAAGAAGCCGCCGAGGGTGATGATGGAGATGAACAAGGCGGACAGCGCCGAAATTCCAGTGATGAGGGCGTTAAGGCCGAGCTTACGCTGTGGGTTGTGGATGGCCGAGCTGTACATCCGCATCATGGCCACACCGTTCAGGCTGTCACAGAGCGTCATGGCGGCCGTGAACGCAAGTGGCAGCGCCATCAGGGCGAGCGGCGAAACCCCTGCCAGCGAGGCCGCCGTCGTCATCACCAGAAGGCCGATGGTGGTGGCGGTATCAAAACCCAGCCCGAAGAGGAATCCGATCACATAGATGTTGCGGGGGCGCTGCACCCTGGCCAGCGGTTTGGCCAGCAGTCGCGCGATGAAGCCTGTCGCTTCGAGATCCTCGACGGCGATGCTTCCGCCGCCCTGCGCCTTCCGGTACACGTGCGCAGCCCGCAGGAACGCCGAGCCGTTGAAAACCCCCATGGCCAGCAGGAACAGCCCGGAGACACCGCTGCCGATCAGGCCGAGCACCAGATTTCCGGCGGTGCCGTCTTCCATGAACTGCCCTACCATCGAGGCGCCGGCAACCACCAGCACGCCGGCCAGGAGCACCACGGAACTGTGGCCCAGGCTGAACGCGAAGCCAACGCTGACCGGGTCTTTCCCCTGGGCCACGAACTTCCGGGTGGAGTTGTCGATCGCGGCGATGTGATCCCAGTCGTAGCTGTGTTTGATGCCGGCCAGGTATGCGGTCAGGACGAGTCCCAGAGCCAGCGGTTGCCCGCCGCCTGCTGTCCCGGCGCCCATGACTCCGGCAACAAGGAGTACGACGGCGGCCGCGTGCAGCGCGGCGACGGCACCAAAGGTGCAAAGCAGCCGGGTCTTGAGCGGGAGGGATTCCCGCTGCCGGTACATGGTGGCCAATGCCGCGAGCGTGGCCATTTAGTACTTCCTTAAGTTGAGCGGCGCCTGGCCGTACCAGCGTGCCCGCAGGAGGCTGGTGCAGGCGCCGAGCAGCCGGTTGAGCTCTTCGGTGCTGTTGGAAAGGGACCGCAGGACGAGGCCGGTGGTCCCGGCGATGCTGGCGGTCAGGGACACACCGGTGTACGCGTCATGACCTGCGGTCAGCTGGTGGAGTTCGTCGGCGAGTGCCTGGTCCACCCGCGGATCCACCACCGTCAGCGAGCCCAGGTGGCTGAACCCCTCCATAAAGCCCATGCCGGTGACGTCCGTGACGGGCGGCCGGATCAGCAGGTTGTCCAGGGCCAGCAGCTCTGCTTCCGCCGCGCCGTCGGAGTGCCCCGTCTGCACGTGGATCTCGTTGCGCAGCCGGAGTTCCTCGTACCTGAAAGAGTCGCCGTCGGGCGACCAGCCCGGCGTGATGACCTCTGCCATCACCAGGCTCGACGACGGGTGGACGGTGATGTGGGTGTTCTGCCGGTAGCTGGCCTCGCGGTAGGCAATCAGCTGGTCCGGAGCAAGTTCCAGCTGCGAGCCCTCCCCCAGCTTCAACCGCATCCGCTGCTCGGCAAACGACCCGGGCGTCCGGTAGATCTTCGTGGCCGACTGAGTGGTCAGAAGCAGCTTCGCCCCGTCCCCCACTTCAACGTCAATCAGGTACAAATCGGCACCCAGATAAGCCCCGCCAGGATTGATCATCACATAACAAACCTGCCCGCTCTGATCCAAGTAATGCGGCCGAAGAACCCGCAAGGCGCCCCGATGAAACTGATGCACGGCAACTGTCCGCTCGCCCCGCACGGCGACCAGTAAGGTGAGCTCCCCCATAGGTGACTTGACCGCTGAGGCGGCGAGGCCGGATTTGGGGGCCGCGGCGTGGTGGGCACCGCGATGGGCCCACGGCCGCGAGGGCCCCGACTCGAGCTTGCGAGGGTTGGGAGCGGCTGGGGACGGGCACGGCCCCAAATCCGGCGAAGCCGCCGGACCCGACCCCGGCGCATGGGTCTGGACAAGCTCGACTACCGGAACCGCCGTCGTGCTCATGACGCCAGGTCGAGCATCAGGACATCACGCCGCATCCACTCGATCACCTGGTCCAGCCCCTCATCAGTCTTGAGGTTCGTAAAGCAGAACGGCTTCTCGCCCCGGAATTCGCGCGAGTCCCGCTCCATCACCGTCAGATCCGCGCCAACATGCGGCGCGAGGTCCGTTTTGTTGATGATGAAGAGATCGGCCTTGATCATGCCCTGGCCGGCTTTGCGCGGGATCTTCTCACCCTGGGCCACGTCGATGATGTAGATGGAGAAATCCACAAGCTCGGGGCTGAAGGTGGCGGAGAGGTTGTCGCCGCCGGATTCCACGAAGATCACCTGCAGGTCCGGGTGCCTCTTCTTGAGCTCCTCGATCGCCGCATCGTTCATCGAGGTGTCTTCGCGGATGGCCGTGTGCGGGCAGCCGCCTGTTTCGACGCCGATGATCCGGTCCAGCGGCAGGATGCCGTTCGCGGCCAGGATTTTGGCGTCCTCGATGGTGTAGATGTCGTTGGTTATGGCGGCCATGGAAATTTCCCGGCTCATGTGCCGGGTGAGGCGTTCCACCAGCTGGGTCTTGCCCGCGCCTACCGGGCCGCCGATGCCGATCTTGATGGGTTCAGACATGTGTCCTCCTGAATAGTGTTAGCTCATGAACATGCGGGCGCGCTGGCGCTCGTGCCGCATCTGCGAAATCTCCAGTCCGGGGCTGACGGCCCCGAAGTCGTCCGGCGTCAGGTGACTGGCGCGCTCGACGGCGGCAGTGACGTCGTCGGACGCCCCGCGCAGCAGCCGCTGGCCGGCGTTCTGCCCCAGCGGGATGGCACGGACGGCGTTCTGGGTCAGCGAGGTGACGGCGGCAAAAAGGTACGCGGCGAGCGCTTCTGCCAGCGGGACGCCCAATGAGCGCGCGACGACGGCGAACGCCAGCGGCTGATGGCCGGCGGCCCGGCCTTCGGTCACCAGCTGCCGGTATTCCTCGAGCCCTGCGGACGGAAACACCTCGCTGCCGATCTCAAGCAGCCGGGTGCCCATCTTGACGCTGGCCTCCCGGAGCTGGCGGGGCAGCAGCTGCGCGGTCATCAGGGTGTCCAGCTCCTCGAGGCCGTGCCCCTCGTATAGGAACCGGATGGCCGGCCCATCCGAGTAGCTCAGCTGCTGACCAATAAAGGCGGCCAGCCACACCCCGAACGAATCCTCATCATGCACCAGCCCGCGGTCAATATAGGTCTCAAAGCCAAGCGAGTGCGCAAAAGCCCCGGTGGGCAGAGCAGAGTCCGTCAGCTGCTGGAGAGCCAGCTGATAGGACCCGCTGATTGAGCCTGTCGAAATCGCGTCCTGGTCTCGACAAGCTCGACCAGCGGACGCGGCTCGACCAGCGGACGCGGCTCGACCAGCGGACGCGGCTCGACCAGCGGACGCGGCTCGACCAGCGGACGCGGCTCGACCGGACGCCGGATCAGTGGCTGTGTTCGGCATGGCGGAAGGGCACGGGCATGACCCGCTCCTGGCGGTTGTAGGGCACTCCGACGTGTTTGAGGTAGTCCTCCACGGTGTGGTCGTACTGGCACACCATCACCTCGGCGCCGTACTCCGAGGATGCGTCGAAGAACTGGGCCTGCAGGTGCCGGTTGCCCAGGGAGTGCGCCACCACGCCCATCCCGTGGATGGTGCGCGGCGCGATCACCAGGACGTCGGTGGGCAGCACAGAGACCACAATCATGTTCGTTCCGGCCACGTGCAGGATGTCGCCGTCGCGCAGGTCGCCGGATCCGGCGGGCAGCCGGATGCCCAGTTCCTGGCCGTGGTCGGTGGTGACGCGCTGGATGCGCTTGACCAGCTGGGCGCTTGGCAGCACCACCTTTTCGTGGTGCAGACCGGCGTAGGCCTCGGGCGCCGGCAGTTCGTGCAGGTTGCCGAGGATTTTCTCAATGATCATGTGTTGTCCTCCTGAAAGGCCTAGAAGAGGAAGTAGCGCTGCGCCATGGGCAGCACATCGGAGGGCTCGCACGTGATGTCCTCGCCGTCGACGGTCACTTTGTACGTTTCCGGGTCCACCTCGATATCCGGGGTGGATCCGTTGTACTTGAGGTCCGACTTTGTGAGAGTGCGGATTCCGGAAACCGGCCGGATGACCTTCTCCAGCCCCAGCTCCTCCGGAACCCCTGCCTCGATGGCGGCCTTGGACAGGAAGGTGATGGACGATTGCTGCAGCGCCTTGCCGTGGGTGGCGAACATGGGCCGCATGGTGCGCGGCTGCGGCGTGGGGATGGAGCCGTTGGAATCACCCATCAGCGCGTAGGCGATCTGGCCGCCCTTGAGTACCAGCTCCGGTTTCACACCGAAGAACGCCGGATCCCACAGCACCAGGTCGGCGAACTTGCCCACCTCAACGGAGCCTACGGAGTCCGCCATGCCCTGGGCGATGGCCGGGTTGATGGTGTATTTCGCCACGTAGCGCTTCAAGCGGAAGTTGTCGCTGTCCGGGCCGGCTCCAAGAACAGAACCGTGCGTACCGCCGTCGGGGTCCTTCAGCACGCCGCGCTGCTTTTTCATCTTGTCCGCCACCTGCCAGGTGCGGGTGACCACCTCGCCCACGCGGCCCATGGCCTGCGAGTCAGAGGAGGTGATGGCGAAGATGCCCAGGTCCTGCAGCACGTCTTCCGCGGCGATGGTCTCCGCCCGGATGCGCGAGTCTGCGAAGGCCACGTCCTCCGGGATATCAGGGTTCAGGTGGTGGCACACCATCAGCATGTCCAGATGCTCTTCAATGGTGTTGCGCGTGTAGGGCAGCGTGGGGTTGGTGGACGCCGGAAGCACATTCGGCAGCCCGGCGATCTTGATGATGTCCGGGGCGTGCCCGCCGCCGGCACCTTCGGTATGGAAGGTGTGGATCACCCGGCCGTCGATGGCTTTGATGGTGTCTTCCACAAAGCCGCACTCGTTCAGCGTGTCTGTATGGATGGCCACCTGGACGTCGTACTCGTCTGCCACCTTGAGCGACATGTCGATTGAGGATGTGGTGGCACCCCAGTCCTCATGGACCTTCAAACCGATGGCGCCTGCCCGGATCTGTTCGGCCAGCGGCTCGACGGCGGAGGCATGGCCCTTGCCGAGCAGTCCAATGTTGATGGGCAGCCCCTCGGCCGCCTGCAACATGCGCTGGATGTGCCACTTGCCCGGTGTGACGGTGGTGGCTTTGGTTCCGTCCGCCGGTCCGGTGCCGCCGCCCACCATGGTGGTGACGCCGCTGCACAGTGCCGTGGGCACCTGGTCCGGGGAGATGAAATGGATGTGGGTGTCGATTCCGCCGGCCGTGAGGATCTTCCGCTCGCCGGCAATGATCTCGGTGCTGGCGCCGATCACAATATCAACGCCGTCGGCGATCTGCGGGTTACCGGCCTTGCCGATCCTGAAGATGTGGCCGTCCTTGAGCGCAACGTCCGCCTTATAGATGCCGGTGTAATCCAGCACCACGACGTTGGTGATCACGGTGTCAGGAACGTCCTCGTCGCGCGTCAGCTGGCCGTTCTGGCCCATGCCGTCGCGGATCACCTTCCCGCCGCCGAACACCACTTCCTCGCCATAGAGGGTGAAGTCCTTCTCGACCTCAAGGAAAAGCCCGGTGTCCGCCAGGCGGATGGCATCGCCCGTCGTCGGGCCGTACAGGTCCGCGTACTGCTTGCGGGGGAGTTCAAAACTCATTTTCCAGACCCTTCAGTGACGGCGGCCGGTGGCGTGGCAGTAGCAGGTGCCGTGCCGGCGTCGGGTGCCGTCCCGCCGTCGAGCTTTCCGTTGACCGCGTCGCTGAGCCCGTACACCTCACGGCTGCCGGCCAATTCGATGAGCCGGACCGTCTTGCGGTCCCCTGGCTCGAAGCGGGCCGCGGTGCCTGCGGGGATGTCCAGCCGGCGGCCGTACGCGGACTGACGGTCAAAGGTCAGCGCAGCATTGGCTTCGGCAAAGTGGTAATGCGAGCCCACTTGCACGGGGCGGTCGCCGGTGTTCATGACGACGACGTCGGTCGCCTCACGGCCGGCGTTGCAGACCACCGGGCCGGCGCCGAGAACATATTCTCCAGGAATCATCGGGGCTCCCCTATCGGATGGGATCGTGGACGGTGACGAGCTTGGTGCCGTCAGGGAACGTGGCTTCGATCTGGACGTCGTGGATCATCTCCGGCACGCCTTCCATGACGTCCTCGCGCGTCAGCAGGGTGGTGCCATAGCTCATCAGCTCGGCCACTGTCCGGCCGTCGCGGGCGCCTTCGATCAGTTCGTAGCTGATGATGGCCACGGACTCCGGGAAGTTCAGTTTCAGTCCGCGGGCCTGCCGGCGGCGCGCAAGGTCGGCGGCGACCACGATCATGAGCTTTTCCTGCTCACGGGGCAACAGATGCATTGGCACTCCTTCAACGTTGGGTGCTGCGCAGATCCGGACATCAGAACACTCGAGGCTCAGAAAAAGCCGAGGACATCGGGGCAGCTACTACGGTTATAGCCCCAAACGTCGGGCATATCCAGCTCGGGAGTTCTTGCTGCTTTGGATCACATTTGTGACCATCGTAGGCCGGTGACGTTTCGGACAGATTTCCGAAGCCGCGGGCATAACTCAGCGCCTGCACGTCGCCTTCCCGCGCTCAGGGTGCTGAGAGCGAGTCTATGAGTGCGTCGATGAAGGCGGTGAAGATCGCGGAACGGCTGCGTCCTGTCATCGTCTGGATCTGACCCTGCCGCTGGTGGAAGACCGGATGCTGCAGGGGAATAAAGACCACCCCGGCCGTTTCCTGTGCGTGGACGACCAGATTGCTCATTAAGGCGATGCCGGCGCCGGCGCGGGCGAACTCCAGGATGGGCCCCACCTGGTTGGTAACCAGAGCGATAGTTGGCGCCACATGCTCCATTTCGGCGGCTATGTCGAACAGTTCGCGCTGGCTGATCCCCTTTTCCGGCAATGCAAGCTTGTAAGCACAGAGTTCGGCCATGCTGAGACTGTCACGGGCTGCGAGTGGGTGATCGCGGGCGACCACCGCGAACGCCGGTGTGGGGGTTGTGAATTCCACGGTCACGTCTCGCTGAGGGCCCAGCGCGTAGACAACTGCGATGTCTGCCTCGCCTTCTATGACTCTGCGGGTTCCCTCGGTTGAAGGCACAACGTCCAGGTGAAATGCGATGTCGCTGTGCTGCATTGAGATGCGGGCCATGGCCTCCGGGACCCTGCAATGGGCGAGGCCTTCTGAGCTGACCACCTTGATGGTACGGGTCTTGTGTTTACCCTGATTCCTTAACTCTTCTACGAGAGCCTCGCCTTCGGCTTCGGTGCGCCGCGCATGGGCGAGCAGGAGCAGTCCGGCTTCGGTCAGGGTCATTCCCCGAGGGTGGCGTTCGAACAGCGGAACGCCTGCTGAGCGCTCCAGATTGCTGATTTGACGGCTGATGGCGGACGCCGACACATGCTGGGTTTCGGCCGCCAGCGTGATGGACCCCGTCCGGGCTACCTCGTGGAAGTAGATCAAGGCAGGTGCCAATAGTTTCATGCGCTGCTCACTTCCTTGCGGTTTGCGTTGAAGTCAAAGGTGATGGACAAAACGATACTGGTATGTGATGCAGAACACGAATAGCCTTGACGTAGTTACTTACGAACAGAAGATTGGATTCATCACCATGAGAACCGAATTGACTGCAGCGGCAGCCGAGTACGTGGACTCCGGAGAGCTTTTCAGCGATATGGCGCACCTCATTGCCTATAAAACTGAGAGCGGCTCCGTTCCCGGCCGGGTTGCGTTGGGCGCATACCTTGAAGAGGTGCTGGTCCCGGCACTTACTGGCCTTGGCTGCACGGTGGAACGGTTTGATTCCTGGAACGACGGGCAGAACAGCTTTCTGATCGGCACCAGGCTGGAAGGTGAAGGGCTGCCGACGGTCCTCTGTTATGGGCATGCCGACGTTGTCGACGGCCACGAAGGTGCCTGGGACCTGGGCCGGAATCCTTGGGAACTCGAGGCCGACGGCGACCGCTGGTTCGGGCGAGGCACTGCGGACAACAAGGGCCAGCACTGGATCAATCTTTCGGCGCTGCGCCTGCTCCTGGAAAAACGAGGCCGGCTGGGGTTCAATCTGAAATTTCTCTTTGAGTGCGGGGAGGAAATAGGTTCCCCGCTGTTGGCGGAATTCGCAGAGGCGCACCGACCCGAACTTGGGGCGGACGTCTTCATCGCCTCCGACGGGCCCCGGTTGAATGCCGGGACCCCGACGGTGTTCCTGGGCTCAAGGGGTGGCGTGTCGTTCGAGTTGACGGCGGATCTGCGGCCGGAGAGCTACCACTCGGGCAACTGGGGCGGGCTGCTGCGCAATCCGGCCACCACCATTGCCGCGGCTATCGGGGTATTCGTCGACGGCCATGGCCGGATCCGCGTTCCGGAACTGCTCCCTGCGGGCATTCCGGATTCCGTCCGGGATGCCCTCGCCTCCGTGGTCATCGCCGGCGACGAGGGTGATCCGGCCATCGACGACGATTGGTCTGAGACATCCCTGACACCGGCAGAAAGGCTCTACGGATGGAACACCCTTGAGGTCCTGGCCTTCGGGGCGGCCGATCCTGAGAATCCCGTAAACGCGATACCAGGCCGCGCCTCGGCCGTCCTTCAGTTGCGCCACGTGGTCGGAACCGAAACCGCGGGGCTGGAGGATGCGCTCCGGAGCAACCTTGACCGGAACGGCTTCACGATGGTTTCCGTCCGCGTCCTGACCTCCTTCCCGAGCAGCCGGTTGGACCCGGGAAACCCTTGGGTCCAATGGGCCTGCGAGTCAATCCTGGAGACCACAGGCGTTGCCCCGGCAGTATTGCCGAACATCGGCGGGTCCCTGCCGAACCACGTGTTTGAAGGCATCCTGGGCCTCCCGACACTGTGGATTCCGCATTCCTATCCCGGCTGCCTCCAACATGCGCCGAACGAACACATGCTTTCCTCAATCGCACGCGAAGGACTGCAGATAGCATGCGGCATTTTCCACGACCTCGGCTCCGGCACAGCCGGGTCCACCCCACTCGACCTGGCCTTCGCCCAGGCCTGATCCCAGATCACACGATTCGGAGTACCGCAATGATCAGCAGCAACAAAATCCAGCAGGGAGCCCCGGCATCAGCCACCACTGATGCAACGGCTCCGGCCACCAAACGCACATCCAACACCCGTGGTGTAGTGGCGGCGACGATCGGCAATGCGCTCGAATGGTATGACATGTCCATTTACGCGCTGCTGGCCATCTACATCGGACACAACTTTTTCCCGTCAGACAACCCCGCCACCCAGATCATCCAGACCTTCGCAGTCTTCGGGGCCTCTTACCTCATCAGGCCCCTGGGCGGATTGATCCTGGGCTCGTATGCGGATCGAAAAGGGCTCAAAAAGGGCCTGATGCTCACCATCCGTCTGATGGTGGCCGGAACCGCCCTCATTGCGTTCATGCCCGGGTTTGACACCATCGGCATGTTCGCGCCGATTGGCATCATTGTGGGCAGGCTGGTCCAGGGCTTTTCCGCCGGCGGTGAGTTCGGTGCGGCCACGTCCTTCCTGCTGGCCCAGAATTCGAAGCGGCGCGGCTTCCTCGGCAGTTTCCAGTTCGCCAGCCAGGGACTGGGAACCCTGACGGCCGCCATCTTCGTCGCAGTCCTTACCGGAGTGCTCTCTGACGCCGACATGTCGGCTTGGGGCTGGCGTATCCCCTTCGTCTTCGGTCTCCTCGTCGGACCTGCCGGTTACTTCATCCGCAAGCACGTCGATGAAGCTCCCATCGCCCGCGACGTCGAACCGGTAAAGGATTCCCCGGTCCGGGACGTTTTCAAGACCCAGAAGCTCAGCATTCTCATCGCCGGCGGCGCGCTCGTTATCTCCACCGCACTCAATTTCGTCATGCAGTACATGCCGACCTTCGGTATTAGCCAGCTCGGCATCGAAAAGTCCGCTTCCTTCACCACCCTGGTTCTGACCGGCATCATTCTGACGTTCGTCACACCTGTCGTCGGGCACCTGTCGGATAAGTTTGGCCGGCTGAACATCATGATTCCGGCCGCCGTCGTGATCGGTCTGTCCGTCATACCACTTTTCATCTGGCTCAATTCCGGCAGATCGTTCCTCGTCCTGGCCGCGGTGATGGTCACTCTCGGCCTTCTCAAGGCGAGCTACTTCGGGGCTCTGCCGTCGGTGATGGCCGATGCCTTCCCTGCAAGGTCCCGGGCAACCGGGCTGTCCTTCAGCTACAACACCGCCGTCGCCGTCTTCGGCGGATTCACCCCTATGATGGCCGCCTTCCTCGTCGAGGCAACCGGCCAGCCCATGGCACCGGGATACTACCTGGCAGTCCTGGCCTGCCTCAGCATCGCGGCATTGGCCGCTGGTCTGAAGTACCGCGGAATCCGCTAGGCATTAGCCGCCCTGTCCCCTCGCCCTCCGTTGCCATGGCGGATGGGAGGGGACAGGTCCTCCTTGAGCAGCACAATGAAGGAAAACACCATGAATGCACCCATCCGCCCGGCGGTCAAAGGCCCGTTCGAGGACCTGACCGTTCTCGATCTGTCCCGCGCCCTGGCCGGGCCGCATGCCACCATGATGATGGCAGACATGGGGGCCCGGGTCATCAAGGTTGAGGCTCCCGGCACCGGCGACGACACACGCGGCTGGGGACCGCCGTTTGTCGGCCCCGAAGAACATCGTGAGTCCACTTATTTTCTCGCCGCCAACCGCGGCAAGGAATCCATTGCCTTGGATCTGAAATTCGAACCCGATTTCCAGACGCTCACCCGGCTGGTCGAAAAGTCCGACGTACTCGTGGAAAATTTCCGGCCAGGCGTGATGGACCGGCTTGGCCTCAGCACAGAACACCTGTGGACTATCAATCCCCGCCTGATCATTCTTTCGATCTCCGGATTCGGCCACGACGGCCCCGACGGCGGCCGCGCCGGCTACGACCAGATTGTTCAGGGCGAAGCCGGCCTGATGTCCGTCACCGGAGGTTCCGCCGATAACCCCACCAAGGTGGGAGTACCCATCGCCGATCTGCTGGCCGGCATGTACGGCGCGTATGGAGTCGCCGCCGCACTCTACGAGCGGCACCTGACAGGGCGGGGCCGCATCGTCCGAACGTCGCTGTTGGCTGCGGTGGTCGGAGTGCACGCCTTTCAGGGAACCCGCTGGACCGTCGCCGGTGAAACCCCCCACCCAACTGGCAACCATCACGCCGCCATCGCACCCTACGGATTGTTCAAATGCGCTGACGGGATCATCCAGCTGGCCGTGGGGTCCGAAAACCAGTGGCACAAACTTGCCACCGCCCTCGCGCTCGACCCGGCCAAACCCGAATGGGCGACCAACGCTGCACGGGTGGAAAACCGTGCTGATCTAATTGAAGAACTCGAAGAAGAACTCTCCCGGTGGACCGTTGCCGACGCACTTACCGTTCTGACAAGCACAGGCATCCCGTGCGGAAAACTGCGCAGCATCAATGAAGTCTACGAATGGGAGCAGACCCGATCCCAGGGGCTGCTCCTTGATGTCATCCATTCCACCCTCGGACCCATCACACTGCCCGGCCCGCCGGTCAGGTATGACGACGGATTCCTCACGCCTACCCTGCCACCACCGACGCTGAACGAACACGGAGCGATCATCAGGAAGTGGCTCAGCGAGGAGAACGTGGCCCCATGAACATCGAAAGCCCCTCCATCAACAGGTCACCGGCCAGGCAACTTCTGGCCCAGGTACTGGACCCAGGCAGCTTCACCAGCTGGGACAAACCCGTTCTCGACGAGGCCGGCATCGGAGACGAGTACGCGGAGAAACTCAACCGTGCCCGGCAACGAACCGGACTGGACGAAGCCGTCATCACCGGACGGGGAACCATTCATGACCAGGATGCAGCTGTCATCGTCTCGGAGTTCGATTTTCTCGCCGGATCGATTGGAGTCGCTACCGCCCACCGGATCTACGACGCCGTCCGCGCCGCCACAGCATCCGGTCTGCCATTGATTGCATTCCCCGTCTCCGGTGGCACACGGATGCAGGAAGGAACCGCAGCCTTTGCCCAAATGATCAGGATAACGGCGGCCGTAGAAGCGCATAAGGCCGCCGGACTGCCCTACCTTGTCTACCTCCGTAACCCGACCACCGGTGGAGTCATGGCCTCATGGGGTTCCCTCGGCCATGTCACCGCAGCCGAACCCGGCGCGCTGCTTGGATTCCTCGGTCCAAAGGTTTACGAAGCCCTCAACGAAAGGCCCTTCCCGGAAGGTATCCAGGTCTCAGAAAACCTGCAGCAACGGGGGATCATCGACGCCGTCGTTAGGCCAGAGAACCTGAGGGCTCACTTTCGACCCCTGCTGCGTGTGATGTGCGCCGGGCCAGGCATCCCGGACGACGTGCCCCTGCTTGACGCCGGTCCCCCTGCGGCATCATCTGACGCGTGGGAGTCGGTCCTCCGAACCCGGAGGCCCGAACGCCCGGAAGCGCTGGACATCCTGCACACTACGGCCACCGACGTTACTTTTCTCCACGGAACCGGGCGCGGGGAAAGCGAAGACGGAATCTTCATCGCACTGGCACTTTTCGGCCACCACCCCAGCGTCGTCCTCGGCCACCGCCGACCGCGAGGACCCGGATACGCATTCGGCCCAGCCAGCCTCCGAACCGCACAGCGCGGCATGGAACTGGCAGCACAGCTGAACCTGCCACTGCTGTCCATCATCGACACCGCCGGAGCGGACATTTCTCCGGCCGCTGAGGAAGGAAGTCTTGCCGGCGAGATCGCCCGGTCACTGGCCCGCCTCATCAGGCTGGAAACGCCCACCCTGAGCGTGATCCTTGGGCAGGGAGCCGGGGGCGGGGCACTGGCCCTGCTGCCGGCCGACAGGATAATCGCTGCCCAACACGGCTGGCTTGCGCCGCTTCCGCCTGAAGGCGCTTCCGTAATTCTCTACAAATCATCCGCCAACGCTGCACATATCGCCAGGGCACAGGGAATCAGCGCCATGGAACTGGAAGCAGCGGGCATCGTCGATCGGATCGTCCCCGAAGAGAACGCGGATTCGGAATCAGATCTCTGTTCTCGGATGGGAACCGTAATTCAGGACGAACTCCTGTCCCTGCGGACCCTGAACCGTGCCGGACGCAGCCACAACATGATCACCAAGAGGGCCGAACGATTCGATAAATTCGGCCGACTCCCGCAGGAGACCGCGGCGGCATGTGTGCTCCAGACAGCATTGGCTTGCAACTGAAATCTGCGGTGGCCAACCGCATGGCATCACCAGTTCCGGATCGAACTGGATCCCGGCAGCGGGCACGCCGTCGAGCGCGGCGAACTTGAGAGCAGACGACGTCCTGGTTCGCATTGGAAGAGGCGCCGTGCCAGCCAACGATCTTCAGAGAGGCTTCTTCCGCGCCGGCCACGCGCACACAGCGGTCCTCCTCATCTTGGGCATCGCCATCCTTACCGTTGTTGATGCCGCCGGCGTAATCGGGTTCTGGGACTATCTGGCCCGCGGGGGTTCCGATCGACGCGATTCTGATGCCGGCCGGGTTCTTCCTCTCCGTACCGGGGCCGAGTCCGGAAAAGCCCAACCGGTTGTTCATTCTGGTGTGGGTGGGCGCGGCCGTCGTGACGCTCGGACTGGCTTCGGCAGGCACCGGACTGATTACGGCCGGGGTAGGAGCCCTCTGATGCTTCCCCTGATAGTCGTCGTGCCGTCACGGCAATCGCCTGGGCCGTTGGCGCCGCCGGAGACGTTTCGGTGAGATTTCCAAAGCCCTGGCTGCTGCGGAAGTCCGGGCGCCTCGGTAAGCTGACAGCATCACCCCGCTACCCGGAACATCGAAGACGGACACAACCATGGCGCTTGGTTCAAAAGACGATCCCTGGATTCTGACGACAGCTCCGGGCACCTCCGAATACTCGATGTACCGGGACGAGGACTCAGATCCTCCGGCGCTTGTGTGCCAGGTCGGATCCACAACGCTGAAGTATCACCTGGCGGCCATCGACGACTTGCACGCGTGGCTCGTTGACCAAGGAGATTGGGTTCCGCTGGGGGCTGCCGATGAAGACAAGCCCGCGGCGGACGGCACCGTTGAGGCCTGGGGCCGCGACGCAGGGAATCCGGTGGGCGGCTGGTACGGACTGAGGAAGGGCTACCGGGGCAGGTTTGCCATGTACCTTCCCCCGCTGCTTGAATCCCTGGGGCTGGCTGAACTGACGCATGAAAAGCGCAACAACAGCATGCGGGCACTTACGGCCCAGTCTTCCCGGCACCGGCCGGTGACTGCGGTCGGCGGTGTCTGCGGTCGGGAGTGGCCAGGGCGGTGATGGCTACGGCGCGGAATCACGGACTTTGAGTTCGAACCCAGCCAACACATGAATGCCGTCAAGGGCTGATTCAACACCTTCGATGCGGTCCAGCAGAAGACCGATTGACCGTTCGGCGATTTCATCCATTCCGGGCGCCACCGTGGTGAGCGACGGCGCGGCGAAGCGGGCCTCATCGATGTCATCGAACCCGGCAAGCGCAACATCCTGTGGAACTTTCACCCCGCGGATCAGCAGCTCGTGCATCGCTCCCAGGGCAACGGCGTCGTTCAGCCCGAACACAGCATCAAACCGGACGCCGCGGTCCGCCAGGCCGCCAACCGCCGTCGCGCCGGCGTCACGCCGCCACCCGCACGGCACCACCAGCCCAGGGTCAAATCTCACGCCCGCGGCAGCCAGCGCTTTACGGTAGCCAGTCAGGCGCAGGCCTGGGCTTCCTGCGGAATCCTCCGCAGCAGCACCGACAACGGCTATCCGACGGCGGCCTGCCGCCAAGAGGTGCGCCGTGACCGCCTGGGCGGCCTCCTCATTCTTCATGGTGACCAGGTCAAAGCGGGGATCCATGATGTGCTCCCCGAGCATCACAATCGGCTTGCTGCCACGGCGGGCCGCAACGGCGTCGGCCTCGAGAATCAGCGGTGTGAAGAGCAGCCCGTCTGTCAATTGGCGGAACGGCCCCTGCAGCGCGCTCAGTTCGTTTTCCGCCGTGGCCGCAGACTGCTCCACCAGGACGCGGTAACCCCGCGCGGCGGCAGCGGTCATCAGCTTGGACGCCAGCTCGGCGTAGTACGGCGCGGAAAGATCGGAGAGGACCAGGCCCAGCATCCGGGTTTTTCCGGAGCGAAGGCTGCGGGCGGTCAGATTGGCTTCATAGTCCAGCTCGGCGATCGCATCCAGCACTTTCTGCTTGGTGGCCGGACGGATGAACTCGTAGTCATTGAGCACATTGGACACGGTTTTCAGCGAAACGCCCGCGGCACGCGCAACGTCGTTCATGGTCACGGCCATCGGTGCTTCCTTCTCCCGGTATTTGGTCTAGCTACATCGTTGCAGAAACGGCGAAGATTTCACTGTCATCTCCGAATTGCAAGGTCATGGAGGGTGCCCGGAACCAGCTGGCTGCCCCCGCTGCCGGCCGTGGGGTGCCACGGGACGCGCCTTGCCCCAAGGTATTCCCAAGGTCCATGGACAACTCTTTCAGCAAGGTCTTTTCGATGTGGTCAACATCGAGGCTCGTGCCGGGGAATCATGGGAGGAAGGTGACGGCGATGTCTCAGCGTCCTGATCCGTCCGATTTCGCCCCCTCTTGCTCGGGGACGCGCCCGGTCCTCCTCGCTCTGGTGGCGACGCACCGGATTGCCGGCCTGGATTTTCTGGCCCGCCTTTGCTCCGGACCCGTGCGGATTACACCGGCCGTACTGGCCGGCAGCCCTGCCGTGTCCGGCGCGGCAGTCCTGGCCACGTGCAACCGCTTCGAGATCTACTGCGAAGTTTCGCCGGGCCAGGATGCCGCCGGAGCACGCCGTGCGGTCACGGCGATCATCAGTGATTGCTCCGGGGTCCCCGAGCCGGACATCGCTTCGGCCTTCGTTTGCCTCACGGGTCCGGCGGTGGCCGAGCACCTGTTTGCTGTGGGCGCCGGCCTTGATTCCGCCGTGCTCGGCGAGCGCGAGATCGCCGGCCAGATCCGCCGCTCCCTCACGGAGGCCCAGGAATCGGACAACGCCAGCGGAGGGCTCACCCGTCTTTTCCAGGCCGCATCCCGCGCTGCCCGGGAGGTGGGCGCCCAGACCGCACTCGGCGGCGCAGGCCGCTCTGTGGTCTCCCTGGCCCTCGAATTGGCAGCGGATCGCTTCCCCCGCAAGGACCTGTCCGAGATGTCCGTGGTGGTCTTCGGCACGGGAGCCTATGCAGGCTGCACCATGGCACAGCTCCGCGCCGAGAACTGCCCTGACGTATCGGTGTTTTCCTGGTCCGGCCGCGCGGAAGCGTTTGCTTCGGCCCGCGGGGCGGCCTGGTTGACCCCGGCGCAGTTGCCCGCGGCAATCCGCCGGGCTGATGTTGTCATCGGCTGCAGCGGACGTGGCCGGCATGTCCGAACGTCCACCTTCCGCGATTTCCGGCAAGGTGCGGCCGGACCGCTGGTTGTCATCGACCTCGCCCTTAGCCACGATTTCGATACAGGCATCGCGGCGCTTCCCGGCATTGAACTGATCACGCTCGAATCCGTAAGGCTCGCCGCCCCGCCGGAGCATTCAGAGGTGCTCCGGCGCGCCCACCAGCTGGCCCGGCAAGCGGCCCACCGCTTCGAGGAGGAGCAGAGAACCCGCGTGATAGACCCCGCCATTGTGGCCCTCCGCCGGCACATGCAGCAGGTCCTCACCGCCGAAATGCAGCGAGTCAAAGCCCAGCATGGCGGCACGGACACGGCGGAGGCTGTGGAGTTTGCCCTCCGCCGTGTGGTCCGGCAACTGATGCATGTGCCGACGTCCCGCGCCAGGGAGCTCGCTGCCGCCGGGCGGCAGGACGATTACACCGCAGCGTTGGAAGCCCTCTACGGCCTCACCGTGGACCTGGCCGCGCATGCGGACCCCGGCCAACAGCCGCAGTCCCGCACAGGGTCAGCTGCCAAGTCGGCCTGAGGCACGGGTCCGTATTAGGACTCCACGGCCAGCCGGATCATGGACCAGGACACGGCCGGCAGCCCGGCGGTGAGGCGGCCGCCGTCGAGCTTTACCGTGACGTTCTCCCCCGGAAGCACCGAAGTGGAGTCTTCCGCCGTTGCCTGCCAGTACGGGTCCTTGTTCGCGTAGGTGACCGCTTCGATGACCCGGACGTTGCCGAGGCCGGCCACGGCGGCGTCCAGCGTGAGGGCGTCGGTGGCGGAGCGGTTGACCGCGAACACCACAGCTTCCCCGGCTTCCGCGTCAAAGGTGGCGACGGCGGAGAGTGCGGCGAAGTCCGCCGTCTTGCCGCCGCTCAGCACAGGTGATTCGACGGCGAGCTGCAGCACTGTGCCCGCCGCGTGCTGTGAGGTCAGTGCGAACGGGTGGAAGGTGGTCTGCTTCCAGGCGCGCCCGCCCGGTTCGGTCATGATCGGGGCAATCACGTTCACCAGCTGAGCCAGGCTGGCGGCGTGGACGCGGTCGGTATTGCGGAGCAGGGAAATCAGAAGGTCCCCGACGACGACGGCGTCCGCCACTGTGTAGCGGTCCTCCAGCAGCACGGGTGCCACCGGCCAGTCCTTGCCGGCGGGCACCTTGGACTCGGCCCGGCTCATGTGCCAGACGTTCCATTCGTCGAAGGAAATGTTGACTTGCCTGGTGGACTTCTTGACGGACTTCACATGGTCGATGTGCGACACGATGTCCTTGATGAAGGCATCCATCCGCTGGCCGGCGGACAGATGCTCCTGGAGGTCGCCGGCATCCTCGAAGTACTGGTGCGCAGAAATGAGGTCCACCAGCTCGTACGTTTCGGTGAGCACAACGCGCTCCCACTCGCCGAACGTGGGCATTGTGGGGCCCGAACTGCCACAGACCACCAGTTCCAGGTCCGGGTCCACCATGCGCATGGCGCGCGCCGCGTCCGCTGCGAGCCGGCCGTACTCCGGAGCGTTTTTGTGGCCGATCTGCCAGAAGCCGTCCATCTCGTTGCCAAGGCACCACATCCTGATGCCGTAACCGTTCTCTGCACCGTTGGCCTTGCGCTGGTCCGAGAACGCCGTGCCGCCGTCAATGTTGCAGTATTCCAGCAAGTCCAGGGCCTCCTGCGTGCCGCGGGTTCCAAGGTTCACCGCCATCATGGGCTCCACGCCTGCCTTCACGGACCACTTGGCGAACTCGTCCACGCCAACGTGGTTGGGCTCGGTGGAGTGCCAGGCCAGGTCCAGGCGCACCGGCCGCTTCTCCA
Organism: Micrococcaceae bacterium Sec5.7; assembly: GCA_039636785.1. Lineage (NCBI taxonomy): Bacteria > Bacillati > Actinomycetota > Actinomycetes > Micrococcales > Micrococcaceae > Micrococcaceae bacterium Sec5.7. Next base: position 4,187,119 of record CP144169.1, on the reverse strand, counting down.
CGGGGCCCACGCCGTCTTCCCAGCGGTAGCCGGACACGAAGTTGCCGCCCGGGTAACGGACCGTGGAAACACCGAGTTCCTGGGTGAGCTCCAGGACGTCCGTGCGGAAGCCGTCCTCATCAGCGTGCGGATGCTCCGGCTCAAAGATGCCGGTGTAGACGCAGCGGCCCAGGTGCTCCACAAAGGCGCCGAAGGTCCGCCGCCGGACGGGACCCACGGTGAAGGCCGGATCGATGGTGATTCTTGCTGTGGCAGGTTCGGTATTGGCCACTTGGATGTCCTCGCTTGTCATTTTCTACAACGTTATAGAAACATTGTTAGCGCTATCGAAGCGTACGTCAAGGGGTGGGCCTGAGATTCAACCGTTCGGTAACCTCTCGACCGCCTTGCCGGATTCATCTTTCATGGAGCCACTGTCCGAGTCCGCTCTGCAATGATCTAGGCATGACTATCCACAGCGGCCCGTGGCTGTCCAAGGACCCCCAAGCACAAAACCTGCAGCTGGTTCAGCTGCAGGTCGCAGCCATCCAGGCGCTTGCCGACGGCGATCTGGACTCCGCCCGCCGGCTGACGCACGTAACGCTGACGCCCTACCTCATCTCCGCGGAATGCCGTGGTACCTGGCAGCGCCGGAGCACCCAAATTACGGAATCACCCGGCGATGCTCCTTGGGTCACCAGGCTGATTGTTGATCCGGCCACGAACCTCGCCTTAGGCCGGGCGGGGTACCACGGCCCTCCCGATGACGCCGGCATGGTGGAAATCGGCTATTCGGTGGATCCCGGTCTCCGGCGAAAAGGCCATGCCAGGGCCGCACTCGTCATCCTGTTGGACGCTGCCAGGTCGCAGCCGGAAATCAGCATTGTCAGGGCAACCGTCAGCCCGGACAACACACCGTCGCGGCGGCTTGTGGACCAGTACGGATTCGTTGAAACTGGCGAACAGTGGGACGAGGAAGACGGCCTGGAAACAATCCTGGAACTGAATATCCGGTCTTAGGATGGGAAACGCGGGGCTTTTCGAGTTCCCCGAAGCACCCTCCTGGCTGCTGGCACCCGCGCTTCCGTGGCCCTTGGGGTTAAAGGCCGCCGGCCAACTTGTAGTAGGCCGCATTCCAGTTCAGATCCTTCTTGAACTGGCGGATGGTGGTGCCCTCGTCGATGATCAGCAGTTCGGTGCGGGCGATCTCGGCGAAATCCTCAATAACGTCCATGCCGACGGCGGTGGACAGCACCGTGTGATGGGCAGCGCCTGCGGTGAGCCAGGCGGCAGCCGAGGTGGCAAAATCAGGCTTCGGCTCCCAGAGCGCACGGGCCACCGGAAGGTTCGGCAGGGGCTGGTCCAGCGGCACAACCGTCACCGCATTGGCCACGAGGCGGAAGCGGTCACGCATGTCCGAAAGTGCCACCACAACACCCGGTGAGGCATCGGCGTCGAACACCAGACGGACGGGATCCTCCTTGCCGCCGATGCCGAGGGGATGGACTTCCAGCCGCGGTTTTCCTGCCGTCAGCGAGGGGCAGACCTCCAGCATGTGGGCGCCCAGGATCTTTTCCTGCCCCGGCGCCAGGTGGTAGGTGTAGTCCTCCATGAGCGAGGCGCCGCCGGGCAGGCCCGCACCCATCACCTTGGCCGCGCGGACCAGGATGGCGGTCTTCCAGTCACCCTCCGCGCCGAAGCCGAAGCCGTCAGCCATGAGCCGCTGGACGGCCAGACCGGGTAGTTGCCGGAGCGCACCCAGGTCTTCGAAGGATGTGGTGAAGGCTGCAGATCCGTTGGCTTCCAGAAAGCCGCGCAGGCCCAGCTCAATGCGGGCTCCGTAGCGGAGAGAGTCGTGGCGGGCAGCGCCTGCGCGGAGTTCCGGAACCACATCGTAAAGGTCCTCGTACTCGGCAACCAGGGAGTCGACGTCGGACTCTGCAGCGCCGTGCACGGCGTCCGCGAGCTCGTTGACGGACCAGGTGTTGACCGAGACTCCGAAGCGCAGTTCAGCTTCTGTCTTGTCGCCTTCGGTGACCGCGACGTTGCGCATGTTATCGCCGAACCGGGTCAGCTTGAGGGCGCGGACGGCAGCCCAACCGGCAGCGGCGCGCTGCCAGACCCCCACCTGGCGCGCCACTTCCGGGTTGGAAACATGCCCCACCACGGTTTTCCGTGCAATTCCCAGGCGGGACTGGATGTAGCCGAACTCGCGGTCGCCGTGTGCCGCCTGGTTGAGGTTCATAAAGTCGAAGTCGATGTCCGCCCACGGCAGCTCAACGTTCGCCTGGGTGTGCAGATGCAGGAGCGGTTTGCGCAGCAGATCCAGGCCCTGGATCCACATCTTCGCGGGCGAGAACGTGTGCATCCAGGCCGTCACGCCAATCACGTGATCGGCCGAATTCGCCTCCAAAGCAGTGCGGCGGATCGCGTCCGAATCGGTCAGAACCGGCTTCCATACGATCTTCACGGGGACGCCCGCGGACGCGTTCAGCTGCTTCGCGATCTCCTGGGACTGCGCCGCCACCTGCTTGAGGACATCCTCGCCGTAGAGGTGCTGGCTGCCGGTGAGGAACCAGACCTCGTAGCCGTCAAGGGAAGTGCTTGCTGTTGTTTTCATGTGTTGTTCTCCTGCAGAAGTTAGTGGGTTTCCGGGTTCCGGCGGCTGCTGCCGCTACTGCCCGTAGACATTCTGGTAGCGCGCATAAAGGGATTCGATGTGGCTCTCCTCGATGGGCAGCGGCTCGCCCAGCTGCCGGGAAATGTGCACCGTCCGGGCCACTTCCTCACACATCACAGCGGCTTTGACCGCGGACCTGGCGTCCTTGCCGATGGTGAAGGGGCCATGGTTCTGCATCAGCACAGCCGGCGACTTCGAGCTCTGGAGCGTTTCCACAATGCCGATGCCTATTGAGTCATCGCCGATCAGCGCAAACGGCCCCACCGGGATGCTGCCGCCGAATTCATCACCCATCATGGTGAGAACGCACGGGACCGCCTCACCGCGCGCGGCCCACGCCGTGGCGTAGGTGGAATGCGTGTGCACCACTCCCCCGACTTCCGGCATATGCCGGTAGACGTATGCATGTGCGGCGCTGTCCGACGACGGCGCCAGCATCGGATTGCCCCAGCCGCCAGAGGGACCGGCTGCTTCGGTGGCTTCCGCTGCGCCTTCGCCCGGCCCGTCCACCGGGGTGCCAAACAGGTCCGTGACCACCATCAGTTCGGGCGTTAGTTCCTCATAGGAAACGCCGGACGGCTTGATCACCATCAGGTCATGGCCAGGCACGCGCGCGGACACATTCCCGGCCGTCCAGACAACCAGCCCGTACCGGGTCAGCTCAGCGTGCAGTTCGCAGACTTCGCGGCGGATCCGTGCAATGGCGTCGTGGAGCGCACTCATACGGGCATCACTGCCTCGGCGTCGGACGGGCTCGTTTTGGCGGCCCGCTGGATCGTTTTCAGCCGGTGCATGACGTCGTTCGCACCGCGTCCGAAGTAGTCGTGCAAGGTCCTGTATTCGGCAAACAGGGCCTCGTAGGCGGCGACATTTTCCGGAATCGGAATATATACCGCGCCCGGCTCCGACCCCATGACCGCGGCAGCGGCACGAACGTCCGGGTAGGCGCCTGCCGCCACGGCGGCGTGAATGGCCGAGCCCAGCGCCGGGCCCTGGGTAGAGCCGATAGTGGACAGCTGAAGCCCGGTGATGTCCGCATATATCTGCATCAGCAGCTTGTTCTTTAGCAGTCCGCCGGCCACGATGAACTCCGTTACGGGGACTCCGGAATCCCGGAACGCATCCACAATGGTGCGGGTGCCGAACGCCGTGGCCTCCAACAGTGCACGGTACGTGTCCTCGGGGCGGGTGGCGAGGGTCTGTCCAACAACCACTCCGGAAAGCTGATGGTCCACCAGTACTGAGCGATTGCCGGAATGCCAGTCCAGGGCAATGAGCCCGTGTTCGCCGATGGCCTGCCTCGAGGCCAGTTCAGTCAGGTATTCGTGGATGCCGAGTCCCTCGGCTGCAGCGGCCTGATGGTAGGCGGGCGGCACGCAGTTGGCGGTGAACCAGCCGAAGATGTCGCCAACGCCGCTTTGGCCGGCCTCGAAACCCCACAGTCCGTCAACGATTCCGCCCTCAACCGCTCCGCACATTCCGGGCACCTCGCGGAGCTCGGTTCCGTTCATCACGTGGCACGTGGAGGTGCCCATGATGGCTACAAGCTGGCCGGGTTCAACAGCCCTGGCTGCCGGTGCGGTGACGTGGGCGTCCACGTTGCCCACGGCCACGGCGATTCCCTCCGGAAGTCCGGTCCAGGCGGCGGCCTCGGCCGTGAGGCAGCCGGCGGCGTCTCCCAATCGGCCGATTCTGTGTTCCAGCTTGGTGCTGACAAAGTCCTTGAACTGCGGATTGAGCGAGGAAAGGAAGTCCTCGGAGGGGTATTTCCCGTCCTGGTAGATGCCCTTGTAGCCCGCAGTGCAGGCGTTGCGGACGTAGTTTCCGCAGAGCTGCCAGACGATCCAGTCAGCCGCTTCCACCCAATGATCCATCGCCGCGTAGGTTTCCGGGTCTTCTTCAAGGAGCTGGAGTCCTTTGGCGAATTCCCACTCGGAGGAGATCAACCCGCCGTACCGCGGCAGCCAGGTCTCGCCCCGCTCTGCGGCAAGAGTGTTGATCCGGTCAGCCTGCGGCTGGGCTGCGTGATGGCGCCACAGTTTGACGTAGGCGTGCGGGCGGTTGGTGAAACCGTCCAGCTCGTTGAGCGGGGTGCCGTCTGCCTTGACGGGAACCATGGTGCAGGCGGTGAAGTCGGTGGCAATCCCGACGACGGCGGCGGGGTCAATCCCGGCGTCTGCGATCGCGGCAGGCACGGCCTGCCGGAGGACATCGCGGTAGTCGTTGGGCACCTGAAGCGCCCATTCACCGGGAAGCCGTGCGGCGCCGTCGCCCGCTATGTCTTCTGGCAGGGAAACAGTGATGACCGAATGCGGGTAGTCGAAAACGCCGCTGCCCAGCTCTTTGCCATCCCGGACCCGCACCACAACAGCGCGGCCGGAAAGCGTTCCGTAGTCCACGCCAATAACAAAGCTGTCTGCACCGTCAGCAGTGACGTCCATGAAGTCCTCCAGTTGATTGCCGCCACCTCGCGGTCTGCATCAATTGTGAGCGCTAACAACCAGCCTGTCAAGGTGTCCATTCAGGTTCGGGGGACCCAAATAGCCGGAGTGCCGTATTGAGGCGTGTTAGAGGCTTTTCGTGATGACGCTGCCCAGGGCGGTGATTCGTGACTCGTTTCGGCTGTAGTGGGTCCACGGTCCGATCCGGTTGCTCGTGACAAGCCCGGCACGCTGGAGGACGGCCATGAACTGGGACGCTGTTGATTGCGACACCTTGGCCCTGGCCTGGATGTGCTTCAAGCACACGCCGACCTCTTCCGCTGGCTGGTCCTGCGGCGGAAATGACCGGGGCTCCTTCAGCCATTGCAGGATCGCCAGCCGCGTCGGGTGGCTCAGGGCTTTGAAGGCCTGCACAACGTCGTCTTCGGTTATCGCTTCCACACCCTTCACCTTATCGTAAATTTGCGATTTCCCGATGCCGATGCAACGCTTAGATCGTAAAACCACGATATTACGATAGGAGCAGGTGTGAGTACACGAACGGCGCTGGTTGTTGGGGCACACGGGGTAATCGGGGGAAATCTGATCAGCCACCTCCTGAAGGAGGGCGGCTGGAAGATCGTCGGGCTCTCCCGACGAGGCGGTGAGGACACAGAAAACGTCCGGCATATCGGCGTCGACCTGCTGAACAAGCAAGACACTGCAGCCAAGCTCAGCGGCCTTGCGGATGTCACCCACGTGTTCTATGCGGCCTATCAGGACCGCCCGGGCTGGGCCGAACTCGTCCCGCCAAACCTCGCCATGCTCGTCAACACCATCGATGCAATAGAGCCCGCTGCCGCTGACCTTCAGCATGTGAGCCTGATGCAGGGATACAAGGTCTACGGCGCCCATCTCGGTCCGTTCGCATCTCCGGCGAAAGAGGATGATCCGCCGCATATGCCGCCGGAGTTCAACGTCGACCAACAGCAATTCCTCGAATCCCGGCAGCAGGGCAAGACATGGACCTGGTCGGCGCTGCGCCCCTCCGTAGTTTGTGGGATCGGCTTGGGCAACCCGATGAACCTGGCGATGGTAATAGCCATTTACGCGTCGATCAGCAAGGAACTCGGCATCCCGCTGCGCTTCCCCGGCAAGCCCGGCGCCTACAACACCCTGATCGAAATGACCGACGCCGGCATCCTCGCGAAGGCCACAGTGTGGGCAGCCACCGGCCCCGGCACAGCCAACCAGGCGTTCAACATCACCAACGGGGACATCTTCCGGTGGAGCAGCATGTGGCCGAAGATCGCCGCATTCTTCGACATCGATGTCGCACCGCCGCTGCCCATGTCCCTGAACGAAGTCATGGCAGACAAACAAGAACTGTGGGACCGGATGGTTGCCCGGCACGGGCTCCGGCCAACACCCTACGCCGACGTCTCGTCATGGCCGTTCGGCGACTTCGTCTTCGCCTGGGACTACGACGTGCTCGCGGACGGGTCAAAAGCGCGACGCGCGGGATTCCATGAATACATTGAAACTGAGAGCATGTTCATGAAAATCTTCACCGACCTGCGGGAACAGCGCATCATTCCCTAACCCAAGACGTTGCCCGACCGCGCCCGCCTCGTGTCCCCGATCCTGCGAACACCTGAAACCGCGCGTTAGTCGACCTGACAGCAGACGTCCTGGGACTGGAGCGGCCCGAAGTGGCGGGAAGAATCCCCTCACCGAAGTCCCCGCTCAAGTTCGAGTGAGGCAAGGCAGCGTGCCAGCGGACTTCATCTGAGCACGTGCGCTGCTTCCTGGATTGCAGCGGCAATCTCGTCGAGAGCCGCTGACCCGTGCCGCCATTGCTGCCAATGGAGCGGCACGTCGACGAACGTCCTGGGCGTCAGCGTTTTCAGTGTTTGCCGTTGCAGGTCTTCCGCGATTTCGATCTCGGGCATCATTCCCCATCCCATTCCCAGCCGGACGGCCTCGCCGAATTCGTGGGCGGCGGGGACGTAGTGCCGCGGTGGTTGGAGGGGCTTACGGCTGGCCCTTCGCAGATACCGGTCCTGCAGATCGTCCTTGCGGTCGTAGACGACGACGGGCGCCTTCGCTAGCGTTGCCGCTGTCACTCCGTCTTCGAACCAGTATTGGGCGAATGCAGGTGCGCTGACCGGAAGGTAGCGCATAACGCCCAGGCGGCGGGATGTGCAGCCTGGAGCCGGCTTGGCGGTGGCGGTGATGGCCCCGGCCGCTGCCCCGCTGCGGAGAAGATCCAGCGAGTAGTCCTGGTCTTCGCGCAGGATTTCCAGCTGGACCCTCCCGGCCACTGCGGCCAGGCCAGCCAGCGCCCACGTGTGTAATGAATCGCCATTGATCACCAAGGTAAGACGGATATCTGTGTCAGGGGTGTCAGGCTGCAGCTCATCGGCCAAGTCGGCAGACAGCAGTTCGAGCTGACGGGCGAAGCGCACCACAGCTTGCCCCGATTCTGTGAGTTCGATCGGCCGGGTCCTTCTCAGCACAGGGCGACCGACGGCGACCTCGAGGGCACGGATGCGTTGGCTTACGGCGGATGGGGTGACCGATAAGTGGCTGGCTGCGGCGTCGAAACTTCCCTGGGCGACGATTGCGGCCAGCGTCCGGGCCTGGTCAGGATGGATGTCGATCATTAGCTCATCTTATGCAACCACAGAAACTTTAACTGGTTTCATGATGAGCCTCCCTCTAACGTGGTGACGGTGATAATCTCCGTGCTTTCAGGTTTCGCAACCGGCCTGTCCCTCATCGTCGCCATCGGCGCCCAGAACGCCTTCGTCCTCAGGCAGGGCCTCCGGCGCTCCCATGTCACTCTGGTCGTTGCTGTGTGCGCGCTGTCAGACCTTGTGCTGATCCTGCTCGGCGTGGCCGGCATTGGCATCGTCATTGAACGAGCGCCCGCCGCGCTCGAAGCCGCGCGCTGGGCCGGTGCCGCCTTCCTCCTGGCCTATGGAGTCCTCGCCGCCAGGCGGTCCATCCGGGGCGAACAGATCGATCAACCCGGAACAGGTCAAGGCGTCGGTTGGGCAGCCGTTTTGGCCACCTGCCTGGCGTTCACCTGGCTGAACCCCCACGTGTACCTTGACACCGTGTTTCTGGTCGGCTCCCTGGCCAGTGCTCACGGCCCGGCAGGACGGTGGTGGTTTGCGGCCGGCGCCGGACTGGGCAGCATCGTCTGGTTCACTGCCCTCGGGGTCGGAGCGCGTTTCCTTGCCCCGCTCTTCCGCCGCCGGAGCGCATGGCGCGTCCTCGACGGCAGCATCGCCGTCGTCATGATCACCCTGGCCGTGTCTCTGGTCATCTGATTGCAGCAGACTATTGGGGAACAAATCCGGCCCCGGAAGCACTGCCGGACGAAGAGGAAAGGGCTGGTCAACCGCCGCCCTTCGGACTTTCAACCGGCGGGCGCCGCCGTGCTCCCCCGGACCACCAGTTCCGGAGTCACCACGGTGGTGCTGACGCCCGCGCCGTGCTCGATTTCCGTCAGCATGATGTCCATGCAGCGCCGGCCGAGCTCCTCGAAGTCCTGGCGCACTGTGGTGAGCGGCGGGGTGAAGTAGCCCGATTCCGGCTGGTCATCGAACCCCACTACGGAGACGTCGTCGGGCACGCGGACGCCCGCCTCGCTGAAGGCACGCAGCAAACCCAAGGCCATCTGGTCGTTGCCCACAAACAGAGCGGTGGCGGTCCGCTCAGCGGCCAGCCTGCGGCCTATGGAGTAGCCGCTGCCGGCACTCCAGTCGCCTTCCACGAGGAGGTCATCCGCAAGCCCGGCCGCCAGCAGCGCGCCGCTCCAGCCGTCGGCCCTGGCGGCGCCGTCGATCCAGTCCCGCGGGCCGGCTATGTGTCCGATCCTCCTATGGCCCTGTTCAATCAAATGCCCGACGGCGAGTTCGGCCCCCCGCTTCTGGTCCACCATTGCGCCGCTGACGGCGCTGTTCCCGAGCGAACCGACGGCAACCACAGGTACGCCGGGCTGCAGTTCTTCCAGGGCCAGCAGCGTCTCGGAATGCGGCACCAGCACCACGATGCCGTCCACGGATTGGTCCATAAAGTGCCGCAAGGCGTCGAAAATGGCCTCACGGCTGACGGACCTCAACGCGGCGATACTGACAAAGTAGCCTGCGTTCCGTGCCGCCTGTTCAACGCCCAGCAGCGTATTGGCAGGGCCGTACTGGGAAAGTTCGCTGCCAAGCACGCCGATGGTCTGCGAGCGCCGGGTGACCAGGCTCCGGGCAGCGGAATTGCGGCGGTAGCCAAGCTCGGCGATGGCAGCCTCCACCCGTTCGCGGGTGGTCTTGCTGACGTTGGGGTGGTTATTGACCACGCGGGACACCGTCTGGTGGGAGACCCCGGCGCGCTCCGCGACGTCTTCGAGGCGGGGCAGCCTCCTGTTACTGCTTTTTGTCATGTCCCTATTGTCCGCGCCTATTTGATTTGTCCGCGCCTATTTGTTTGTCCGCGCCTATTGTCCGCGGGCCAGCAGCGCGTCCACAAAGACGCTCGGGATGTCCTTGGGATCCCGGGCCACGTAACTGGTGCCGCCGGTGGCCGCGGAGATCTTTTTGAGCGTCCCGGCGTCGGCGTCCGCAGTGATGCCGATCGTCACGATGATCACCGGCTTGGCCGGGTCCCGTTCGCGCTGCAGGGTCTCCAGCAACTGTTCCAGATTCAGGGACTCGGGGTCCTCGTTGGCGCCATCGGTAAACACGATCACGCTGTTCACTGCGCGGGAATCGTAGCTTGCCTGGACGGTACGGTAGGCCGCCAGGGTGGAATCGTACAGTCCGGTGGCGCCGCCGGTCCGCTGGTCCAGGCCGGTAAGGTCCGCAACAAGCCGCTCACGCTGGGTCACGCCGCCGACTACGGCGTCCATCTTCCGGATGGGGTCAAGTTCCACGTAGTCCTGCGTGCCGCCGCCCAGTCCGATGGAGAAAGCCCACAGGCCCAGTTCGGCCGTGTCGGGGAACAGCTTGCTGCCGGCGATTGCCGCCTGCTGGGTGAGTTGCATCCGGGTCTGCCCGCCCGCCTTGAAGTTCATGGAACCTGAGACGTCCATAACCACCAGGGACCGGAAGGGGACGGCCTGCAGCGCCCAGCCCCGGAGCGTCTTTTCCACTCCCTCGGCTGAGGCAAGCTTGATCGTGGCTACGCTCCCCACACCGGGCTGGTCCGCAATACTGCTTCCGTCCGGTGTCCGCAGGCCCTGGCCGGCAAGGGCCTTCCTGCCGTCCGCGGTGGCCAGCGCATCAGCCAGGGCTTTTGCTGCCTTCGCGATGACATCCGCGCGTGGACCGGCCGGAGCGGTCACGGCCACCGGGTAATTCAGGGAAATCGAGCCGGTAAAGGGCAGGGACGCCGAAAGGGTTGCCGCTGCGGGTGCCTTGGCAAACGAAAGCCAGGCCTGCTCCGTGACGATCGCCAGGCCGCCTCCGGCCGCTACGGCCTCCAGCTGTTTGGCATCAGTCAGTTTCTCGCCCGAACGCTGGCTCTCGCTCTGCGCAAGCTGGGCAATGGTTGCCTGCAGGGCCTTGGAGTCAGCGCGGCCTTCTTCGACTTCCGAAAGGGCTCCGAGGAGAGCGACTTCGCCGCTGCCGGCTGCCAGAGGATCGCTGAACCTGACACCGGCGCTCTGCAGGGCGCTGAGCCAGGTGGCGAATGCCGGAACTTTACCCTTGAGCCCCACCAGCACTCCGGGAGTGGACGCGACTGACGGCACGGCGATTTCCGGAGCCGTGGTGGCCGCAACGCGCTGCACCCGCACTGCGGAGTCCGCAACCCAGATGTCCGGCGCGTCCTTGCCCGCAGTGACCTTGGCGGCAATTTCCGGCTGCGTCTGCACCGCAACCTTAAAGGACACGCAGGTATCGGCCGGGATCTTGGCAGCCGCCTGCTCAAGTGCGGCAGCGATGGTGTTGTCCGCGGCTACACTGACCTCCGCCGGATTCTCGCACCTGGCCGCGGCAGCACTCTGCATGCTGGTGATCCAGTTGACGGCCCCGATGGCAACGGCTATGGCAACTGCAGCCCCGATGACCATAAGAATCCGTGGCCAGAAGAAGGGTGATCGGCTGGGGAACTGGCCGTGGCGTTCACTGCGAGCTGCTCGGCGACCTGACATGGATGTAGTACCTAACTGCTGGGGGTTTCACGATTGGCCGGTGATATCCCGGCCAGCGCTTACCGCGTTCGGGAAGTCCCGGACTGGCGGCAAAATCAGTTCAGTATACGTAAGAGAGTGCGGCATATCACATACTGCAGAAGGGGCCAGCGGAACACGCCGGGGGCGGCAGCCGGAAATCGGCCCCGGGACACCGGACTGAGACCAGCCGGGCACCGGGCCGGGGCAAACAAAAAATCCCCGGCTCCCTGTTGCCAGGAAGCCGGGGATTTTCCACTCTTCGCTAAAAGAGTGGGCCCTGTGGGGATCGAACCCACGACCCACGGATTAAAAGTCCGATGCTCTACCAACTGAGCTAAAGGCCCCAGCTGACTGCCGTAAATGCGTGCATAAACGGCTATCAGCCCAGTCCATTTCTGGACGTTAAATACTGTACCCCACGCAAGGGGTAGCTTTGGCACGGAGGCTCGCGCCGCCGTCGTGCGTTACTCCTCCAGGCCCGCGGCAGCAAGCTCGATTCCCTTACGGCACAGGAGTAGCGTGGTGGCATGAGCGAGCAAACAGGGTCAAACGCCTACGGCGGAGCAAACAGGCATCACAAGCCCAAACCCTTCGCGCCCATCGATTTTGAACCGTTTGCCGGCGGCGCGGATCCTGCGCGGGTATCCGAGGCCGCGCATCTCGCGGCCCAGGCCCTGGTGCGCCACGGGCGGGACAGCGACGACCCCGTCATCACCGAACGGCTGGTCAGGCTCACCGACGAACAGGGCCTCGAGGCGATAGCCGAAATGTGGGCCGAAAGCCCGGCTCGCTCGCTGCCCGGCGCACTGTGGCGGCTGTACGCGCTGCGGGCGGCAACAGTGCACGACCCGGAACGGATCTCGGTCTACTTCAAGGCAGGCAAAGACACCGCACAGGTATCAAACGTGGTGGCCGGCGCCGCAGAGCCGCCGGGGGCCGAGGAAATGAAGTCCATGGCTGACGCCATTTTGTCAGGGGCGTTCGACGGCGAGTTCGACGTCGCGCTGGAACGTTCCGCTGCATTCTGCCGCGTGGTGGCGCTTGGCCAGGCCACCCTTGCCGACGGTGCTGAATTCAGCAATGAAGCCCACGCCAGCAAACTCACCCGGAGCTCGCATCAGCTGGTCAAGACCGCCGAGGACCTCGAGCACGCAGCCAACGCCTGGCGTCTGGGCGAGCTGGACTGAACCACGGATTGCCCGCCGGACCAGTGATCGGGCCCGTCGAAAACCTGCACCGCACGGCTGGCTTGTCAATGTTGACTTGCGCCAGCCAATGGAGAACACTGAAATTGGTGCCGAACCGCGAAACCCCCGGGCTTCAACATCTAGCCGCCTAGAGCGGCCTACCGCCGAGAGGCGTCTCCGGTTCGGCACCATTTTCATGCCCGGGATTCGAGCGCTGGGATTCAGGTCCGGTTTCCGGCCCGGATACGGGTTACTCCTGCGGGTTCCGGACGGGACTCACCTTCACCCGCCCAGCGTCACGGGTGCAAGATAGATGAATGGACGCCACCGCTGCCCTCAATGAGATCGCATTCTGGCTGGAACGCGATCGAGCCGCCACTTTCAAGGTTCAGGCATTTCGGAAAGCTGCCGGCATCATCGGCAGCCTGGAAGATCAGGAGCTCGCGGAACGGCTACGGGACGGCCGGCTCAAGCGGACAAAGGGTATTGGGGACAGAACCTTCGAGGTCATCAGCCAGGCTGTCGGCGGCAATGTGCCTGATTACCTTGACGGACTGCGGCTGCGTGGTGCCGAGCCGCTGGTTCAAGGCGGTGGCGAGTTGCACGCGGCTCTCCGAGGCGATCTGCACAGCCACAGCGACTGGTCCGACGGCGGCTCCCCGATAGGGCTCATGGCGGGCGCCGCCATGCTGTTGGGCCGCGAGTACCTCGCTCTGACTGACCACTCCCCCAACCTCAAGATCGCCAACGGACTGAGCGCCGGCCGGCTCATTGAGCAGCTGGACGTGGTGGCGCAGGTAAACGACCACAACAACGATTTCAGCCTACTGGCCGGCATCGAGGTGGACATCCTCGAGAACGGCGGGCTGGATCAGTCGCCGGAGATACTGGACAGGCTGGATGTTGTGGTTGCCAGCGTGCATTCGAAGCTCCGCGCCGACAATGCCACCATGACCCGCAGGATGCTCAGCGGAATCCGCGACCCCCACACCAACGTGCTGGGCCATTGCACGGGCCGCCTGGTGCAGGGATCCCGAGGGACCCGTCCGGAGTCCAAGTTCGACGCCGTCAAGGTGTTCGCGGCATGCGCGGAGAACAACGTGGCCGTCGAGATCAATTCGAGGCCGGAGCGCCAGGATCCGCCGGACAACCTCATCCGGACGGCTTTGGACGCAGGCTGCTTGTTCAGCATCGACAGCGACGCCCACGCCCCGGGCCAGCTCGACTTCCTCCAGTTCGGTGCCGAGCGTGCCGTGCGGAACGGAGTGCCGGCCGAAAGGATCATCACAACCTGGCCGGTGGACCGGTTGCTGGAGTGGTGCGCCGCGGGGCAATGACCGGAACCCGGCCGGCATGGAGCGGTACTGCCGGTAAAGTAATGACCAGTTGCGGGTTGGCGTCAAGTCATGCGGTCCGCGGCCAACAGCCCAGTCCATCCTCCGAAGACCGGTACCCCACGTGAAACTGCGCCTTTTTCCCCAGGAACCCGCCGGGCTGAACCTGCTGTCAGAGATGGCCCGTCAGATCGTGCTGGCCAGTGCCACGCTTGCCGAAATTCTGGGCGTTCCCGCCGCAGAGCACAGCAGGCTCGTGGAGGACATGCACAACCACGAGGCAAAATCGGCCGAACTTCACTTTGCCCTGCTGACCCACATGCGCACCAGCTTCGTGAACCCGCTCCCCCGCGAGGACATGTACGCACTGTCCCGCTACCTCAACGAAGCCATTGAAAAACTGGATGCCGCGGCCGAGCTGGTAGCCCTCTACAAACTCGAGCGCCTTCCCAAGCGCGCGGCGGATCAGCTGGAGATCATCAGCCGCCAGGCCGAGCTCACGGTTGATGCCATGCGGCGGCTGAACAACCTCGATGATCTTGAGGATTACTGGATCGAGATTCTCCGCCTGGCCAAGCGCGCGGAACGGACGCACCGGGTGTGGGTTGCAGACATGCTCAAGGACATGAAGTCCGCCCAGTATGCCCGCAACAGGGACATCGCCAACCAGCTGGTGGAAGTCACCAAGGACATGCGCCGCATCGCAACCCAGGTAGGCAGCATCATCGTCAAGGAATCCTGACGTGACGGCCGTCTTTTTCGGCGTGGTGGTTGTCCTTGCAGCCACGTTCGGGTTCCTCAACGGCTTCAGGGATGTTTCCACCTCGGTGGCCCTCGCCGTCCGGACCAGGGCGCTGACGCCAACTGTTGCGGTATTGCTGGCGGCGTTCTTTAACTTCCTGGGTGCCATGCTGAGTGCGGCGTTGGCCGTGGCTGCCATGGCGCAGTGGGTCAAGCTGCCGCACGGCGAAAACGGGCTGGCCATTCTGATAGCAGGGCTCGCCAGCGCCTGTGTGTGGGGCACTTACACGTGGTGGCGGGGCATCCCGTCGTCGTCCACGCACGCCCTGGTCGGTGGCCTGGCGGGCGCCGGTGTGGCCAGCGTCATTGTGGGCGGCAACGCCGTGGGGGGCGTGGACCAGTCCCTGCTTTTCCAGGTGGTCCTGCCGCTGCTGCTGTCGCCCGTCATCGCATTCATCGGTTCGTTCATGCTGGTTTTTCCGGTGACCTGGGTAGCGCGCTACGCCCAGCCGAACGTCGTCAACAACCGCTTCCGGCGGATGCAGTCCATTGCCGCCGGGGCTGTTGCGTTCGGGCACGGGCTGCAGGACGGCCAGCGCATCAGCGCCGTCCTGCTGCTGGGGCTGCTGGCCGCAGGGTATGCGGACGGCGGGGCCCTTCCGCTCTGGGTGGCACTGCTCACCGCCGTGACGCTGACAGCGGGAACGCTCTTCGGAGGCTGGCGGATTTCCCACACCATCGGCTACAGGCTCACCCGGATCGACCCGCTGCGTGGCTTTGTGGCCCAGATCTTCAGTGCGGTTTTGCTCTTCATCGGCGCGATCGGCCTGCACTGGCCCATCTCCACCACGCACACGGTGACGTCCGCTGTCCTGGGTGCAGGGACCAACCAGAGCTTCTCCGTAACCAACCGCAGGCTCGTCGTCCGGATCCTGGCCTTCTGGATCCTGACCCCGATTGCGACGGCGGCCGGCGCCTTTGTGTTGGAACTAGCGCTCTCGCCGTTGTCAGGCTCCTGACAACTCCATCGATTGCTCCTGAACTGCCGTTCCGGGCCCTCAAAAGGGCAGTTATGGAGCACTCGATGCCCGGAGAGTGGCCTATCCGAAGCGGCCGGAGACGTAGTCTTCCGTGGCCTTCTGTGCCGGGTTGTTGAAGATGGTGCTGGTCTCGGCGAATTCGATCAGTTTGCCGGGCTTGCCGGTGCCGGCGATGTTGAAGAACGCGGTCTTGTCCGAAACACGCGCGGCCTGCTGCATGTTGTGGGTCACGATCACCACGGTGTACTGGTCCTTGAGCTCGTTGATGAGGTCCTCAATGGCCAGCGTGGAGATGGGGTCCAGGGCGGAGCAGGGCTCGTCCATCAGGATCACCTGCGGCTCAACGGCGATGGCGCGGGCAATGCACAGGCGCTGCTGCTGGCCGCCGGACAGGCTGGATCCGGGCTTCACCAGGCGGTCCTTTACCTCGTTCCAGAGGTTGGCGCCCTGCAGGGACCGCTCCACGAGGGCATCGGCCTCGCCCTTGGAGATCTTCTGGTTGTTCAGCTTCACACCGGCCAGGACGTTGTCCCGGATGGACATGGTGGGGAACGGGTTGGGGCGCTGGAACACCATGCCGATCTGCGAGCGCACGGTCACGGGGTCCACGCCGGGGCCGTAGAGGTTGTCGCCGTCGAGCAGTACTTCACCTTCAACACGGGCGCCGGGCAGGACCTCGTGCATGCGGTTCAGGGTGCGCAGGAACGTGGACTTGCCGCAGCCGGAGGGGCCGATGAATGCCGTGACGGACTTGGCTTCGATGTTGATGTTGACGTCTTCGACGGCGAGGAAGTTGCCGTAGTAGACGTTCAAGTCTTTGACGTCGATGCGCTTGGACATGGTGTTCCTTCACTTGCTGGAGGTATGGATTGAAGTCTAGCGGCGGCCGTTCCGGTGCGGAATGGCGGGTGCTAACGGCCTGTGGCGGCGCTAGCGGCCGGCCTTGGGTGCAAAGATGTTGGCGATCAGGCGGGCGCCGAGGTTCAGGAGCATCACCAGGATGATGAGCACCAGGGCCGCGCCCCAGGCCCGCTGCGCGGACGGATCCGGGTTGGCCGGTGAGGTGGGGTTCAGGATCTGCGTGTAGATGAACGTGGGCAGCGAGGCCATCCAGCCGCCGAACACGTTGTTGTTGATGGTGGTGGCAAAACCGGCGGTGACCAGTATGGGCGCGGTCTCGCCGATCACGCGGGCGATCGCCAGGGTGATGCCGGACGCAATGCCGGAGATCGCCGTCGGAATGACCACCCTGAGGATGGTCCTCCACTTGCGCACACCCAATGCGTAGGCGGCTTCGCGGAGTTCGTTCGGGACGATCCTGAGCATTTCCTCGCTGGAGCGAACCACAACGGGGATCATCAGGACGGAAAGCGCGACGGCGGCGACAGCACCTGTTTTGGTGCCGGGCCCCACGATGGCGAAGAAGAAAGCCGCGGCGAAGAGGCCGGCCACAATGGACGGGATGCCGGTCATCACGTCCACAAAGAAGGTGATGGCGCGGGCAAGCCGGCGGTCGTTGCCGTATTCCACGAGGTAGATCGCCGTCAGCAGGCCCACGGGCACGGAAATGACGGTGGCCAGCAGCGTGATTTGAACGGTGCCGACCAGCGCGTGGTAGACGCCGCCCAGAACCGGGGCACCTTCTTCAGCAGCCTTGTTGTCGAAGACGCCGGTGACCCCGTTCATGGAGTTACCCAGGAAGCCGGGCGCGATGATACCGGGGATGCCGTTGACCATCACGGTCCAGATCACCGAGATCAACGGGAGCAAGGCGACGAGGAAGGACCCCACCACCAGGCAGGTGGCCAGTTTGTCCTTGGCTTTGCGTGCGCCCTCTACGGCGGCACTCCAGCCGACCAGGCCTGCGGCGAACAGGATGGCGGAGACGATGCCCCAGCCGAAGGCGTTGAACCCGATCAGCGCCAGGATGGCCGCGCCGGTGATCAGAGCAAGCGCAAGGACAAGGTACGGCGCGAACTTGGGCAGCTGGCCCTTGGTGAGCGCGGAGCGCTTCCGCACCGGTGACAGAGTGGAGGTCATTTAGTTGGCTCCCGAGAATTCTTTGTGCCGGCTGATGACCCAGCGGGCAATCATGTTGACGCCCAGGGTGATCACAAACAGCACCAGGCCGGCGGCAATCAGGGTACTGACCTTCAGGCCGCTGGCTTCCGGGAAGTTGAGGGCAATTTCCGCCGCGATGGTCTGGTTGCCGGACTGGATCAGACTGGCGGTCAGGGCGCCGGAGGAAAGCACCAGGGCAACGGCCATGGTCTCGCCGAGTGCTCGGCCCAGGCCCAGCATAACGGCGCTGATGATGCCGGGGCGGGCGAAAGGCAGCACCGCCGTTTTGATCATTTCCCAGCGCGTGGCTCCCAATGCGAGGGCGGCTTCCTCGTGCAGTTTGGGCGTCTGCAGGAAGATCTCGCGGGTCAGGGAAGTAATGATGGGCAGAACCATGACGGAGAGCACGATTCCCGCGGTGAGGATCGTCTTGCCGGTAGCGGAGGCCGGGCCCTGGAAGATGGGCAGCCAGCCCATGTTGTCCGCAAGCCAGTTGTAGGCCGGCGAGATTTCCTTGGCCAGAACGGCTGCGCCCCACGCGCCGTACACCACGGACGGGATGGCGGCAAGAAGATCAACAACGAAGCCCAGGCCTGAGGCCAGTTTGCGCGGTGCAAAGTGCGAGATGAAAAGCGCGACGCCGATTGCCACCGGGGTGGCGATCACAAGCGCGATGACGGCCGCGATCAGGGTGCCAACAACGATCGGCCAGATGTAGGCGAAGAAGCCGCTGCCGCCCTGGATCTGGTCCGGGGATGCCACCAGCGCCGGTATTGCCTGGACGACAAGGAAGAGGGCAACGCCGAAGAGCACGGCCAGGATCAGGATCCCTGCGCCCAGGGTTGCCCCGGAAAAGACTTTGTCCCCGGCGCGTCCTGCGCCCCTGGAACTTGTCAGGGAGTTGGTGGTCACAAACAATCCTTTTGAGTTGGTACTTCCGGACAAACACTCAGGTTCCCTGCCTTGTGCAGGCGGTCTGTGACCGCCTGTGCACAGGACAGGGAACCGGAGTCAGGCAGGTGTTTCCACTATGCCTCGTGGAGCAAAGTATCCCTAGGACTTGACCTTGATGGACTCGATCGCCTTGACTGCCTTCTCGGCCAATGCCGGGGAGAGCGGAGCGGACTTTGCGGAGTCAGCGGCGGCCTTCTGGCCGGCGTCGGACACTACGTAGTTCTCGAAAGCCTTGACCAGGTCAACGGTTTCCTGCTTTTCGTAGGTGGTGCAGACTACGTGGTAGGAAACCAGGACGACCGGGTACGCGCCGGATTCGGTGGTCTTGCGGTCCAGCTTGATGGCAACGTCCGTGGCGGAGCGGCCTTCCACAGCCTTGCTGGCTTCAACAGCCTTGGCAGCAGCATCGGCAGAGATCGCAACGAACTCGGATCCAACCTTGATCTGGGCGGTGCCCAGCTTGCCGCCCACCGCGGAGTCATCCGCGTAGGTTACAGCGCCCGGGGTGTCGGTGACGGTCTTGACCACGCCGGAGGTGCCCTTGGCGTTCTCGCCCTTCAGGGATGCGGGCCAGATGCCGGCAGACTTGTCGGTCCAGACCTCAGGAGCAGCTGAAGACAGGTAATCGGTGAAGTTGGAGGTGGTACCGGAATCGTCAGAGCGGTTCACGGGGGTGACCTTGAGGTCCGGGAGCTTGGCATCCGGGTTCAAGGCAACGATTGCGGCGTCGTTCCACTTGGCGATTTCGCCGCGGAAGATCTTGGCAGCGGTGGCGGCGTCGAGCTTCAGTTCCTTGATATCCGGGAGGTTGAAGGCGATGGCGATCGGGGAGATGTACACCGGGATGTTGATGGCGCCGTCGGGGCCGCACTTGGCCTTGGAGCTGGCCAGCTCTTCATCCTTGAGGTAAGCATCGGAGCCGGCGAACTGGGCCGAGCCGTCGATGATGGCCTTGCGGCCTGCACCGGAACCATCCGGGGAGTACTGCACGGTGGCGCCCTGGTTTGCGGAGGCGAAGCCGGCCTTCCAGGCATCCATGGCTGCGCCGGTGGAGGACGCGCCGATGCCGGTGAGGGTGCCGGTGACCTTGGTGCCGGCGGAAGACGGGTTGCCTGCGGGCGTGGTGCCCGTGGCGTTGTCTGAACCACAGGCGGTGAGCGCGAGTGCGCCGGCTGCAATAACAGCGATAGCCGCGTGGCGGCCGAAGCGGAGTGCCTTCACTAGATGTACCTCTTCCAGGGATATTCAGTTGCGGCCGTGCCGGAGAAGCATTGGCGCGCGGATGCGTACGTTTTGTACTTCCATTGAAGTTATGGTCTGCAGGTGACGGGAATTGGGGTCCAAGGTGAACAGCGGATTAACGACGGCGGGATATTGGCTTACAAGTGCCGGGTTGCCATTGCGTTAGCTACGTCACAGCCGTAGTGAAATCCCGGACGAACCCGGGATCAGAGCGGTACCGGACAAGGGATTCCGCCGCGACAACCCCACAGCGAGGCCTGGTTCAAGACCTTGAAATTCGCGCCCGTCTTCCCCGAACGGCACGGCTCCCTGGCCGACGCGAGGACCTTCATGGCGGCCTTCGTCGACGGATACAACCACTCCAACTCCCACCGTTCTCAACCGCCGCCACACCGACATCGGCCTCAATGCCCCGGCAGACGTCCACTACGGCCTCGCCTCCGCGAAGGCCACCGAACGGGGCCTCACCCTTGCCGCAGCCCTAGAGAGAAACCCCGAACGATCCAGCACCAGAAGCGATCCAGCCGTAGCCGCCTAACTCCCACTGGCCCCAACCACCTTGACAAGGTCCGGGCCGGGCGTCAGGGGCTTGTTCGCGCATCCGAGGCGTCAAGGCCCGGATCTGCGGACGGGGCTCGGACGGGGTGGTGCCGCGGCAGGAGCTGCGACGGCGGCCGGTGACCTTCCGTGGAAAGGCGACCGGCCGCCGTCGGGCGTTCAGAAAAGCACTATTTGGAGGTGCCTTGGGTGACGGAGCCCTGGAGCTGGCGCTGGAAGATGATGTAGACGACCAGGACGGGGGCGACGGTGATGACGACGGCGGCGAAGAGCGAGCCGAAGTCCACGTTGTAGCCGGCCTGGGAGGCGAACCGTGCCAGGCCCTGGGAGAGGACGTAGTTCTTCTCGTTGCTGTTCAACGCCACGGGGAGCAGGAACTGGTTCCAGAGCCCGAGGAAGTTGAAGATCGCCACCGAGGCCATGCCGGGCTTGGCCATGGGCAGCATGACCTGGAAGAAGGTCCGCCATTCGCTGGCGCCGTCCAGGGCCGCGGCTTCGGCGATCTCGTTCGGCAGGGACTTGAAGAAGGAGAACAGGAAGAACACGGTGAACGGCAGCGCGAACGCCACGTAGGTGATGGTCAGGCCCGGCAGGGTGTTCAGCAGCCCCATGTTCTTGAGGATGAAGAACAGCGGGACGACGGCCAGGAAGATCGGGAACGTCAGCCCGGCGAGCATCAGGTAGTAGATGGCGCGGCTGCCGCGGAACTGGAACCGGGCCAGCACGTAGGCGCACATGGCGCCCAGGACCATCACGACCACCAGTGCCGACCCGACCACCATGACGGTGTTCAGGAAGTAGTTCCCGATCCCGGCGGTGTTCCAGGCCGTGACGTAGTTGCCCGCGTTCCACGTGACGGGCAGGGCGAAGGGCGAGGCAAAGATCTCGCTGCTGGTCTTGAACGAGGTCATCAACGTCCACAGCAGCGGCAGGACCACGATCACGGACCAGATGATGAGCATGGTGTGGGAGACGGTCCCCACCACCTTGTCGCCGCGGGTGGACCGCGGCCTGCGTTCAACGAACCGTCCCGGTCCCGGTCCCGTGGCTGTTCCCGGTCCCGTGGCGGGGTTCCCGGCGGGGTTCTGTGTCAGGGTTTTTGTTCTCATGAGCCCGAGGTGTCCTTACTTCCGCCGGTGAGCCGGTTCACCAGGAACACCAGCGCCGCGAAGATCAGCGTGACGATGGCCAGGACCACGCCCATGGCGCTGGCGTAGCCGAACTGGCCCTTGGTGAAGGCCGTGGAGAGCAGCTGCTGGGACATCACCAGGGTGGAGTTGTTCGGGCCGCCGCCGGAGTTCAGCGCGGCCATGTACACGAAGGCGTCCAGGGCCAGGATGCCCATGTAGATGTAGGCGGTCTGGATGTTGTCCCGGATCAGCGGGATAGTCAGGGACACCGCGGTCCGCAACCGCCCGGCACCGTCGATGCGGGCGGCCTCGAACAGCTCCGCCGGGATGCCCTTGATCGCGGCGATGAACAACACCATGTAGAAGCCCACGAAGCCCCACACGATCACGAACATCGTGGCGCCCATCGCGGTCCGTTCATCACCGAGCCAGGGGAAGGAGCTGGCCTGGTCAAAACCCAGCGAGGTCAGCATGCCGTTCAGGAGCCCGTTGGAGGGATCATAGATCTGCAGCCACATGATGCCGATGGCAATGGCAGGAATGACATAGGGGAAGAAGGACACCACCCGGTAGAAGCTGGAATTCTTCAGGCCCTTGACCTGCCCGCGGCTGGAGCCGCCCACCGTGATCATGGACGCCAGCACCAGGCTCAGGATGATGGTGATGACCGGCAGCACCAGGCACAGCACCACATTGTTGCCCATGGCCTTCATGAAGATCTCATCCGCGAACAGCTTCCGGTAGTTTTCAAGGCCGGTGAAGTTCATCGTGGCCGTGAAACCGGACCAGTCCGTCATCGAGTAGTAAAACGCCTGGATGAACGGGGAGATCACGAAGACCAGATAGATGGCCAGCGGCAGCCCGAGGAACACGGCAAAGAAACTCACCCGGTCAAAGGTCAGCTTCCTCCGCCGCCGGACGGCGGCAGGCCTGCCGCCGCCCGAAAGGGTCCTGGTATCAAGAACGGTCACTTGACCTCAATCTTCTTCACCGAGGGATCATTGCGGACCTTGTCCGAGATCTTCTGCAGCCCGGAGGTCAGCGTCGCCACATCGGACTTGCCGTCCAGGAACGTGTTCCAGACCACCAGCTGGTCCTTGTTCGTGCCATAAAGATCAACGAAGTTCCAGGAGAAGATATCCGTCCCGGCATCCTCAAGCAGCTTCGTCTGGGACACCAGCGCCGTGGACCCGAACCCGTCCGCCGGGACCGTGTCCTTCACGATCGTGGGCGCCAGCTTGGTCTTGGCGAAATTCGTCGCCGCCTCCTTGGACAACATCACCCGGAGCATTTCCTTGCCGCCGGCAACGTTCCTGCCCTGGGACGGAACCACAAACGGCTCACCCGCGGCACTGTGCAGCGCCGTGTACGGCATCTTCGAACCCGCCGTCACAGTCGGAACAGGGGCACCGGTCATCTTGAAGCCGGCCTTCGTCTGGTCCTTCATCTCGTTCTCGATCCACGAACCCGACGGATACAGCAGCGCCTCACCGGCATTGGACCACTGCGCCTGCGCCGCCGTGAAAGCAGTCCCCGACCCGCCCGGCTTGACATAACCGGACTTCACGATCTTCTCCAGGGCCGTGAAGACACCCTGCAGCGCCGGATGCGACCAGCAGCCCTCCTTCAGGTTCTCCAGGCCCAGACGGACTTCGTCCCCGCCCTCCTTGATCGCCGACGCAATCGCCATCTCCTGGTAATACGTGGCAGCCTCCTTGCCCCAGCAGAACAGGTACTTGCCCTCGGCCTTGGCCTTCTCGCCCAAAGCCAGCGCCTCCTCCCAGGTCCTGGGAACAACCCAACCCTTCTCCTGGAACAACGCCGCCGAATACCACACCGCGAAAACCGTCAGCACATAATTCAAGGCCGCCAGCTTCCCATCAAAGGTCCCCGGCGCCAGGACACCGCCATACAACGTGTCCTTAATGACGGCGCCCTCAAGGTTCTTCGCCTCGATCACCGCACTCAGATCCTCCAGCTGCGCCAGGATCGTGCTGAAACCGATCGCCTTCGCCCCCGAATTATCAATCAGGTCCGGCGGATTCCCACCCACGAAACGCGGCTGCAACTCCTGCGCAATATCCGTCGACGCAGCGATCTTCGCCGTGGACCCCGCCTGGGCCGACTCAAAAGCCTTCCCCGCGAACTCAACATAATCAATCCCGTACCCGCCCTTGAAAATCACGGCATCAACCGCGGACTTCTCCGCCATACCAAACGGATTCGTAGCGGAAACAACCCCGCCCGAAACAGCCCCGGGCCCGCCCCCGCCCCCCCGCAGCACACGACACCAAAGCACCACCCATCGGAACAAGAACCGCCGCAGCCAAAGCCCCGCGAAGAAACCCACGCCGCGCAAGCGGCACACCCTGAACATTCATCTCAATACCTTCCAGTGACCGCCAACGGCCATTTTTTAGTTTCTCGGCGCACACCTGGCGATTCTCAATGCAACTGCCAGTCGTTCACCTGGTCGGGCACGGGCATCGCCGCCCTTGAGTGACCGACGCCACATTTACTTCTGTTCTGGAATCCTATCATTCGACTTTCGAAGAAACTACCCCATGAATCGAGATAAGTAGTGCAATATTGGCTAGTATCTGTCCATGGAGACATTTAAGCGTTACGCCGGGGCGGACTACGCCCCGGGCTCTGTGGGCGATATTTTCCGGCTCATCAGACAGGGTGTAGCCACGTCCCGGTCTTCGATTGCCCGGCTCACCGGCCTGGCACCCTCCACGGTCTCCCTCAGAGTCGATCTGCTCGGCGAAATGGGTCTCGTCATGGAAAGGGGCAACGAAAGATCCAACGGTGGCCGGCGAGCCCGGCACTTGAGGGTTACTGCCGGTTCCGGCGTGGTGGCCGCGGCCGATGTGGGGGTTCACCATGCAAGGATTGCCATCTCGGACATGACGGGACGGCTACTGGCAGTTGAGGAAGAGGCCCTGAACACCGAGGACGGACCCGCAGTAACCGTGGAATGTCTCTGGGCCCGATTCCAGAGGGTGCTCGACCGTGCTGGAAAAACCGAGGAAGATATGCGCGGCATCGCCATAGGCCTCCCGGCGCCGATTGAGCACCCGACGTCCAAGGTCATCCTGCCGACGTTTCTGCCCAGCTGGCACAAGGCGGACCTGCCCAGACTGTTCCGGGTCCATACCGGGCTGCCGGTTCTGATCGAAAACGACGCGAACCTGGTTGCGCTGGCTGAGTGCGCGGCAACGGACAACCGGCCGGACCATCTGCTGGCCGTCAAGCTCGGGACACGCATCGGCTGCGGGATCATCAGCGCAGGACACCTCCACAGGGGCGCCGCCGGCGCGGCCGGCGAAATCAGCCACATTTCAGTGGCCGGAACGTCGGCCATCAGCTGCAGCTGCCCGGAAGAAAATTGCCTTGAGTCGGTAGCAAGCGGTGGTGCCCTGGTTGCCCGCCTCGCCAGCAAGGGCTTCAAGGTCGCGGGGACAGCCGATGTAGTGGAACTCGGACGAAACGGTGAAGTCCAGGCAGTGGAAGCGCTACGTGAGGCCGGCACCCACATCGGTTCCGTCCTTTCTTCCATCGTCAATTTCTTCAGCCCTCAGGAAGTTGTGCTGGGGGGCGCAATGTCAGCGTCGGCACCTTTGGTGGCAGCGCTGCGTGCCGAACTTTTCCGGAAATGCCTACCCCTGGTTGCCGACGTCCTCACGGTCCGGACCAGCAACCACCCCGCTGACGCCGGCGTCATCGGGGCAACCTATCTGATCCTGGAAGAACTCCTTGCACCGGCCAGGATCGAAAAACTGGCCCGTACGGTCCAGCAAATAGACTGAGGTCATGGCCGCAACTGGATTATCCGCAAGCAGACGATTCCTGCGCGGCCGGATCCGCACGGGGATGGTCCGTAGCCGCAATTCGCTCATGCCCGCCATCCAGATGACCGTGTGTGCCGTGGGCGCCTACGCCTTCGCGGAATACGTGCTGGGGCACTCAGGCCCGCTGTTCGCGGCAACGTCCTCCCTTATTGCCCTAGGCTTCTCCCGCGATCCGCGCCTCCGCCGCGTGGTGGAGGTCGGCCTGGGCTGCACCATCGGCATTGTGGTGGGTGATCTACTGCTGCACTGGCTGGGCGCCGGGATCTGGCAGGCCGCCGTCGTACTTCTTTTCTCCATTCTGCTGGCCCGCTTCCTGGACAGCGGCACCATCTTCACCACCCAGCTGGGGCTGCAGTCGCTGCTGGTGGTGCTGCTCCCGGCACCGGCCGGCGGTCCGTTCACGCGCAGTCTGGATGCCGTGGTGGGTGGGCTGTTTGCGCTGCTGGTCACCATCCTGGTCCCCAAGGATCCCCGCCGGGAGCCGCGCAAGGACGTCAAGAAGCTGCTGCATGAACTGGCGGAAGTCCTGCGGGAGTGTGCCTCTGCAATGGCCAACAGTGATTCCACCCAGGCCTGGCATGCGCTGGTCCGCGGCCGGAACTGCCAGCCGCTTGTGGACGCCATGCGCCAGACCTTGCGGGCGTCGGGCGAGGTGGCCACCCTGGCGCCTGCCTACCGCCGGCACCGGGACGAGCTGGGCCGGCTGGAAGAATCCCTTGATTTCATTGATCTGGCATTGCGCAACAGCCGCGTTTTTGCACGCCGGCTGACCAGTGCCATCAACCATGCGGCGCTGTCTGACGAGGCGACAGAGAACATCGCCGAGGTCTTGGAGGAGACCGCCGACGCCATCGACGAGCTCTCGCTTGGGCTTGCCGAAGTGCACGACGGCGTGCGCCGCGCCCACATCCGCACGGCCAGGCAGCAGCTGAGCGAAATCGCATTGCGGCTGCATCCGAAACTCCTGGAAGTGCAGCGGCTGGAGGGAGAGACCGTGGTGATGCTGTTCCGTCCGCTTATGGTTGACCTCCTCGAGGCCACCGGGATGGACTCGCGGGAAGCACGCGACATCATGCCGGCGCTTTAGCTGCCCTGTCTGTGCTTCCGGCTCTTCAGCGGCTTTGTACGTCCTGTGTGTCCGATCCGGGCGCACGGCGGCTGATTGTCGGACGCCCCGGCTAGTGTGGAGGCCATGGCAACAAAGACTTCCCGGGCTTCCAAGGCGCCGGCCTACAAATGCGCCGAATGCGGCTGGACCGCTGTTAAGTGGGTGGGCCGCTGCGGTGAATGCCAGGCGTGGGGCACCGTTGAGGAAACCGGCACCGCTGTTGCCCGCACGACGGCGGCAACTACGGTTTTCGAGCCGGCTCGCCGGATCGCTGAGGTGGATGCCACAACGGCGGCTTTTCTGCCTACCGGCGTGGACGAGCTGGACCGGGTGCTGGGAGGCGGACTGGTTCCCGGGGCCGTGATCCTGCTGGCCGGCGAGCCCGGGGTGGGCAAGTCCACGCTGCTGCTGGATGTCGCCGCCAAGTTTGCGCGCACCGCACAGGATGTCCTCTACGTCACCGGCGAGGAATCCGCAGCGCAGGTCAAGCTCCGGGCGGAACGGATTGACGCCGTCGCGGATTCCTTGTATCTGTCCGCGGAAACCGATCTCGGCCAAGCGCTGGGGCAGGTGGAAAAGATCGAACCGCGGCTGCTGATTGTGGACTCGGTCCAGACCCTGAGCAGCGCGGACGTGGACGGCAGCGCAGGCGGCGTGTCGCAGGTCCGCGAAGTGGCCGCCTCCATCATTGCCGCTGCCAAGCGGCGCAACATGACCACGCTCCTGGTGGGGCACGTGACCAAGGACGGATCCATTGCGGGGCCGCGGCTGCTGGAGCACCTCGTGGATGTGGTGTGCCAGTTTGAAGGCGAACGCCATTCACGGCTGCGCCTGCTGCGCGCCGTGAAGAACCGGTATGGCCCCACCGACGATGTGGGGTGTTTTGACCTCAACGAGGACGGCATTGTGGGGCTTTCGGACCCCAGCGGGCTCTTTGTCAGCCGCACCAAGGACCCAGTGTCCGGCACGTGCATCACCGTGACCATGGAGGGCCGGCGCCCGCTGCTGGCCGAAGTGCAGTCCCTGCTCGCTGAAACCTCCAACTCGCAGCCGCGCCGGGCCACCAGCGGGCTGGACAGTTCCCGCGTTTCCATGTTGCTGGCCGTGCTGCAGCAGCGCGCCGGTTGCCAGCTGCAAAAAGACGATTCCTATGTAGCCACGGTGGGCGGGGTGAAGCTCAGCGAGCCCGCCACGGACCTGGCCGTTGCCCTGGCCGTGGCGTCGGCGAAGGCAAAAAAACCCCTGCCTATCAGGCTCATCGCGTTCGGCGAAGTGGGCCTGGCCGGAGAGGTCCGTCCGGTGCCAGGCATCAACCAGCGCATCCAGGAGGCCCACCGCCTGGGCTTCACGCACGCCGTGGTGCCGGCCAGTCACAACGGGCCGGGGCCGGTCCCGGCCGGTTTCTCAGTGCGGGAAGTGGAGCATCTGACCGAGGCGCTCAGCCTGCTGATCGGGTAGGAACATATGAGCCCGAATCCCGATGACGACGCCGCACGGAGCGTGGACCTGGACGTGGACCTGGACGCGCATCTTGTGCGCCGGCTGGTCGCTTCCCAGTTTCCCTGCTGGGCAGACCTGCCCATCTCGCCGGTCGAGTTCGGCGGCTGGGACAACAGAACCTTCCGGCTCGGCGCGGACAAGTCGGTGCGGCTGCCCAGCGAAGCGGCCTACTCCGTCCAGGTGGAGAAGGAACACCGGTGGCTTCCGGTACTCGGCCCGGGCTTGCCGCTTCCTGTTCCCGGCCCTCTGGCCAAGGGCGCTCCCGGCCAGGGCTATCCCTGGAACTGGTCCGTCTACCGTTGGCTGGAAGGGGAAATCGCCAGCACCGCAACAATCGGTGATCTGACGGAATTCGCGGCGGCCCTGGCCGTCTTCCTGGCTGCCCTGCAGCAGGTCGACCCCACCGGCGGGCCGATGCCCGGGCGGCACAACTTCTTCCGCGGCGGGCCGCTGGAGACCTACGACTCCGAAACCCGCACGGCCATTGCCGCCTTGGGCGATCAGATTGATTCCGGGACGGCCACAGCGGCGTGGGAAGCAGCCAACGCCGCAAAATGGCACGGTTCGCCGGTCTGGTTCCATGGGGACGTCAGTGCTTCAAACCTGCTGGTCCGGGATGGCCGCCTCAGTGCCGTGATCGATTTCGGAACTTCGGGCGTCGGTGATCCCGCGTGTGATGTGACCATCGCCTGGACTTTCCTGTCGGGTGCGAGCCGGGAGGCGTTCCGTGCTTCATTCCCGGGCGACGCCGCAACGTGGTCCCGCGGCCGTGGCTGGGCACTCTGGAAAGGCCTGATCACCATAGTCGAGCACCGCGATTCCAACCCCGATGAAGCAGCGAAGGCAGCACGCGTTGTGGATGAAGTGCTGGCTGATTACCGGCAATCAACCTGATCCAAGCGGCCGCTATTTCGCGGGGTTGTGCGTCCCGATCGGCACCAGCGTGAGGTCCGGGTGGTTCTTTTCGATCCGCCGCAGTGCCCACACGTCGTTGAACAGAGCCAGGTATTCGCCGTCGGACCGCAGCAGCACCTCAGCGCCGGGCACGTTGGCCAGCGCAGGCATGGCCTCCGCCGTCGAGATCCTCGCGATTGAATACGGGAGGCGTTCCAGCCGCATGGGGGCGCCGAAATCGTGCGCCATGCGGTCCTCCACCACTTCAAACTGCATGGGGCCGACGGCGGCAAGCACCGGTGCCTGATCGCCGCGGACGTCGGAGCGCAGCACCTGGATGACGCCCTCGTGCTCCAGCTGTTCGATCCCGCGGCGGAACTGTTTGAAGCGGCTGGGGTCCTTGGATCTGGCCACCTGGAAGTGCTCCGGCGCGAAGAGCGGGATGGCCGGGAACTCCACCGGCTCCTCGATGAACAGGCTGTCACCCACCCGAAGGGAGGACGCGTTCACCAGGCCAACAACGTCGCCCGGGTAGGCCTCGTCAATGACCTCCCGTTCGCGGCCGAACACCTGTTGCGCGTACTTGGTGGCGAACGACTTCCCGGTCCGGGTCTGTGTGACCACCATGCCGCGCTCAAAGACGCCCGAGCAGACACGGATGAACGCAACGTGGTCTCGGTGGGCCTTGTTCATACCGGCCTGGACCTTGAAGACGAACCCGGCAAACGGGGAGGCCACTGCGCGCGGTGAACCGTCGACGTCGGGGCGGGGCGCCGCCGGCGGCGCGAAGTCCACCAGTGCGTCCAGGATTTCCTTCACGCCGAAGTTGAGGGCCGCGGAGCTGAAGAGGATGGGGGTGGCCTTGCCGGCGTGGAAGCTCTCGACGTCGAACTCAAGGTTGGATTCGATCACCAGACCGGCTTCGTCCACGGCGTTGGTCCAGTTCTCGCCCTGCCCAACGGCGGCTTCCTCAGGGGTGAAATACTGCGTCAGGGCGATGTTGGCGCCCGAGTTGTTGCGCTGGAACTGGGCAAAACGGTCATTGCGCAGATCCCACACACCGCGGAAGTCGCCGGAAATACCCACCGCCCAGGTCAGCGGCATGGGCAGCAGGCCGGTGCGCTCGGTGATCTCATCCATCAGCGCCAGCGCGTCCAGGCCGGGCCGGTCCCACTTGTTGATCACGGTGATGATGGGAAGGTTGCGCTGTTTGCAGACCTCAAAGAGCTTCATGGTCTGGGTTTCCAGGCCCTTGGCCGCGTCCACCAGCATCACTGCACAGTCGACGGCGGCAAGCACGCGGTAGGTGTCCTCGGAGAAGTCGGCGTGGCCCGGCGTATCCAACAGGTTGATCACGGTGTCGCGGTAGGAGAACTGCAGGGCGGCCGAGCTGATGGAGATGCCGCGGTCCTTTTCCATCTGCATCCAGTCCGAGATCGTTTCCTTGCGGTTGGCCTTGCCGCTGGAAGCACCGGCGGTTCCGATCACCTTCGCATGCAGTGCCAGCGCCTCGGTGAGGGTGGACTTGCCGGCGTCAGGGTGCGAGATAACAGCGAATGTCCGCCGCCGGGCCGCCTGTTTGTGAATCTCATGGACTCGGGCGGGGCTCTGGACTTCTTGAGACACGGTGCTACTTTCGCTGCGATCCGGGGTGATCCGGGTGTTGGGGCGGTGCCGGGCTGGTGCCGAACGGTCGGCGCGGGCGCGGCTGTCAGAATCTCAAGTTTATCGCAGGGCCGGCAGCTCCGCGGAGGCCGGGCAAAAAATGCCCTCCCGCCAGCCGCCGTCGGACGCACTCCGGGGGGGGGTCCCGCACAGCGCCCGACGGGGCACTTTAAGGCTTGTCCGTGCGGTTAATGCTCCGTTTTACCTCTACTATGGTGCTTGCGGGAAACTGAGTACTTTTGATCCTGCCGGCGGACTGTGGAAACCGGCATACCTGCGGGCTGCAGCCTGCACCTTTGAAGGGAACATTTATGGCTCGGAGCCCTGAAGAATCGCTGAAGGCGACTCTGGGAAGGGTGGCTCCAGGCACGCCCCTGAGGGATGGGCTGGAACGCATTCTCCGTGGACGCACCGGCGCGCTGATCGTGCTTGGTTCGGACAGGACCATTGAATCCATCTGCTCCGGCGGGTTCGATATCGGCATCGACTTTTCACCCACGCGCCTCCGCGAACTGGCCAAAATGGACGGCGCCATCATCTGCGACAAGGACGCCGGAAACATCCTGCGCGCCGCCGTCCAGCTGGTGCCGGACTCCAGCATCGAAACGCAGGAATCAGGCACGCGGCACCGCACGGCCGAACGCGTTGCCATCCAGACCGGCGTCCCTGTTATTTCGGTGAGCCAGTCCATGCAGATCATCGCCCTGTACGTGAACGGGCTCCGGCACGTACTGGAAGGTTCCGAGAAGGTCCTTGCCCGCGCCAACCAGGCTCTCGCCACGCTCGAGCGGTACCGTTCGCGGCTGGACCAGGTGACCAGCTCGCTTTCGGCGCTCGAGATCGAGGCCATGGTGACCGTCCGGGACGTTGCCGTAACCTTGCAGCGCCAGGAAATGGTCAGGCGCATCTCTGAGGAAATCTCGCAGTATGTCCTGGAGCTCGGCGAAGACGGCCGGCTGCTCTCACTCCAGCTCGATGAGCTGACCGTGGGCCGCGGCCCCGGCAGCGACGTCATCATCCGCGACTACGCCGGCCCGGACGCCTCCCCGGAGGACATCGACGGCGCCGTCAGTGCGCTGGTGAATCTGGGACCCACCGAGCTGATCGATCTGGGCAAGATTGCCGGGATCATCGGCTTTGCCGGCGGTGTGGAAACGCTCGACGCAGTGGTCCAGCCACGCGGTTACCGCCTGCTCTCCGGGCTCAAGGCAGTCCCGAAGGCCGTTGCTGACCGCCTGGTGGACCACTTCGGCGGGCTGCAGTACCTGATGGCGGCCACGATTGATGACCTTATGACAGTGGACGGAATCGGCGATCAGCGAGCGCGGACCGTCCGCGAGGGACTGAGCCGCATGGCTGAAGCCAGCCTCCTGGACAGGTTCCTCTAGATCTCCCCTGGAATCCGAATCGACTGCTCCGTATCTGCCCTTTTGAGCCCCCAAAACGGCGGATACGGAGCAATCGATGCAGGGCGAAGATCAGCTGAGCTGGAATATGGCCTTGGGGCTGGTCTTGCTGCCTAGTTTGGCTGTAAAAACGTAATAGGCGCCGCCCGCTCCCGGCTTGGCGGCGATTGACTGGCAGCCCTCCACGGTGCGGTTTCGCGGCCAGGGGAAGTTCGCGGACTCGCTTTTGCCGGGCTGGATGGTTTTGACCAGATCCGCGCTTTTGGCCTGGCAGTCCTTCGACGAGAAAATCCGGTCTGAACCGCTGTTCACCAGGAACTCCATCTGGGAGGTGCCGATGTTCACCTCGCACGCCACCTTGCCGCCGTTGGCGACTTTCAGCGTGAGCAGCGGCTTCTCGTCCGCACCGTAGGCCACCTTGTCCGTGGCTGCCGAGACCGTGACCAGGTTCTGATCGCACGTGGGCGTGGCGGGGGCGCTGGTGGGTGCAGTGGCAGGAGGGGAACTGGGCTGGCCGCCTGACGGCTGCGCGGGGCTGCCATCATGCGTGGAGGATGCCTGTTCGGACTTGCCTTTGAAGGCGCCGGCCGCGGCAAAACCACCCAGCAGCATGGCAACAACCAGCAGCAAAGATCCCCCGACAAACAGCCGACGGCGGCGGAAGATGGCAGTGCCCGGCTTCCGGTTCCTCCGGGGCCCGGATGCCGTCGTCGTCTTCTTGACTGGTGTCTTTTTGATCGGGGCTCTCTTGGCCGGAGCCCCGTTCCCGCCTGATGTTGAATTGCCTTGCCTACCCATTCTCCTAGGCTAGAGAACGGGTAGGATTCTTGTGCTCCACCACGCCGGTGGGCGCACCACTCACCGCATCCATTACAGTGTTTGGATCAAAGCTAAAGCCGATACCCCTGCCACAGCCCCGGGCACTCGTCCCCACGGGCCAGAGCTAGCCAACCTCCACCGCTCAATTAACGAGTGGTTTGCCGAAACGGCCAGGATACTTCCGTGGCGCGCGGCCGACTGCAGGCCGTGGGGCGTGTTGGTGAGTGAAGTCATGCTCCAGCAGACGCCCGTGGTCAGGGTTTTGCCCGTGTGGGAGGAGTGGCTCCGCCGCTGGCCCACGCCGGCCGATCTCGCGGGGGAACCCGCCGGTGAAGCTGTCCGGGCATGGGGGCGGCTGGGCTATCCGCGGCGCGCGCTCCGGCTCCACGCTGCGGCCGTAGCAATTGAGCGCAATCACGGCGGGACGGTGCCAGGGACCTACGCCGAGCTGCTCGAGCTCCCCGGCGTGGGCAGCTACACCGCTGCGGCCGTCGCCGCCTTTGCGTTTGGACGCCGGGAAACCGTGGTGGACACAAACATCCGGCGCGTTCACGCGCGCCTCGTTTCCGGCGTCGCGCTCCCTTCGCCGTCGCTGACTGCAGCTGAGATACGGCTCGCCGCGGAACTGATGCCGGACGACGTCGGCAGTTCCGTCCGCTGGAACGCGGCGGTAATGGAGCTGGGCGCGCTCGTGTGTACAGCCCGGGCTCCCAAGTGCACCGAGTGCCCGGTGCACGCCTCCTGCGCGTGGCTTGCGGCGGGCGGGCCGCCGCCGGCGTACATTCCCAAGGGGCAGGCGTGGCACGGCACGGACCGGCAGGTCCGCGGGGCCGTAATGGCCGTACTGCGGCTGGCGGAGACGCCTGTGCCGGCGGAAATGTTCCAGCACGCGCCGGCTGACCTGGGCTTTGGAACAGACGGAACCTGTGTCCCGCTCGCGGCACTGCACGGCCTGAAGTCGGCGCCGGAGCAGCTCGAACGGGCCCTGGCCGGCCTCCTCAGGGACGGGCTCGCGGAACTGGATCACGGCGGCTACCGTCTGCCGGCCTGAGGCCCGCCTCCTGACGCCCGTCCGGCCGCCGGCCTGAATCCATACGCCGCGGATGGAATACTTCTTGGTGACTGGAAACGGGAAGATCATGAAAACTGTGCTGTACATTATCTGGGCCCTGTTTGTCCTTGGCGCGGCGTTCTCGATAGTGCTCGTGCTGCGGAAGTCGAGGCGTCAGGAGCGGCTCACCGCTGACTGGCCGCGGGCGCGGGCCACCGTCACGGGCAGTGTGGCAGGTTGGTCCAATGCGGCCAGCAGTTCCAACGCCACCCGCATCTACTACCCCGCGTATCAGTTCACGGATGCCCGAGGCATTCTTTTTGCCGGTGGATCCGAGGTGTCCTTCGCCAGTCAGCCGGTGCCGGGTTCCCCGTTGGATGTTGCGTACAACCCCCTCAATCCCAATCAATCTTTCCAGCAGTCGACGCGGGAAAAGACCGCCCTGGGCTGCATCATCCCGTTCTTCGCGGTGTTCGCCGTGGCCTCGTTCCTGTTGATCGGCATCTTCCCGATCGGCTGAGGGCATGGATTCAGTGAAGGTTTGTGGATGCTTCGGGCCGCCGCTGGCTGGGTCAGTCGGACGTCTGCGGCCCCGACCCCGAGATCGTGGGCACCCTCATGCCCGTTCTTTACAACCCCGCCAATCCGGCGAACTCGACGTGCCCCGGATTCCTCGCGGCCAAGGGCCAGTTCGCGGCAGGTCTCGTTTTGGCTGTGTTCGGGGCTGCAGCCATAACGATGTTTGCGTCACTTCCCTTCCAGGCATTGGCAGCCGTGCCGCCCGGAATTACGCTGAAGTATGCGCAAGCCAGGTGTTCTTCTGGTTTTAACCACGACGGCGGTACTCACTTCCGGATGCTTCCCCTACTATCCGGCTCCGTGCCCGGCAATCGCCCAGGCGTCCGCGGTATCCCTGACCGTAGCGGCCGATTACGTTGCAACGGTCAGGACGCTCCATTTGAAGGCGTGCCAGGACGGCAGCTGCAAGGAAGCGGATCTGGAACTGTTCCCGGGCAGCGTGGCTGTTGACCAGGGCTGCGAACCCGGACCCTATGGCCCGGGCGGAGTCTGCTCAGCAACGTCGTCGCCGGACGGCACCATGAGGGGAACGCTCATGCTGGATATCCTGACGGAATCGCCCATGGAGCTGACGGCCACCGGCACGGCCACGGACCGCAGCCCTTTGCCGGCGCGGATGCTGGACTTCACACCACGGGGTGTCTACCCATTCGGCGAGCGGTGCGGACGCTTCCTCACCGCCGCCGTGGTCCTTGACGCTGCCGGCCTCAAACAGTCCGGTTAGGGCTCTCCGAATCCGGCCTGGACGAGGTCGCCCACGTAGCCGATGGCCTTGGCAGCGTCGGGGCCGAACGCTTCCACGTGGAGCACCGAGCCCTTGCCCGCGCCGAGTGTCATAAGGCCCGTCATCGAGGCTCCGTCCGCCCCGTTCACCGTAACATCGGCGTTCAGGCCGGCCAGCCCGCCGGCGATCTGCGCGGCGGGGCGGGCATGCATCCCCGCCAGATTGATGAGCTCGAAATCGCCTGTCGCGTCCGGGGTGGTTTCGCTCCCCACCGGCTCTGCCGCCGGGACCGGCTCTGCCACCGGGACCACCGGATGCGGAGACGTCACCGGCGCATGCCCGTAGACCGCTTCAGCCGCACGTTTGACTGCATGAGAGCTGGCGCCGCCTTGGGCGGCCACGGCCGCGGCCACCAGGCCCTCCACCAGCGGGGCGTCGGCCAGCAGCACGGAATCCGCGTCTTCGGCGAACTCCAGTGCGGACTCAGCGGTCATAACGGCGGACCCCAGATCCGTGAGTACCACCACGCCGTCATCCCCCGCAGCCTTCTCCAGGGCAGACATGACCTTCTCCAGACTGGTGCCGATCCGCCCGTCGGCGGTTCCCCCGGCAGCGATCATCACAACGTCCGGTGCCATCTGCGCGGCAAGCTCCACGGCGCCGTCGGCAATTTTTTCGCTATGGGACACCACCACGATCCGGACCGTCATGCTGCGGCCCCGGCGGCTGCGCGGAGAATCAGTGCGCTGGATGCTGCGCCCGGATCACGGTGACCGGCGCTGCGCTCCCCCAGGTAGCTGGCGCGGCCTTTGCGGGCAACGAGCGGATCGGTGGCAACCGCCCCGGCCTCGGCGGCTTCGGCGGCAGCAATCAGCACGGCCAGCACGTCACCGTCAGTGGCGGCAGCCTCGGCCGCTTCCACCGCCGGCGTCCATGCATCCACCATGGTTTTGTCCCCTGATTCGGCCTTGCCTCGGGCCACAATGCCGTCGCGCGCCGCCGCCAGGGCAGCCGCAAGCGCCGGGGCGTCGACGTCGGGCGTGTCACCCAGCGCCGTGGCAGCCCGCAGGAACGCTGTGCCGTACAGGGGGCCGGCAGCTCCGCCCACCTTGGACATCAGGGTCATGGCGGTCAGCTTAAGCGCGGCGCCTGGTGTTTCCGGCGGTGATTCGGCCAGTTTGTTCAGAACTGCCTGGAAGCCGCGGTCCATGTTTTCGCCATGATCCGAATCCCCGATTGCGCGGTCCAGCTCGATGAGCTCAACACGGTGTTCCGCCATGGCCTGGGCGGACAGGGTCAGCCACTTCACCGCCCAGTTGACGTCCAGTCCCACCGCTAGACTCCCCAGCGCAGGGCAGCGGTGTGCACCGGAGCGTCCCAAAGTCCGGTCAGCTCATCGTCCAGCCGCAGCACGGAAATGGAGCAGCCCTGCATCTCCAGGGCGGTGATGTAGTTGCCCACCAATGAGCGCTCGACCGTGATGCCCTTCTCCGTCAGCACCTGCACGGCCCGGCGGTACACAATATAGAGCTCGCTCAGCGGAGTTCCGCCCATTCCGTTGACGAACAGGAGCACCTTTTCGCCGGAGGCAACGCCCAGATCGCTGAGGACGGGTTCCAGCAGGCGGTCGGTGATCCCGTCCGCGTTTTCCATGGGGATCCGGTGCCTGCCCGGTTCGCCGTGGATGCCGATGCCGATCTCGATTTCGTTTTCCTCGAGGTCGAAGCTGGGCACCCCCGCGTGCGGGACGGTGCAGGCAGACAATGCCACACCCATGGTGCGGA
Source organism: Micrococcaceae bacterium Sec5.7 (assembly GCA_039636785.1). Classification (NCBI taxonomy): domain Bacteria; kingdom Bacillati; phylum Actinomycetota; class Actinomycetes; order Micrococcales; family Micrococcaceae; species Micrococcaceae bacterium Sec5.7. Next base: position 4,150,234 of record CP144169.1, on the reverse strand, counting down.
CGTTCTGGTTGACGCGGTCCCCGATCGCAGCAACGGCATCAAGGGCATCCCCGCGCTCGGCCGCGGCGCCGGCGATCTTTTCCACCAGAACGGTTCCACCCACGCCGCGCCGGCCGGCCGTATACAGCGAATCCTCCACGGCGACGTCGTCGTTGACCAGCACGGTGCGGACTTCAACGCCCTCCGCCTGTGCCATTTCCGCGGCAGTTTCGAAGTTCAGGACGTCGCCGGTGTAGTTCTTGACGATATGGACCACCCCCGCGCCGGAGTTGACGGCGAGCGTGGCCGGAATGATCTGGTCCGGCGTCGGCGAGGTGAAAACGGCACCCGGCACGGCGGCGTCGAGCATCCCCAACCCCACAAAGCCGGCGTGCAGGGGTTCATGCCCGCTGCCTCCGCCGGAAACCAGTCCCACTTTCCCGGCGACGGGCGCGTCCTTGCGCGTGATGAATTTCGGTTCCGCACTGATGGTCACGAGATCCGCATGAGCAAGGCCAAAGCCTTCGACGGATTCGTCAACCACGGCACGGGGATCATTGATGAGCTTCTTCATGGCAGTGCTCCTGGGCTCTCGGTGCTTCCTGGAGGGTGTGGTTTGACCCTACTACCGTGGCCGGTGCTGCGGTAGATCCGTCCATCCGTATGTGGAAACGGCGGAAGGGACAGCCCCCAATGACTGTCCCTTCCGCCCATGAGTCAGCCGCCCTTGTTCGTTCGCAGCCACACACAGCCGCCAGTTTATCCATCAAATTGATATGAGGGAAGTCGCGAAATCCCCAAAATGGCCTCGGACAGAGCCTCGTCCGGGGCTCTTCAGGCGGCGGCCCTGGAGGCGCGGCGGTGGAGGGCGGTGCTACAGATGCTTGATCATGCGCGTGTTACCCAGGGTATTGGGCTTCACCCGTGCCAGGTCCAGGAATTCGGCAACACCTTCGTCATGCGAACGCAGGAGCTCGGAGTAGACGTCCGGGTCCACTGCCGTCTGGTCTGCCATGACCTCGAAGCCGTGCCGTTTGAAGAAGTCCACCTCGAATGTCAGGCAGAAAACCCGCGTGACGCCCAGTGCTCTCGCCTCATCCAGCAGGCTCTCCACGAGGACATGGCCCACGCCCCTGCCGCGCCACGAATCGGACGCGGCCAGGGTGCGGACTTCAGCAAGGTCTTCCCACATCACGTGCAGGGCACCGCAGCCGATCACCTCGCCGCCGGCCGACTCTGCGATCCGGAACTCCTGCAGGCTTTCGTAATAGGCCACCGTTTCCTTGGCCATCAGGATCCGCTGCTCGGCCAAAGGAGCCACAAGCAGCTTGATGGCGGCCACATCGCCGGTGCGGGCAGGACGGATATTGATGGAGTCAGTCACAGGCCAATCTTACGGTGGACACGCTAAAGCCCCAGCTCAGCCGGGACTGGCAGCTCCTGGCCCAGGACGTTCCTGCCGAGGAAATGCTCCACAACGCCGTACCAGACCTTGGCGTGCTGCGGCTGCAGGATCCAGTGGTTCTCGTCCGGGTAGAAGAGGAAACGGTGGGCCGTCTGACCGTTTTCGTCCGCGGCCAGCTGCGACCTGGACAGCAGCTCGTACCAGAGGCGCAGCCCTTCACCGATGGGGACGCGATAGTCCTTGTCGCCATGGATCACCAGCATGGGCGTCTTGATGTTCTCCACGTGCAGGTGCGGGGAATTCTCCATGGCCATCTCGGCGGTCATTTCCTTGAGCCAGTACTGGGACGCGTCGGTCGTCGGTCCGAACTGGTCCAATGCCCACAGGCTGGCGTGGGTCACGATCGCCGTGAAACGGTCGGTCTGGCCCGCAACCCAGTTGGCCATGTAGCCGCCGAAGGATCCGCCCATGGCCGCCGTGCGGCTTTCATCAATGTCCTGGCGCTCCACCACAGCATCCGTGATGGCCATCAGGTCCGTGTAGGGCGCCTTGCCCCACTCACCCCAGCCACGTTGTATGTGCGCCTGGCCGTACCCGGTGGAGAGCGCAGGATCCGGCAGCAGCACGGCATATCCCTTCGCGGTGAGCAGCCACGGGTTCCACCGCCAGGTCCAGGCATTCCAGGAAGCCAGCGGACCGCCATGGATCCAAAGCAGCAGGGGAACCGGGCTGTCCGCTGACGCACCCTCCGGCAGAGCAAGGTAGGCAGGAACGCGGGATCCGTCTGCCGCCGTCGTCTCCACGCGCTCCAGCGTCCCCTGATACACCGGCCGGTCCGCAGGCGCAGGGAGCCTGGTCACGTCGCCGGCGGCCAGGTCAATCCGCACAGCCTCCGCAGGGAATTCGTACGAACTGCGCAGCGCATAGGCGCTGAGACCGTCCGGCGAAACCACGACGTCGGTGTAGGCCGCCGCGTCGGCCGTCACCCGGGTGACACTCTCCAGAGCGGCACCCGCCGCAACATCGATCCGGAAAACCGGCGACGCGCCGTCGTCGTCCGCCGTGGCCAGAAGCCCCGAACCGTCCGGCAGCCAGGCGCACGGGTGGGCCCAGCGGTCCCAGTCGTGAACCAGCGGCGCGAGGCGGTCGCCGCCGATGTGCGTGCTGGAAAGATCCAGCAGGTGCAGCTTGACCTGCGGCGCCTCGAGCGGAGTGGTGTCGCTTTCACTGACCACCACCAGAGTCCTGCCGTCCGGGCTGACCGGCCCAGGGAAATAGCTCATGCCCTCCTGATCAAGCAGGACTTTCTGCGTGCCGGCGGCGACGTCGACCGCCACCAGGACCGAGCGGATATCCGCCTTCGCGAGGGGCTTGGCGAAGCTGCTGTAGATGGTTTTGCCGTCCGGGCTGACCACCTGCTGGGCCTCGCGGAGCCGGGCGCCTGCGTCCGGGGTGAGGTTCCGGAGCTTCAGGGGCGGGGCTGAGTCCACCGTGGATGGCTTGCCCCGATCCTGCGCTTCGCCGGGCTCCACGGCGAAAATGCGCGGCTGGCCAGGGCCAAGATCGGCGTCCCAGTAACGCACCGGGTATTCGCTGTGCAGGATGGCCGCGACCTTGTTGTCACTGCGGGCTTTCCGGCGTTCCTCGTCGTTCTCCTCATCGGTGGAGCCGGCCAACACCGATGCGCTGACAAAGGTGGCGTCCGCGTCCTTGGCGGCCATCACCCCGCCCACGCCGCCGGCTCGGGAAAGGACTACCCGCGCTTCGCCGCCGTCTGCCGGGAGCAGCCAGAGTGCGTTCACGGGTTCGCCGTCCGGGCTGTCCGGATCTGGCCGGGCGGAGGTGAAATAGACGTCGCCGTTGGCCGCAAACACAGCCCCGGCCGCGCCCTTGGCGCTCCTCGTGATGCGGCGGGCGTGCTTCGCCCCTGACGGATCCAGCTCCCACAGGGCGGTGGCAAATTCTGTGCCCTTTCCGTTCAGCGTGGACACCGTGGTTACCAGCCGCTGACCGTCCGGACTGAGTGCCAGGCCGCTGACGCGCGGGATCGCCAGATAGTGGTCCATATCGTGGAAGGGGGTCAGCGGTTGTTCGTTCAGGGTCTCTGAATCGCTGGTGGCGCCGGTGGGCGTTTCATTGGAAGACATGATCCGATTCAACACTGGCTGTGCCCTGGATCACAGGGAGTTCTCTACGAGTGAACCGCTGCTTTCAGATCGGCCGGGGTTGGGGCCAAGGCAGAAGCCCCGCCTGCTCCCTTGCGGGGCGTGGGCGGGGCTTCTTGGTTGGACTGCGAGCCTGGGCTTGATGCCCCTGCCGGTTACACCTAAACGCTCGGTGCGATCTCCGGGATACGCGGCTTGGCGTTGCCGGCGAAGGTGAACTTGGCGTCGTCGCCTTCGCCGTCCACATCCACCACCACGATGTCGCCCGCGTGGATCTCTCCGAATAGGATCTTCTCGGAGAGCTGGTCCTCGATCTCGCGCTGGATGGTGCGGCGCAGCGGCCGGGCACCCATGGCTGGATCGTAGCCGCGGGTGGCCAGGAGCACCTTGGCCGCGGTGGTGAGCTCGATACCCATGTCCTTGTCTTGGAGGCGCTTCTCCAACCGGCCCATCATGAGGTCCACGATCTCGATGATCTCGTCCTGGGTCAGCTGCGGGAAGACCACAACGTCGTCAACACGGTTCAGGAACTCGGGACGGAAGTGCTGCTTGAGCTCCTCCGTGACCCGGGCACGCATCCGGTTGTAGCCGGTCTGGGTGTCCGTGCCGGACTGGAAACCGGTGGCAACGCTCTTGGAGATGTCCCGGGTACCCAGGTTGGTGGTCATGATGATCACGGTGTTCTTGAAGTCCACCACCCGGCCTGCACTGTCGGTCAGGCGGCCGTCTTCGAGGATCTGCAGCAGCGAGTTGAAGAGGTCCGCGTGGGCCTTTTCCACTTCATCGAACAGGACCACGGAGAACGGGCGGCGGCGGACCTTCTCTGTCAGCTGCCCGCCTTCCTCGTAGCCAACGTAGCCCGGGGGCGCACCGAAGAGACGCGACACCGTGTGCTTCTCCGAGTACTCAGACATGTCAAGGGTGATCAGGGCATCTTCTTCACCGAAGAGGAATTCAGCAAGAGCCTTGGCGAGCTCGGTCTTGCCGACGCCTGTGGGGCCGGCGAAGATGAAGGAGCCACCAGGACGCTTGGGGTCCTTGAGGCCTGCACGCGTGCGGCGGATCGCCTGGGACAGGGCCTTGATGGCCTCGTTCTGGCCCACCACGCGCTTGTGCAGTTCGTCTTCCATATGCAGCAGGCGCGAGGACTCTTCCTCGGTCAGCTTGAAGACCGGGATGCCGGTGGAATTTGCGAGCACTTCCGCGATCAGGTCCTCGTCAACCTCGGAGATGTCATCCATGCCGCCGGTCTTCCAGTGGCGTTCCTTCTCGGAGCGCTCGGTGATGAGCCTCTGTTCCTTGTCTCGGAGAGAGGCGGCACCTTCGAAGTCCTGCGCGTCAATCGCGGACTCCTTCTCCATCTTGAGTACGGCGATGCGCTCGTCCATCTCCTTAAGCTCCGGCGGGGCGGTCATCCTGCGGATGCGGAGCCGCGCACCGGCTTCGTCGATGAGGTCGATCGCCTTGTCCGGCAGGAAGCGGTCCGATATGTACCGCTCGGAGAGCTTCGCTGCGGAGACGAGGGCGCCGTCGGTAATGGTGACGCGGTGGTGTGCCTCGTAGCGGTCACGCAGGCCCTTGAGGATCTCAATTGCATGCGCAACAGAGGGCTCCTTGACCTGGATGGGCTGGAAGCGGCGTTCCAGGGCGGCGTCCTTCTCGATGTGCTTGCGGTACTCATCAAGGGTGGTGGCGCCGATGGTCTGGAGCTCACCGCGGGCCAGCATGGGCTTCAGGATGGAGGCCGCATCAATGGCGCCTTCGGCGGCTCCGGCACCCACAAGGGTGTGGATTTCATCAATGAACAGGATGATGTCGCCGCGGGTGCGGATCTCCTTGAGAACCTTCTTGAGGCGCTCTTCGAAGTCACCGCGGTAGCGGGAGCCGGCCACGAGGGATCCGAGGTCAAGCGTGTACAGCTGCTTGTCCTTGATGGTTTCCGGGACGTCCCCGCGGACGATCGCCTGGGCGAGGCCTTCGACGACGGCCGTCTTGCCGACGCCGGGCTCACCGATGAGCACAGGGTTGTTCTTGGTGCGGCGGGAAAGGACCTGCATGACGCGTTCCATTTCCTGTTCACGACCAATGACAGGGTCCAGCTTGTTCTCGCGCGCAGCCTGAGTCAGGTTGCGGCCGAACTGGTCCAGCACAACAGAGCCGGCAGGGGTGCCTTCAGCCTGGCCGGGGCCAACGCCTGCGCCGCTTGTCTCTTTGCCCTGGTAGCCGGACAGCAGCTGGATGACCTGCTGGCGGACGCGGTTAAGGTCCGCGCCGAGCTTGACCAGCACCTGCGCGGCAACGCCTTCACCCTCGCGGATGAGTCCCAGCAGGATGTGCTCCGTGCCGATGTAGTTGTGGCCGAGCTGCAGGGCCTCTCGCAGTGAGAGCTCAAGCACCTTCTTGGCGCGGGGGGTGAAGGGGATGTGACCGGAGGGAGCCTGTTGCCCCTGGCCGATGATCTCCTGCACCTGCTCGCGAACGCCGTCGAGCGAAATGCTCAAGGACTCAAGAGCTTTGGCGGCAACGCCCTCACCCTCATGGATCAGACCCAAGAGGATGTGTTCGGTACCGATGTAATTGTGGTTCAGCATGCGTGCCTCTTCTTGGGCAAGCACAACTACGCGACGGGCACGGTCCGTAAATCGCTCAAACATTTCGCCACACTCCTAGCTACGACGTACTTTGATGCTACGTGGCGGTGAACGTTTTTAGGGGCTTGTTCGCCACGGGGGAAACCGTGACGGGATCAGGCCGGTGCGCGGGGTCTGCTGGGTCGTGATAGCGGGAGCCTGCAGCGGAGGTTGGCATGAGTCAATGTCCACGCCGGGCTATGGCACGCACAGGCCCTGGCTGCGGCATTTCCCTGCGCACGAATGGGTGTGGGAGCGCCTGCTTCTAACTAAGTCCGCTGCTTATGCCGGGATGCATTGTTCAGCGTGGCTTCGGACGGCTTACCCACATGCAGAATCGGACTAAGTCGGATTTATTGAAGCTGCAAGTTCCGGCCCGCGCATGAATGTACTCCGGTCAATATCCTGCGTGGTCACGGCACAATAAGGCCAGTTGCAGATCAGAAGCACGAAAAAGCCAAGCCCCGCCAATTGGCAGGGGCTTGGCTTATGACTCCGTGTGAGTACAGCGCTAGGAATTCGCCTTTTGGTACGCTTCCTGGATTTCCGCCTGGATGCGGCCGCGGCTGTTAACCGTGTAGCCGTTCTCCCGGGCCCACTGGCGTATCTGAGCCGAGTCCTGGTTCCGTCCGGCAGTGACCTTATTGCGGGTGGCGCGACCGGTGGACGTTTTGCGGCCCGATGTAACAACTCGCTTGAGAGCAGAACGCAGCTCTGAAGCATTGGCCGATGACAGGTCAATTTCATAACTGACGCCGTCAAGGCCAAAACGGACAGTTTCGTCCGCGGATCCCCCATCCAGATCATCCACAAGGATGATGTTTACTTTCTGTGCCATGAATAATCTCTCTTTGGGAAAGTCGGTGTATTCAGAAAAGCAGGATGTAACTGTATAAAGTATCTCCCCCGATATGGCAACGCGTCAAAACGGGAAATGGTTCCTGTCGAAATCCGCAGAAAAATGCAGGCTCGCTATTTGTCCGGGTCGTCAGACTGGCCGGCATCTGGACCGGCATTCAGGGCGTCCGCCTCGGCCTGGGCGCGGGCCTCAGCGCGGCGCTCGGACTTATCGGCGTTAAAGATCGATTTCATGGCGAACCAGAAAATGAGACCCACCACTAATGAGGGCAGCAGCACAGCTACATATTCCATGATCAGTTGACCTCGGGCTTCAGCAGCGGGAAGAGAATGGTTTCGCGGATGCCCGCCCCGGTGAAGAGCATGACCAGACGGTCAATTCCGAGGCCGATCCCGCCCATGGGCGGAGCCCCGTATTCAAGTGCCCGGAGGAAGTCCTCGTCCAGCTGCATGGCTTCGACATCACCGGCCGCAGCGTGGCGGGACTGCTCCGTGAGGCGTTCGCGCTGGATCACGGGGTCAATGAGTTCGGAGAACGCGGTGCCGCGTTCCATTCCGCCGATAATCAGGTCCCAGGCTTCGATCAGGCGGTCGTCGTCGCGGTGCTGGCGGGCCAGCGGCTGGGCGGACGGCGGGTAGTCGTAGACGAAAGTGGGGTTCATGAGGGTGGGCTCAACGATTTCGCCGAACAGTTCAACAGCCAGCTTCTCGGCATCCCACTTGGGATCCGCCTTGACCTCGTGGCGGGCGGCAACCTCCCGCAGCACTTCAACCGTGGTGTCAGGCGTAATCTCCTGGCCGACAGCCTCCGAGAGCCCCGGGTATACGGACAGCCAGGCCCAGTCGCCGTCCAGGTTGATCTCGCCGGTTTCTGTGTGGATGGTGCGCCCCACGCCGGCGGCGTCCGCGGCGTCCAGGATGATTTCCTTGATGCGGTCCGCCATCACGAACTGGTCCGCCCAGGCTTCGTAGCACTCGAGGGTGGTGAATTCGGGGCTGTGGGTGGAATCCACGCCCTCATTGCGGAACACCCGGCCCATGTCGTAGACGCGGTCGATCCCGCCCACCACGGCGCGCTTAAGGTACAACTCGGTGGCGATGCGCAGGGTCATCTTCTGATCGAAGGCATTCATGTGGGTCTCGAACGGCCGGGCCAGGGCGCCGCCGTGGACCAGCTGGAGCATGGGGGTTTCCACTTCGACGTAGTTACGCCGGTGCAGGCTTTCCCGGACGGATCGTGTGACGGCAGCGCGGGTGTAAACCATTTCGCGTGCTTCGTCGCGCACCATCAGGTCCACGTAGCGCTGGCGGACGCGGGTTTCCTCGTTCAGCCCGGCATGCAGCACAGGCAGCGGGCGCAGGGCCTTGGACGCCATGGACCAGGACTCGGCCATGACGGAGAGCTCGCCGCGGCGGGAGGAGATGACCTCACCCTTGACGAACACGTGGTCGCCGAGGTCAACCAGGGCTTTCCAGTCGGCGAGCGCTTCCTCGCCTACATTCGCCAGGCTCAACATGGCCTGGAGCCGGGTGCCCTTGCCGTCGACACCGCCTTCCTGCAGGGTGGCAAAGCAGAGCTTGCCGGTGTTCCGGACAAACACGATGCGGCCGGTGACGCCAACAACATCGCCAGTGGTTTCGTCAGCCTCAAGGTGGGCGTACTTTTCACGGATTTCACTCAACGAATGTGTGCGCTCAACACCCACCGGATACGCCTGGGCGCCGCGTTCGATCAGCTTGGCGCGCTTCTCCATGCGGATGCGCATCTGCTCACTGGCATCGGCGGGCTCGGCAGCGTTCGGGGTGGGGGTGTTTTGGGAAGTCACAATTCCCAAGTTTACCGGGAGTTGGGCCTGCCCACTTCCGGCGGCCGTACAGGCATAGACTCGGGCTGTGGAGACCCGGACAGTTGAAGCTGACGACGGCGGCGGACACCTCCAGGTGCACTCCTTCCGTCCGGCGGCAATCACCTCCGGGTCAATCACCTCTGCGGGAGGCGGACCGGCAGCGGCGGCTGCACCCGGCGTCGTCGTTATTCACGGAACCTTGGTGACCGACGCCCTGTACCGTCCGTTCGCGCGGAAACTCAGCCTTCTGCTGAGGCGGCCCGTGCATTGCTATGACCGCCGTGGCAGGGCCCGTTCGGCGCCGCAGCCGGATGACTACTCTGTGGCTACGGAAATCAGCGATCTTGCAACGGTGATGCGTGAAACCGGTTCGGCGGACATCGTTGCCCACAGCTATGGCGGCTTCGTGGCGCTGCAGGCCGCGCGGCACGTCGCGCTGCGGCGGCTGGTTACCTATGACGCCGCGGTGTCCCTGTCCGGAAATCTCAGCCACCGCTGGCGCCCGGAGCTGGAACAGGCCGTGGCTGAAGGGCAGCCCAACCACGCTTGGGCGCACCTGGTCAAGGGGCTGGCCACGGCCGGACCGGTGTCTTTCCTGCCTCTCGGGGCGCTGCGGATGCTGAGCATCCTGTCCGCCCGGACCAACCTCGGTGCGGAAATGCGCGAGCTGCTGCCCACCGCGGTGGCCGAGATGCGCGCTGTCCTTGATGCCGACGCCGAGCTCCAGGATTTTGTGGGCATCACCACCCCCACGCTGATGCTCTGCGGCAGCTGGAGTCCGGGCTACTTCGCCGAGACCGGGCGCCAGCTCGCCGCGGCAGTCCCCTCAATTGAATTTGCAGTTGTGCCGGGGCAGCTGCACGAGGGACCCATCCGGCCCGGGAAGCGGCTCGCCGTCAAAGTGGCGCGGTTCCTCAACGGCACCGACGGCCTGGAGAGGGCACGCCGGAAACCGGCACGGGACCATCACTTTAGGATGGGACGGTGAAAGAACAGGCAATCCCCACGCACGACGGCGGCCAGCTGGCTTTGTACAGCTACGGCACCGAGGACGCACCCGGCGAGCGCCGCATAGTGCTGATCGGCGGCGCATTCCTGACGGCTCTCATCTACCGGCCTTTTTCCCTGGCACTTTCCAAGGGCCTAGGCGAGGACTGGGCGGTGGACGTGTACGACCGCCGCGGCCGGGGCAACTCCACCGAACAGCCGGCTGACTATTCAATGGCAACGGAAATCGCCGACGTCCGGACCATCATGGACGCCACCGGGGCCAGAAACATCCTGGGCCACAGCCTTGGCGGCTCAGTGGCTCTCAACGCGGTCCAGGAGTTCGCCGGAACCAGCTACGAACCAGACAAATTGGCCGTGTATGACGCCGCAGTCAACATCGACGGCAGCGTGGACACAGCCTGGCTGGATGGGTTTGCGGAGTCCGTGAACGCCGGCAACGTGGGGCACGCCCTTGCCCGGCTCAAGCGCGGCATGCAGCCCGGAACGGCCATGGCCAAAGTCCCTGAACCGATCCTCGCCGGGCTGATGGCTGTGGTCTCGCATACCAGGGTGAACAAACTGTTCAGGGAGCTGATGCCCAGCGGCGTGGGCGAGCTCAAAGCCGCCTACGACGAAGCCGAGCACGTCAGGGATTTCTCCGTGCTGCCCGCCAACACCCACTTTATGGTGGGCGGCAAAAGCCCTGACTATTACAAGATCACGGCGGAACGGCTGCATGCGGCGGTTCCGGGCAGCACCTTCGAGTTATCTCCCGAAGGCTTCCATGGCTCCATTCCGGCTGCGGTTAAGGAACTCGTCACCGACATCTCGGAGTATTTCAAGATCTGACGTTTTCAGGCCGGGCGCGCCGTCCTGCTGTCCCGCTGCCGGCACCTCGGTTAGGCTCGGAGCATGACCCGCGAGAACATCAAGACCTCCGACGGCGGCTCGATTGAGCTCTACACCACGGGCGCGGAGCCGGCTTCTGCCGGCTCGGGAATCGTTGTGGTGCCCGGTTCGATGGTATTGGCCACCGACTACACCAAGTTTGCGCAAAAACTGAGCGCAGCGCTGGGACGGCCCATCCACACGGTGAACCGGCGTGGACGCGGTGATTCGTCCGCCCAGGCAGACGATTACACACTCGCCGCGGACATCCGCGACCTCGATGCGGTCATGAAACACACCCACAGCACGGATGTCTTTGGCCACAGCTTCGGTGGCGCGCTGGCGCTGCACGCGGCCCGCACCTTGCCCGTGGAGCGGCTGGCCGTCTATGATCCCGCCGTGTCAGTGAACGGCAGCGTCAAGGCCGACTGGGCACCGGAGTACGAACGCGCCACCGATGCCGGCGAATATGACCGCGCCCTGGCGGTCCTGGTCAAGGGCCTTGAGACGGGCGGGGCCTTTGCCCGGATGCCGCTGTCCATGCTGACGCTCGCCAACAAGCTCACGGCCGGGACGCACATGGGCAAGCAGATGCGTGAGCTGATGCGAACCGGCGTCCGCGAAATCAAGGCGATCATTGCTGCTGACATGCCGGCCGAGCCGTTCCTGGAACTGCCACTTGAGACCCTGATCATTGTGGGGGAAAAAAGTCCGGCCTACTTCGGGGTTGCCTGCGGCCAGATCCACGACGTCCTGTCCGGCTCCAGCTACACCATCCTGCCGGGCTTCGGCCACGACGGCGTGAACCGCGCGCCGGACAAACTCATCACCGAGCTGCGGGACTTCTTCGCCGGCTAGGGAGCCCCGCCGTCGAAATCGCCGGAACCCTGCGAGATCGCCGTAAATTTCCAGCGATCTGGCAGGTTTCCGGCGAATTCGTCACGCGGGCTCGGTTTTGCGCATCATGGCGGCCAGCACGACGGCGGCAACGGCTATGACGGTTGCGGTCAGGAACGCTGCATTCATGCCTGCGACGAGACCCGCGCCTGCCGAAACCACTGCGAAGATCGAAACGAGCAGCGCCGTACCGGCAGCACCCGCCACCTGCTGCAGAGTGCTCATGATGGCCGAACCATGTGAGTACAGGTGGGGCGGCAACGGGTTCAGTCCGGTGGTGAACGCGGGTGTGAACAGCAGCGACAGGCCGACGCTCAGGCCAACATGCAGTGCCACAATCCAGCCCACGGGTGTGCCTGCGTTGAGCATGGAGAACTGCCAGAGCGCCAGCACCATCATGATCGAGCCGGTGACAGTCAGCGGCAGCGGTCCGATCTTGTCAAAGAGCCGGCCGATCACCGGACCGAGCAGGCCCATCGCGAGTCCGCCCGGCAGCAAGGCGAGTCCCGTCTCGAGCGACTTCAGGCCGCGGATTTCCTGCAGGTAGAGCGGCAGCAGGATAACCGCACCGAAGAGTGCCACCATGGCCACCACCATCAGGAGCACGGAGACTGTGAACATTCGGAAGTTGAAGGCGCGCAGGTCCAGCAGCGGTGCCTCCGATTTCTGCAGTTGGAGCTGACGGAGCACAAACGCCAGGAGGCTGATCACGCCGATGACCAGCGCTGTGACAGCCATAGTGCTTGGTCCGCTTTGGCCTTCGTGGCCTCCGCCAATCTGGCTCAGCCCGTAAACGAGGCCACCGAACGCGGGAATGGTCAGCACTACGGACAGGAAATCGAGGCGCGTTTTTTCGGTCTCGCCCACGTTCGTGAGGAACTTCGCGCCGATGGCCAGAGCCACGAGGGCGATGGGCAGGACGAAGACAAACATGAAGCGCCACGAGAAGTGTTCCAGAATGAGGCCGGAAACCGTGGGGCCCATGGCCGGAGCCACCGAGATGGCGATGCTGACGTTTCCCATCACGGCGCCGCGGCGTGCAAGAGGCACCAGAGTGAGAATGGTGGTGATCAGCAGGGGCAGCATGATGGCCGTGCCGCCTGCCTGGATGATCCGGGCCAGCAACAGGATCTCGAAGCCGGGAGCCACGGCCGCCAGCGCGGTGCCGCCGGCGAACAACCCCATGGCCAGCATGAACACCGCACGCGTGGACAGACTCTGCAGGATAAATCCCGTGGTGGGGATAACCACCGCCATGGTGAGCATGAAGCCGGTGGACAGCCACTGGACAGTCGGCGCGTCCACCTGCAGGTCAACCATCAGGCGCTGCAGGGCAACGTTCATGATGGTTTCGTTGAGAATCACCACGAATGTGGCCACCAGCAGGGTCACGATGATAGTGACGGATTCACGCGACATCTTCTGGGGCTGGGACGTCGATTCTGCAACAGACGCCTGCACGGGTTCGCCGTGGGCGTTTGAAGAGACTTCTGTAGACATGGATGTTCCCCTCAGGAGTCTGACGTGGTGGTGAGCGAGCGTCGTCGCTGCAGGTTCCAACATTCTAACCGCTGGAGTAATTCCCGGTTGGGGAACATCCGCGGATCGGCGTAGCAACGCGACCCGACGCACAACTTCTTCGTAACAACGATTGACACGCCTTGTCATATACTTGTGGTTTGAGTCTTGGGAAGCGACAACTCGGGCATCACCGGATGGAAGGAACAACATCATGGCTGGAACCTTCGAACTCGTCGCCGCTGACAATGACGGAGTCCGTATCCTGCTCGTCAGCGGAACAGGCAGTGTCCTGGCCGTTTCTGGCACGTTCGGGGACAGGGCCGCCGCGGCAGCCGGCGTCACGGCAATCCGCGAACATGCCGCAACTGCTCATATCTCTGACCGGATAAGCGCTCCGGACGCAGGGAACAGCCCGGGAATTGAGCCCTAGGAGTCCCGCACCGCGAGAGGCTGCAAGTCCACCAGTGCTTCGGTGGACTCAAGGCCAAGGGGTTCGCGGGCATTGGCGTGACGGCACCAACTGGACCCGGGCTAGGCGCTTCCTTGCCGTTTTATCGGAACCGCCGCATCAAACATCCGATCAATTCCGGCTAGAATGCACCCATGGCTGTAACTGACGAGGCAATCGGCAAAATCAAGGACATGTTGATCCGTGGCGAACTCAAGCCAGGTGACCGGCTGCCGCCCGAAAAGGAGTTGAGCGAACGCCTTGGCCTGTCCCGCAGCTCGCTCCGGGAATCCGTCAAAGCCCTTGAGCTCATCCGGGTCCTGGACGTCCGCCGGGGAGACGGCACCTACGTCACCAGCCTGGATGCGAAACTGCTCAACGAGGCAGTCGCTTTTGTAGTTGACCTCCACCAGGACCGGTCCATACTGGAGCTCTTCGAGGTCCGGCGAATCCTGGAGCCCGCCACGGCATTCATGGCCGCCGGCAAGATCACGGCAGAAGAGATCACTGAGCTGCGCGCCGCAATGGCCGGCATCAATGAAGACACCGCCGTGGAGGAACTGGTGACCCACGATCTCGAATTCCACGGAATCATTGCCCGGGCGGCGGGCAATGCGTACCTGGGCAGCCTGTTGGAAGCACTTTCCAGCAGCACGGTGCGTGCCAGGATCTGGCGGGGACTGACCCAGGATAAAGCCGTCTCGCACACCCTCGCGGAGCACAAGGCAATAGCGGACGCCCTGGCACGCGGCGACGCCGAGCTGGTGCGGGCCCTGGTAACGGTCCACATCAGCGGCGTGGAGAACTGGCTGCGCCAGGCACTCTGAACGCGGCCTGCAGGGCTAATTCAGCCGGTACACCCGACGGGCTGTTCCTGCGAGGAGGTCTCGTCTTTCGCTTTCTGACAGTTCCGAAGCCAGTTCCAATAGAACCCGTGTTGTCTCCCGATAGCCTGCCGTCTGTGCGCTCACCGGCCAGTTCCCGCCGAACATCAGGCGTCCGGGGCCAAAGCTCTTCAACGCTTCCTCCCACAGGGGACGGAGCGCTTCAGCGGAATGAGGCACCCCGGGGAGCTGCAGCCCGGAGACCTTGGCTACCGCGTTGGGCAGCTCCGCCAACGCACGGAATACGTCCCGCCAGGATTGGAGTTCACCTCCGCTGGAACCCAGCGGCGGCTTCCCCAGATGGTCCAGCACAATGGTCAGCTCCGGGAGCGCCCGAGCGAGCTCCACCGTGGCGCCCAGGTGCCGTGGCCAGGCATCCGGGACGTCAAACGCCAGTCCGCGCCGGGCAACTTCCGCCAGAGAGATCCGGACCTCCGGCAGGGCCAGGAAGCCGTTGCGCGGATCGTCGTGGACCAGATGCCGGACGCCGCGGAACAGCGGATCGGCGTTGAGCCGTTCCAGCTCCCGTTCGGCCAGCCGCGGATCATCCAGCTGAATCCAACCCACAACACCGGCAATCCACGTATTGTCCCGTGCTGCGGCCAGCATGAACTCCGTGTCCGCGGCGGTATCATCCGCCTGCACCAGCACGGCCCGGGCTACACCGGCGGAAGCCAGCTCGGCGCGGGCTTCCCCGGCGGAAAAGCTTCTGTGCAGGGCACCATGCTGCGGGCCGAGCCATCCGTAACCGCCGGCATCGAGGTCCCACAGGTGCAGATGGGCATCGATGATGTCCGTGTCAGAATCCTTCACGAGGGAATCATCCCTTGCCGCTCCAGTTCGTCCCAGAGCGCTTCGGGGATCTCCTCAGCCGCCCGCGCAACGATCTGGTCCATCTGCGCCGGACTGCTGGCCCCCACCACCACGGACCGCACCGCCGGGTGCCGCATGCTGAACTGGAGTGCCGCCGTCGGAAGTTCCACGCCGAAACTCCGGCAGACGTCCGCCAGTGCACGGGCCTTCTGGAGAATCGCGGCAGGCGCCGGAGCGTAGTTGTAGTGCGCGTTGTGCGGCACTTCCGGCCGGGCCAGCAGTCCGGAGTTGTAGACGCCCACATTTACGACGCCGGTGCCCCGCCGTTTGCACGCCGGCAACAGTTCCGCCGCGGCCGGCTGTTCCAGGAGGGTGTAGCGTCCGGCCAGCATCACCAGGTCCAGGTCGGCGCGGTTGACGCACTCCGTGAGCGCTTCCGCCGAGTTTGAACCGACGCCGATGGACGCCACAATGCCTTCGCCCCGGAGCTTTAAAAGCGCCGGGAGGGCCTGGCTGATTCCTTCTTCGAGATCATAGACGTCGGGGTCATGGAGATACGCGATGTCGATGCGGTCCAGGCCAAGGCGGTCCAGTGAGTCTTCAATACTGCGGCGGATCCCTGCCTCGCTGGGATCCCAGCGGCGCCTGGTGGTGGCCGGAACCGCGAAACCCTGGTCATCCATGTCGCCGGGTTCGGCCGCCGGGTTGGTTTCCAGCACCCGTCCTACCTTGGTGGACAACAGGAAATCCCCGCGGGGTTTGTCGCGCACTGCCGCGCCGAGCCGCCGCTCCGAGAGTCCCAGGCCATAGTGCGGAGCGGTATCGAAATACCGCACGCCGCCACTCCAGGCCGCCTCAACGGTGGCGGCAGCAACGCCGTCGTTCATTTCCTTGTAGAGGTTACCGATGCCGGCACCGCCGAAGCCCAGCCACCCGGGGGCCGCCAGGTCGGTACTCATGGCAGGCTCCAGACCAGCGGGATCCCGGTGTCATCCCCGGAGTAGTCGTCTTCCACGTCCAGCAGTCCGGCCATGCGCGCCTGCCACGCGATGTTGGCCGGGTGCCCGGCGAGTGCGTGGCGCATTGCCTGGTAGTCGTCCACGTCCACCAGATGGAATAGGTCCAGGCCGCTGCGCCAGATGCGCCAGTTCCGGACACCGGCCTCTTTCAGGGCAGTTGCCAGCTCGGCCGGAATCGCCGCGTGGGCGTCCTCATAGTCCTGCTCCGCCCCTGGCTTGAGCGTGGTGTGCAGGGCAATCGTCTCAGGCACCGGTGGCACCGGATTTGAGGAAGAGTTCCAGCACGGGGACGGCGACGTCGGGCCGCTGCACCGGGAGCTTGATGGTCAGTGTTCCGGCGGGCTGAGCCCCCGGCGTCGTATTGTAGGCCTCCTGGCCGGAATCGTTGTCCTGGATGAATACCTCCGAAGCATCGTTGAGCAGCTGGGCATACTCCACCTTGCCCGCCAGTCCCGGCAGGTGCGCGAACTCGAACGGCCAGGCGAAGAGGTGGACGTAGAGCCTGTCGCCGCGCTGCGTGTAGCGGGCGTCCGCCGGCGGAGTAAGAGACGACGGCCCGGCCCCGTAGATGGACCGCCCGTGCAGGTGCATCCACTCCCCGATTCCCTGCAGTGACGCCTCAGCCCGGGGGTCGAAGTTGCCGCGTGCGGTTGGACCCACGTTCAACAGCAGGTTGCCACCCTTGGATACGCCGTCCACCAGCATGCGGATCAGCAGATCCACGGACTTGTAGTTCAGGTTGTCGCGGTCGTATCCCCAGCTGCCGTTGAGGGTCTGGCATGCCTCCCAGACGACGGGCTTGCCCTCCACGAGCATCGGGCCGGCAGGCTGGTACTGCTCCGGAGTGACGAAGTGGCCCGGGATGTCCAGGCGGTCGTTGACCACAATGCCGGGCTGGAGCTCGCGCACCATGGCCAGGAGTTCTTCAGATCCCCAGTCCTTCTTGCCCTTGCCGCCCCAGAACTCATCCGGGTTGGCGTCGGAGTAGGAGAAATCGAAGAACAGGTAGTCGATGGTGCCGTAGTTGCTGAGGAGTTCACGGACCTGGCCGTGCAGATAGTCCCGGTAGCGGCCCATGTCCCGGCCGGCGTTCAGCTCCGCCACGTTGCCGGCACTGCGCTGGGGGTGCACACCGTCCACGGTGAAGTCCGGGTGGTGCCAGTCGATCAGCGAGTGGTAGAAACCCACCTTGAGTCCCTCGGCGCGCAGGGCCTCCACGTAGGTGGCGACCAGGTCCCGGCCGGCCGGGGTGTTGGTGGACTTGTAGTCCGTGAGCGCGGAGTCCCACAGGCAGAAGCCCTCGTGGTGCTTGGTGGTGAGCACCACGTACTTCATCCCGGCTTCCCGGGCGGCACGGGCCCATGCCTGCGGGTCGTACAGGTCCGGATCAAAGCGCTGGAAGTACTTGGCGTACTCCTCCGCGGTGGTTTCCTCCTTGTTCATCACCCATTCGTGGCGGGCGGGGAGTGCGTACAGGCCCCAGTGGACGAACATGCCGAATCGGGCCTCTTCAAACCAGGGTGCGTGCTGAATCAAGGTAACTCCTTCTAAATGGTTTTTCTCTGAGGGATAAAACTGAGGGGGTGAACGTGTCGGATTCAGCGTCCACCCAGTCCGCTGGTGGCAATGCCTTTGACGAGATGTTTCTGAAGCAGTATCAGCAGCAGCAACGTCGGGGCCATGGAAATCACCGCGGCGGCCATCACCAGGTGCCACTGGGATCCCTGCGCGCTGAAGAACATCTGCAGGCCCAGCGGGACCGTGCCCAGATTGCTGACGTCGTTGATCACGATCAGCGGCCAGAGGAACGAGTTCCAGTAGCCGATGAAGCTGAACACCGCGAGCACAGCCAGGGTGGGCCCCGCCAGCGGCAGCATCACCAGAAGAAAGGTCTTCACGGTCCCCGCCCCGTCGACCCGGGCGGCGTCGTCGAGCTCCTGCGGCACGCCCAGGAAGAACTGGCGCAGCAGGAAAGCCCCAAAAGCGGTGAATGCCCAGGGGACAATCAGCGACTGGAAGGTATTGACCCAGCCGATCTGCTGCATCATGACGAACATCGGGACCACCAGGACTTCCTGCGGAATCATCAGCGTCGCGAGGAATACCACGAAGATCAGGTTCCGCCCGCGCCACCTCAGCCGCGAGAAGGCGTAGCCGGAGAGCACCGAGACAGTCACGTTCAGGATGGTGCCGAGTCCGGCGACCAGCAGCCCGTTGCCCATGAAGCGGAGGAAGGGCAGGTAGTTCAACGCCTCCGTGTAGTTCTGCCAGCGGAATGCCGAGCCGAACAGTGTCGGCGGGATGCCGAATACTTCCGCGGGGTCTTTGAAGGATGTCGCCACCATGTAGATCAGCGGCGACAGGAACGCGAGAGCGATCAGGCACAGGAGGAGATAGCCGATGGCCGGGCGGATGCGGGATTTGGCCTGGGGGCGCTTGATATCCCGGGGGCGCTTGATATTCTGCGGCTTCGCAGCCGTAAGCTCAGCCGTCATAGTGGACCCATTTCTTCTGTCCGAGGAACTGCACTGCCGTGACGCCGAGAATGATCACGAAGAGCACCCACGCGGCGGCGGAGGCCAGTCCCAATTGGTGGAACTGGAAGCCCTGGTTGTAGATGTACAGCACGATGGTGGACGTTGAAGAACCGGGACCGCCCTTGGTCAGGATGAAGGGTTGGGCAAAGACCTGGAACGAGGTGATCAGCGTCATCATGGTGGCAAAGAAGATCGACGGCGAGATCATCGCGAGCTTGATCTTCCAGAAAATTGTCCAGGCGTTGGCTCCGTCGATCTGGGCGGCTTCGGTCAGGTTTTCCGGCACGGCATCCAGGGCCGCCGAGAAGATCAGCATGTTGTAGCCGAAGCCCTGCCAGACGCTCATCACCACGATGGCGATCATGGCCCAGTTCTCATCGCCCAGGAAGTTCGGCGCCGCAACGCCCGTGGTGGTCTGCATGATCCCGTCGATCAGTCCTCCCTGCTGGTAGAGCAGCCGCCAGACGACGACGTTGGCAACGACCGGGGTGATGGCCGGGATGAAGAAGATCACCCGGAAGATATGCCGGCCCTTGATCCGGGGCGTCAGCCAGGCCGCCAGCCCCAGGGACACTACGAGGTTCAGCGGCACGTACAGCACCACGAAGAGCACTGTGTTGAGGACCACCTGTCCGAAGATCGGGTCGGTCAGGATCTTCGTGTAGTTATCCAGCCCCAGGAAGCTGGGTGTGCCCAGCAGCGGCCAGTTGAACAGGCTGATCACCAGTGATACAGCTATGGGCAAGAGGGTGAAGATTGCCAGGCCGGCGCCGTGCGGTGCCGCGAAGGCACCGCCCCAGCCGGTTTTGCGTCCAACGTGGCGCCGGCTGGCTTCGTCCTGTTTGGCGTGTGCCAGTTCTTCTTCAGCCGACTCAAGCAGCGCTGTGCCTGAACCTATCGGTACAGTCATGTCGAATCCTTCCTGGCCATGCTCACCGGCCGCCTGCTTGGACCAGCATTATTTCGGGAGCTGGGATGCGACGTCCTTCATGACGTCGCTGGCGCTTTGCTGGCCGTTGATGGACTTGACCAAGTACTGGTCGAGCAGCTTGCCGAGCTGGTCGCCGTTTGGGCTTCCGGGCAGCGGGATTGCGGTTTTCAGGGCGCCGATGAGCGCGTCCCCTACTCCGGGTATGCCGGCATTATCAATCCACTTGCTCTGCTCCGCGGTACGGGCTGCGAATGCGCGCCCGGAGGTAGCAAGCTCACCCAGAACCTTCTCCCCTGTCATAACCTTCAAGGCGGCAAAGGCCTTATCCGGCGTGGGGCACTGCTTGGAGATTCCCCAGCCTGAGCCTGCGCTGTAGGTCTTTCCGCCGCCCGGGCCGGCGGGCAGTGTTGTGACGCCAACCTTGAACTTCGCCTTGGACTTCGTGTCCAGCACCGACCATGGGCCGTCGATGCTCATCGCGGTACGTCCGGACAGGAATTGGTTGCCGCTGAAGGAGGGGTCTCCGCCAGGTAGCTGCGGCGACACTTTTTCCTTGTTGGTCAGATCGGAGACCCACTGCAGGCCTGTGGCGAAGTCGGCATTGGATGCGTCGATGCTGCTGTCGTCCTTGACGATGCGTCCGCCGTTGTAGGCCAGCACCTGTGACTCAACAAAGATGTCTGAGGAATTCGGCGCAATCGCGTACTTCCCGCCGCTGGTCAGTTTCTTCGACGCCGCAAGAAACTCGTCCGCGGTCCAGCCTGACTTGGGCTCGGGCACTCCGGCCGCGGCAAACATGTCCTTGTTGTAGAACATGACCACCGGGCCAACATCATAGGGCAGCGCGTACAGCTTGCCGTCCACGGTGAGGCCCTGGATCATCGATTGATCGAAGGCGCCAAGGTCCACGTTGTTGCTTTTCACCAGGTCGTCCAGAGGCAGCATTCCGGGCGCGAGCTGGCCCGTGCGCAGGCTCTGCGTGGCCACAAGACAGGGCGCGGTATTGGAGCTGAGCTGGGTGCTCATCTTGGTGAAGTGATCTGCGAAGGTGGAGCCCTGCAAGGTGATCTTGACATCTCCCAGCGTGGCGCTGGTATCGTCGGCTATTTTCTGCCAGGCGTTCTGATCCTCCGTTCCACCGACCCACATGGCCCAGTTCATCGCGGTCTTTCCGTCCGCCGTCGTCGTTGACGGGCTGCTGCTGCAGCCTGCAAGGCCGATCAGGCCCAGGGCAAGTGCACCTGCCGCTAACGCTTCTTTGCGCATAATCCTTACCGTACTTTCATTCGTTGGAATTGAGAGGAATTAACAGGAAATCAGTGCTGGCTTATGAGGGGGTGGGCTGTCCCGGCCCAGACAGGGCCATCGGGAAAGCTGTAGTCGGCGAGCGTCTTCTGGAGCATTTCGGTGCCCGCTCCGGGGGCATCGGGCGGCCAGTAGCAGCCGTCGTGGACGTCCACCGGCGTCACGAAGTGTTCGTGCAGATGGTCAACAAACTCGATCAGACGGCCCTCCTTCTCACCCGACACGGCCACGAAGTCGAACATGGACAGGTGCTGGACGGCCTCGCACAGGCCCACGCCGCCGGCGTGCGGACACACCCGGACACCGAACTTGGCCGCCAGTAGCAGGATCGCGATGTTCTCGTTCACACCGGCCACCCTGGCTGCGTCAATCTGCAGGACCTGGAGTGCCCCTGCCTGAAGCATCTGCTTGAACACCACCCGGTTCTGGACGTGCTCACCCGTGGCCACCGGGATCGGCGCCACGGCACGGGCAATGGCCGCATGGCCCAGAACGTCATCGGGGCTGGTGGGCTCCTCGATCCAGGCGATGTCATACGGCGCCAGGTGTGCCATCCATTCGATGGCTTCAGGCACGTCCCAGCGCTGGTTGGCGTCCAGGGCGATCCCGATGTCCGGGCCCACGGCCTCGCGAGCCATACGGACACGCCGGATGTCCTCCTCCAGTGAGGCACCGACCTTAAGTTTGATCTGTGTGAAACCGTCGGCGACGGCTTCCCTGGCCAGCCGGACCAGTTTCTCGTCGCTGTATCCAAGCCATCCCGGCGTCGTGGTGTATCCCGGGTAGCCCGCGGCGAGGAGCCCGGCGCGTCGTACAGACCTGCCGGGCACCGCACGGCGGAGTATGTCCAGCGCTTCCTCCGGTGTCAGCGCGTCGCTGAGGTACCGGAAATCCACCAGGGCCACGATGTCCTCAGGACTCATTGCGGCCAGCAGCTCCCACAGCGGGACACCAGCGCGCTTCGCCTTGAGGTCCCAAAGGGCATTCACGACGGCGCCGATCGCCATGTGCATGACACCTTTTTCGGGGCCAAGCCAGCGGAGCTGGGAATCGTGAACGAGCATCTTCCAAGTGGCGCCCATGTCACCCAGCAGCTCCTCCACGTGGCGCCCCCGGATGTGGTCCGTCAGGGCGTTGATCGCCGCGGCTTCCACCTCGTTGCCTCGTCCGATGGTGAACACGAAGCCGTGGCCCTCGTGGCCGTCGGCGGCGTCCGTGCGGATGATCAGGTAGGCCGCCGAGTAATCCGGGTCCGGGTTCATGGCATCGGAACCGTCGAGTTCCAGGGAGGTGGGGAAGCGGATGTCAAAGATATCCACAGCGGTAATGACGCTCATGATGCTCCTAGCTTCGCAGTGCACCCTTAGGACGCTGTGATAGCGGACCCGGCAACACTGCACTCTGGCGATTCTGGCTCTGCGATCAGAATAAACATCCGATCTTTATCTTGTCAAGAGGTCACTTTTGCCCGGATTGAGGATAATATGAACTGAAAGTTCGGATGTTAGAACTGTGACGGAGGAGAAATGAACGTGAAATTTGCGCGTCTGGGCGCCGCTGGCGAGGAACGGCCGGTTGTCATGACCCACGAGGTCGGTGGCGTCGAAAAGTTGTTCAGCCTGGCCCCGCTGACTCGGGACATCGACGGAAGATTCCTCGCCAGTGGCGGAATAGCCCGCACTCGTGCGGCCTTGAACGCCGGAAGCCTCCCCACGGTTTCCGGGGACGGCGTCCGCATCGGTTCCCCCGTTGCCCGCCCCGGCGCCGTGGTGTGCATCGGCATGAACTACGCCGCCCATGCTGCAGAATCCGGCGCCGAGCCGCCCACCATCCCCGTGGTTTTCCTCAAGCCCTCCAACACTGTCAGCGGTCCGTTCGATCCAGCACCCATCCCCCCGCTGGCAGAGAAGTACGACTGGGAGGTGGAGCTCGGCATCGTGATCGGCAAGGAAGCCACGTATCTCCCCAGTACCGAAGAGGCTGCAGAATGCATTGCCGGCTATGTCCTGGCCAACGATCTTTCCGAGCGCGACTACCAGTTGCCAGGCGCTGCCGGCCAATGGACCAAGGGCAAGTCGCTGCCGGCCTCCACCCCGTTGGGACCGTGGCTGGTTCCGGCGGACGAGCTTGACGCCGAAAAACTCCGCCTGCGGTCCTGGGTCAACGGTGACGCCCGTCAGGATTCCAACACGGCGGACCTGATTTTCGACGCCGCCGCTGTGGTGCACCATGTCAGCCAGTACATGCTGCTGGAGCCGGGTGACGTCATTCTTACCGGAACACCCGAAGGCGTCGCGCTCTCGGGTCGCTTCCCGTACATCCAGCCCGGCGACGTCGTTGAACTCGAAATCGAAGGGCTCGGCCGACAGCGCCAGGAGTTCTACCGCGCACACGGAAAGGATTCCCAATGACGAAGGAATTTGACGGCCTCGTCGCCATCGTCACGGGCGGAGCCTCCGGCATCGGAGCAGCCGTCGCGGACCGTCTCGCCGCCGGCGGCGCCCACGTGGCCGTCCTGGACCTGAACCCGGACGGCAGCCCGCACTTCGGTGTCGGATGCAATGTCGCCGACGACGCCTCGGTGCGGGCCGCCGTCGGGACCGTCGCCACCCGCTTCGGCCGCCTGGACATTCTGATCAACAATGCGGGCATCGGCGCCCAGGGCGACATCACCGCGAACGACGACGACGAATGGGCCCGCGTCCTGGACGTCAACGTGGTGGGAATCGCCAGGGTGAGCCGTGCCGCGCTTCCACACCTGCGGCAGTCACCTGCCGCAGCCATCGTCAACATGTGCTCCATCGCCGCAACCGCCGGATTGCCGCAGCGCGCCCTGTATTCGGCATCAAAGGGTGCTGTGCTTTCCCTGACGCTCGCGATGGCAGCCGACCACATCAGGGAAGGAATCCGGGTGAACTGCGTCAACCCCGGAACAGTGGACACCCCCTGGGTGGCCCGGATTCTGGACTCCTCCGCCGACCCCTCGGCCGAACGCGCCGCCCTCAACGCCCGCCAGCCACACGGCCGGCTTATCACCGCCGGGGAGGTCGCCGGCGCCGTAGCCTACCTGGCCAGCCCGCTCTCCGGCTCGACGTCGGGCACCTCATTGGCGGTCGACGGCGGAATGCAAGGTTTGCGCCTCTGACAGCCCACGCTGCGCGACAAATAGACGCCGGCCAGGGCGTTTGTGGACCGGCCGCATCTCAGGCCATCGCGCGCACACGACCGCCGGACGTCAGGAATTGAGCGGCACGTTGTCGATCAGGCGGACCGGGCCCACCTTGGCCGCGATAAGGGCCAGGCCTTCGCCGCGGAACGGGGTGTCCCGGCAATTCTCGGCCAGCGGCTCGAGTGTCCGCGGATCCACCACGTCGAAGTAGTCCAGCTGCACAAGCGGCTGGGACTCCACCATGGCCTGGGCGGACTCCAGGTCCAGCGGTTCGTGGGCATTGGCTCGGTCCTCGATCAGGTTCAGGGCACGGGAAAGCACCAGGGCGGCTTCGCGCTCGTCATCGGAGAGGAATCGGTTGCGGCTCGACAGCGCCAGGCCCTCGGCTGAGCGGACCGTGGGCACTGCCACGATCTCCACCGGGAAGTTCAGGTCCGCCACCATCCGCTTCACGAGCGTCAGTTGCTGGGCGTCCTTCTGGCCGAAGTAGGCGCGGTAGGCGGGAAGTCCCGCGCTGCTGCCGGACACAAATGCCCCCGCTGCCGGCAAGCCCGCACCGGGAATCCCGTAGTGGAGCAGTTTGGCCACCACAGTCAGCGCGCCGTCGAAGTGGCCTGGGCGGGAGGCGCCTTCCCACTTGTTGGCCAACGGTCCGGCGGTCACCCGCACCATGGGCTCACCACCGGGATAGACCTCCTCCACGGACGGCGCGAACACCAGGTCCACGCCCTCGGCTTCCAGCAGCGCCAGGTCCGCATCCAAAGTCCTCGGATAGCGCTCCAGATCCACGGCCTCGCCGAACTGCAGCGGATTCACAAAAATGGTGGCCACCACCACGTCGCTCTGTTCGACGGCGGCGCGCGCCAGCCGGGCGTGCCCCTCGTGCAGTGCGCCCATGGTGGGAACCAGGCCCTGTGATGCGCCCTGTTTTTCCGTGAGCAGCCGGGCACTTTCTGCCCGGAGCCCTGCCGCGGTAGTCACCAGTTTGATCGCCATGTCAGTGTCCTTCCGGGGCACGGGGTCCGTCGCCGCGTACCGCGTCGCCGTCTTCCGCGTCCCCATCCGGGCCGGCCAGCGCCTTGCGGATCCCGTCCAGCTGGTCCGGCTTCAACAGTCCGCGGCCTTCCGCCCGCCGGGCCGTGGCGCGTGCCATTGCCAGGTACGCCGCCAAAACATCGCCATCCCCGCCGCCGTCGTGCTCCCGCAGCGCCTCGGCATGCGCGGCCACGGTGCCCACATCGCCGCGGGCCACCGGTCCGGTCAGGGCGGATTCGCCGGAAGCGAGCGCGTTCTCCAGCGTGGCGCGCAGGAGCGGACCGAGCATCCGTTCGGGGGCATCGACGCCCACCACGCGAAGGAGTTCCGACGCCTGCGCCACGAGGGTGACCAGGTGGTTCGAGCCGTGGGCCAGGGCCGCGTGATAGAGCGTCCGGTCCGCTTCAGCGATGGCCACCGGCTCGGCGCCCATCTCCACCACCAGCGCCTGGGCGATGGGCAACATGGCGGCGTCCGCCGTGACACCGAACGTACAGTCCAGCAGCCTGGTGAGGTCCAGGCTCATGCCCGTGAAGGTCATGGCCGGGTGCAAGGCCAGCGGGATGGCACCCGCGGCGCGGACGGGGTGCAGAATGCCCACACCGAACCGGCCCGACGTATGTGCCACGAGCTGTCCCGGCTGCCAGGCGCCCAGTTTGGCGAGGCCTTCCACGAGGCCGCCCAGGGCGTCGTCCGGGACGGCAAGAAGCACCAGCTCAGCGCGCTCCACGATGTCCTGCACATCCAGTACCGGCACTCCGGGGAGCAACGTTTCGGCCCGTTCGCGGCTTGCTTCCGACACAGCGGAAACCCCGACGACGGCGTGCTCAGCCGCGCGCAAGGCCGCACCCAGGACGACGCCCACTTTGCCGGCGCCAATGATTCCGATGCCCAGGCGTCCGGGTTTACTCACGATGCTGGCCTTCCTGCATTTCGACTTCTGGCGATGGAACGGGTCCCTGGTGATCGGTTTCGACAGGCTCCACCACCGGCGGAACAGGCTCAACCACCGGCGCTTGTTCTACTACCCGGGCCAGCCATTGCTCGCTGGTCTGTCGTTTGCGGGCGGCACGGGCCCGGGAGGATTGCTCGTCGAACAGCACCCTGGCCTCATCCACGCCTGCCTGGATCAGCCGCGGCGTAACCGGCCCGGCTGTTGTATGCAGGACAAGGTCCACCACCCGGAAGCGGCGTGCCAGCGGTCCCTGCTGGAGCGCCATCGACTGTGTGCGCTGATGCGGCACCACCACCAGCTGCCGCCACCAGCGTCCGGAACGGATCAGCAGCGCGGTGCCTGTGGCCGCATAGCCGTTGCGGCGCCAGCCCAGCGGCGCGAGCAGACGGCCGCGGCGCGGAGTGGTGATAAAACCGCCGTCCCGCTCTTCCCCCGACACGACCCGCCCCGACGTACCGGCCAGTCCGCTGAGCCCGGCAGAAAACACGCGTCCGGGCTCGGGCGTTCCCGGATCCGGCAGGACCAGGGACAGCATGCTCATGACGTCGGCAAGCTTCCCCACGGGCAACAGCGTGGTCCGCGACGACGCCTCACCGTTGCTCCCGGCACCGCCGTAGCCCGCGACGTTGACCTGCATCCGGTACCAGCCGAAGATCCGCCATAGCGGCGGTTGGGCCACTTTGAGGGCCTGGATCCGGCCCGGCGGCAGCGTCTGGGCCTGGGTGTCAAGGAGCCCGTAGCGCAGGCGGATGCCGTCCGGCGAAATGGCTGCCGTGAAGTTGTAGCCCTTGTTGAATGAGCCCCAATAGGCCGCGGCCAGGCCAAGGACCGCGGGAATCAGGTAGAAGTAGAAGCCGCGGTTTTCAGTAACGGAGGAGAGGACCACGGAGGCGACGCCGCCCAGCACCACAAAAAAGCTTTGCTCGCTCAGCAGGAGCGAACCGACAAGGCGCGACGGCGGGACGGACAGCACCGCGTGTTCGGGCGCCTCGGGCGCGGCTTCTTCGGGACGGGTGGGGTCAAGCGTCACACCGGCAGCCCGGGCGAGAATGGTGGCGCGGAGCTGCTTTGCGTCGCCCATCTTCAGGTAGGCCAGCCGCACGGCTGATTCGCCGGCGTCAGCCACCTCGAACTTGAGTTCAGCGAGCCCGAAAATCCTGGCCAGCAGCGGCTGCACAATGTCGATCGCCTGCACGCGGTCCAGTCTCGCCTGCCGCTGCTGTTTGAACAGGAACCCGCTGTTGACGCGGACGTAGCCTTCCGCCACTTGGTAACGGGTGAAGTACCACGTCATGATGAAGCCCAGAACAGCCAGCACCAGCACAATTCCGCCGGCGGCCAGGAGCAAGGGCGCTCTGCCGGCGAAGTTGTCGTCCATCAGCGGGCGTCCTTGGAGCAGACGCTCGACAGTGTCCCGTCCGAAGAAGAACCCGATGGCGGCGATCGCCACCCAGCCCCGCACAAAGGGCGACGCCGGGTGCACGCGCAGCCATTCGCCGTCGCGCATTCCCGGAACTGAAGGCGCCCCGGGAACGGACGGAACCCCCGGTACAGACGTGGGACCGCCTGCGGTCACAGCCCGGCCAACCTTGCTTCGCCGCGGGCCGAGAGCTGCTCACGAAGCCGCGCGCCCTCACCGGCAGGCAGCCCGGGAATCAGGGCGTTGGTTCCGGCGGAGGCGGTGTGGAGCTTGAGGGTGCACAGGCCAAGTCCGCGTTCCACCGGCCCCACTCCGATGTCCACGTACTGCATGCGTCCGTACGGAACCGCCATGGTGCGCTGGAAGAAGATGCCGGTGCGGATGAGGAGGTCGTCGTCGCGCTCGGCGTAACCGATGGCGCGGACCTGGCGCGGAATCAGGACCAGGCGCCAGAGCGCCAGCAGCAGCATAAACGCCGGGACGGCGACGGCCAGCCACAGCGGGGGCCATTCCCACCAGCCGAGCAGGACAGACACCAGCGGAAGGCACAGGACCGCCACCACGACGAGATTCGCAAACGCCCACTCCACCAGGCGGACCGTCACGTATCTGGGTGAGACCCGCAGCCAGGTGATGCCCGGCGGGTCAATCGCCTCGGTAGGCATATTCGCCTTCCCCCTTGGTCTCGCCGCGTGCTCCCCGGCCGTGAATTCCCTGCCCCGGATCGGCGTCGCCGTCTTCCGGGGGAATCTTGCAAAAGCGCTCAACAAGCAGTCCCACCACAATCATGACCAGACCGCCACCCACCATGGCAAGGGCAAGCCAGGTGATGCCCTGGTTGCTCCGCAGGCTCCAGATGCGCAGCTGGTCCAGGAAAATACCCGCATGCCAGCCCAACAGAACCGTGCCGGCGTACGCGCACGCCTGGGCAAGGACAAGTGTCCGGGCCGCGAGGATCGGATCGAGGGCGGTCTTCTTTTTGGTGCTGTTCCGCCACCGCAGCACCCGGATGCCGAGCACCAGGGTGACGGCAACGATCACGCCCACACTGGCCAGGGCAGTGGCCGGCAGAACAGGGGTGGCCACGCCGTAACGGCTGGTCAGCACCGTGGCGAACCAGCCCGCGACAGTGACGATCAGGCCGATCAGCAGCAGACGGAGCGGATTGATGGGCTTCATGGGCTACTCAACCGACCCGGCCGTGGGGACGCCGTCGAAGTCTCCGAAACCGTCAAAAGGCGCAAGGTCCGCGAAGTCCGGTGCTTTGACGGCCAGCTCGCTCACGCGTTCGCCAATGAGCATTGCCCCCGGCTCGATCATGGACCACGGGTACAGCACAAAGGCACGCCCGGCCGCGCGGGGATGCGGCAGCGTGAGGGCGGGGTCATCGCTGGTGATGTTGCCGTAAACAATGATGTCGACGTCGAGCGTCCGCGGCCCCCAGCGGACCTCACGGACCCGGAGGTGCTTGTTTTCTACCGACTGGCAGTGCCTGAGCAGGTCCAGCGGCGGCAGCGACGTCTCGACGGTAATGACCATGTTCAGGAAGTCCGGCTGGCCAACTGGCCCGCCCACTGCTTTGGTCTGCACCACCGGCGAAACGGCCAGCAGCCGGATTTCCGGCAGGTCAACCAGATCGGCCACGGCAACGGAAAGGGTGTCGTTCCGCTCCCCCAGATTGCTCCCCAAGGCAAGGACGGCCCTGGTGTAGCCGGCGGTCATGTCCGCTCCCGGTACACGCTGACGGCTACGTCACCGAACGGCACCTCGATGGGTGCCTTGGGCTTGTGGACGGTGATCTCCACGGCCTGGATCCGGAATTCCTTCAGGAGATCCTCCGCGATCCGGACAGCCAGCCCCTCGATCAGGTTCAAGGGATCGCCCGTGATCCAGGCCTTGATGCGCTCGGCCACCTCGCCGTAATGGGCGGTGTCCCGGACGTCGTCCGAGGCCGCCGCTTTGGCGAAATCCAGGTGCAGGACGGCGTCAACAATGAAGGGCTGGCCATCCCGGCGTTCGAAATCGAACACCCCGTGATTGCCGACGGCGGTAACACCGGTCAGCGTGATCCTGTCCATCGTGGCTTCCTGCTTAGTGGTTGGGGCGGCTGATGGCCACCCGCGCGGCGACCTTGACTGCGTCAAGGCTGGGGACGACGTCGTGCACGCGCACCGCCCAGGCACCGCGGAAGGCGCTGATGGACGTCACGGCCGCAGTGGCATGATCGCGCTCCTCAGGGGCGGCGGCCTTGCCGGCTTCGGTGAGGAGGCTGCCGAGGAAACGCTTGCGGGATGCACCCACGAGGATTTTGTGGCCCAGGGATTCGAGCTGGTCCAGGTTCTGCAGCATTTCCCAGTTCTGCTCGTCCGTCTTGGAGAAACCCAGGCCCGGGTCCACGATGATCTGTTCCTGCGTCACGCCGGCCGCGTACAACTTGTCCCGGACACCTGCGAGCTCGGCCACAACGTCCCCGGCCACATCGCCGTACTCAGTAAGGGAATCCATGGTGTTGGCGTCGCCCCGGCGGTGCGTGAGGACGTAGGGCACCTTGCTGCGGGCCACGAGCTCGGCCATGTCCGGTTCGATGCTCAGGCCGGAGATGTCGTTGATGATGGCGGCGCCGGCATCCAGCGCCGCGGCGGCCGTGGAGGTGTGCATGGTGTCGATGCTGACCAGCGCGCCCGCCTTGACCAGTGCTTGGATCACCGGCAGAACACGCCGCTGCTCTTCCTCCGGGGTGACGGCATCGGCGTTGGGGCGGGTGGATTCGCCGCCGACGTCGATGATGTCGGCGCCTGCGTAGAACATCCGCAGGCCGGCAGCGATGGCGGTGTCCGCCGTCGCGTGCTTGCCGCCGTCGCTGAAGGAATCCGGTGTGACGTTCAGGATTCCCATCACCAGCGTGCGGTCCGAGGGAAGGTCTTCAAACGTGGCCGCCTGCCGCGGTTTGCGGAGAATGGGCAGCGGCGATGTTGCGGGGCCGGTTCCTGGGGCTGCAGCTAGGGAGTCCATAGTCTGTTCATTACCTTCCGAGTATGAGGCTCATGGCTTCGGCACGGGTGGCCGGGTCATGAAGTTGCCCGCGTACCGCGCTGGTGACGGTCTTGGCGCCGGGCTTGCGGATGCCGCGCATGGACATGCACATGTGTTCACATTCGACGACAACAATCGCGCCGCGAGGCTTGAGATACGTGACCATTGCCTCGACGATCTGGGTGGTCAGTCGCTCCTGCACCTGAGGGCGGCGGGCGTAGATGTCCACCAGACGTGCCAGTTTGCTGAGGCCCGTCACTTTCCCCTCGTGCGAAGGGATGTAGCCGACGTGCGCAACCCCATGGAAGGGCACCAGATGGTGCTCACAGGTGGAGTAGAACGGGATGTCCTTCACCAGCACCAGCTCCTCGTGGTCCAGGTCAAAGGTGGTGGACAGGACGTCCGCCGCGTTCTGATGGAGACCGGCAAAGACCTCGGCATAGGCCTTGGCAACCCGCTTGGGGGTGTCCTGGAGGCCGCCGCGGTCCGGGTCTTCGCCGATGGCCAGCAGGATTTCACGCACTGCGGCTTCAATCCGCGGGCGGTCAACCTTATGGTGCGGATGCCGCGCAGAGCCGCCCTCAGTCGGGTGCCCGGCGGTGGCGGAAGCGTCGTCGTCGTCGAAATGAGTCACAGAGAAAGCTTAGCCGTGGAGGCCGTCGGTGCCGGCCCCGGTGGTTCCGCCCTGGAACGAGCTGTCGCCCGGCACACCCTGAGGGTGCGGCGGCTGGGCATCCAGCGGTTCCTCGAGGCGCGCTTCCTTTGCTTCTTCCTGGGCTTCGCGTTCCGACTTCTCGAGACGCGACTCAACGGGTCCGGCCTGCTGGACCGGGCGGGATTCCTTGGAGAGCCATACTTCGCGGAAATCGCGCTTGCGGATGTCCGTGAAGATGTGCGCGATCTCGGCCTGGTTCAGGGTTTCACGCTCCAGGAGCTCAAGGGCCAGCTGGTCCAGGACATCGCGGTTTTCGATGAGGATGGCGTAGGCCTCGTCATGCGCCTGGTCGATCAGGCGGCGTACTTCCTCATCCACGATGTACGCGATCTGGTCCGAGTAGTTGCGCTCATGGCTGGCATCTCGGCCCAGGAACGGCTCGCCGCCGCCCTGGCCGAGACGCACTGCGCCCACACGCTCGCTCATGCCGTATTCGGTGACCATCTTGCGGGCCGTCGACGTGGCCTTCTCGATGTCGTTGGAGGCGCCGGTCGACGGATCGTGGAACACGATCTCCTCTGCAACCCGGCCGCCCATGGCGTAGGCCATCTGGTCCAAAAGCTCGTTACGGGTAATGGAATATTTGTCGCTCTCCGGGACCACCATGGTGTAGCCCAGGGCGCGGCCGCGGGGCAAGATGGTGATCTTAGTGACCGGAGCGGAGTTCCGCAGTGCGGCGGCCACCAGGGCGTGGCCACCCTCGTGGTACGCCGTGATTTTGCGCTCGTGTTCCTTCATCACGCGGCTGCGCTTCTGCGGGCCGGCCATGACGCGGTCAATGGCTTCATCGAGGGCGCGGTCATCGATCAGGTTCGCGTTGGAGCGGGCCGTCAGCAGCGCGGCCTCGTTCAGCACGTTGGCGAGGTCAGCACCCGTGTAGCCCGGGGTCTTTTTGGCCACGGCCTTGAGGTCGACGCCCGGTGCCATCGGCTTGCCCTGGGCGTGGACCTGGAGGATCTGGTCGCGGCCGATGAGGTCCGGGGCTTCGACGGAAATCTGGCGGTCAAAACGGCCCGGGCGCAGCAGCGCGGGGTCCAGGACGTCAGGGCGGTTGGTGGCGGCGATCAGGATGACGTTGGTCTTGACGTCAAAGCCGTCCATCTCAACCAGGAGCTGGTTGAGGGTCTGCTCGCGTTCGTCGTTGCCGCCACCGATCCCGGCACCGCGGTGACGGCCGACAGCATCGATCTCGTCCACGAAGATGATGGCGGGCGAGTTGGCCTTGGCCTGCTCGAAGAGGTCGCGGACGCGCGAGGCACCCACACCGACGAACATTTCCACGAAGTCGGAGCCGGAGATGGAGAAGAAAGGCACGCTGGCCTCGCCGGCAACGGCGCGGGCCAGGAGGGTCTTGCCGGTTCCGGGAGGGCCGTACAGCAGCACACCCTTGGGGATCTTGGCGCCTACAGCCTGGAACTTGGCCGGCTCCTGGAGGAATTCCTTGATCTCCTGGAGCTCTTCGACGGCTTCGTCGGCGCCGGCGACGTCGCTGAACGTCACCTGCGGCATGTCCTTGTTGACCAGCTTGGCCTTGGACTTGCCGAACTGCATTATCTTGGAGCCACCACCCTGCATACGGGTCATCAGGAACCAGAACAAGGCGCCCAGCAGGATGACGGGAATCAGGAGAGACAGCAGACCGGAGAACCAGTTGCTTTCGATCGGCTGGTCCGTGAAGCCCTTGGATGGCTTGGCGTCGGTGACAGCCTTGACCACGTCCGGGCCGCGGTCAGTGACAAAGAAGAACTGGACGTTCTTGCCCTTGTCCTGGCCATCGATGACCAGGTTGTCCTTCAGCACGAGATCCACGCGGTTCTCGCCGTCGAAGATCTTGGCCTGTTCCACCTTGCCGCTGTCGGCGAGGAGCTCCAGGCCTGGCTGGGTGTCGATCCGTGTGGCGCCACCGGGGGCCAGCGTTGCAAAAGCCAGCAGGAGCATGCCCACCACAATGATGATCCAGATGCCCGGGCCCTTGAAGAAACTCTTAGCTTTCATCTGATCGGGGGCTGGCCCCGTCCCTCCTGGTAGTGCTGCACGGCGCTTGATCGGCGCGCGTGTGGTGTTGCGTCAGCTTCTAGCTATACACCGTTCGGAGTAATTCACGCACGGTGAAGCCCAAAAGTTCCCTCTGGGCGTAGTGGTTCCGGGAGCTGCTGCGGGGTGCGGCGGGTGCCAGCCGGTGCCAGCCGGTGCCAGGTGCAAGTTTGGCGGCATATTTGCACCGCTTCAGCCGGCCGGCCTGTCCATCCCCTTGGTATCCCGGACCACGTTTAACCAGACCGCGCCGCCGTCAGCCATGGTTTTCCAAGGTTCGACGGCGGCGCAGTCTGCTAAGCAGGGCCTGAAACAGTGCGGAACCGCACCGGGAGAGGGGAGGTGCGGAGTTACTCGTAAACGTGCGGCGCCAGGGTGCCCACGAAGTCCAGGTTGCGGTACTTCTCCGCGTAGTCCAGGCCGTAGCCGACCACGAATTCATTGGGGATGTCGTAGCCGACGTACTTGACGTCGATCTTCACCTTGGCGGCGGTGGGCTTGCGGAAGGCCGTGCAGATTTCCACAGATGCGGTGCCGCGGGATTCCAGGTTGGTCTTCAGCCAGGAAAGGGTGAGGCCGGAATCGATGATGTCCTCAACGATCAGCACGTCCTTGCCCATCAGGTCCGTATCGAGGTCCTTGAGGATCCGGACAACGCCGGAGGACTGGGTGCCGGAGCCGTACGAGGAAACAGCCATCCAGTCCATGGAAACGTGGCTGTGGAGGGCCCGCGCGAGGTCTGCCATCACCATGACGGCGCCCTTGAGCACGCCCACAATGAGGAGGTCGCGGCCTTCGTAGTCTTTGTCGATCTGGGCAGCGAGCTCGGTAATCCGCTCCTGGATCTGCTCTTTGGTGTAGAGAACGTGCTTGAGATCTGCCTGGACGTCGTTTGAATCCACCAATGGCTCCTGTGTAGATGCGGGGGGTGCGACTATTTTTGGGGCGGTTTTTGAGACCGGAATACTAGCTTCCCACAGCGGGCGCCTTCACGGGGAACGCCTGTGCCCGCATCCTGCGCAGATGCCTGCCGATGGTCCCGGTCTTCAGCGAGCAGCTGCGCCAGCGACAGCCGGTACACACTCACCCCGCCAGGCAGCTGAACGGGACCCGCCGAGCCCTGCCGCCGCAGCAACGCTTCCGCCGCCAGAAGGCGCCGGTAGCCGGGTTGTTGACCCCCGACGTCGGCCGCTGCCTTTGCGATCACCCGGAACCTGATGGCCGGCGCCAGTTCGCCCAACGCCGCCTCGGGCAGGCTGACGTCCGGTCCGGAACGGTCCACGAGGGCAGTGAACGTGTGGTTCGCCACGTCCTCGAGATAGTCGGCGTCCAGCTGCAGGATTGACGCTGTGCGCGCCAGGGACTCCGCTACACCAGGGCCGAGCTTTTCCTCCAGCAGCGGAAGGACCTCCACCCGTGTCCGCGAGCGCGCAAAGGCGGGATCCGCGTTGCTGGGATCGTGCCACGGATCGAGGTCCTCAACGTCGCAGATTTCCAGGGTATCGGCACGGCGCAGGCCAAGAAACGGGCGCAGCAGCCGGCCCCGGGAAGGGCGCATCCCGGCGAGGGACCGGGTGCCGGAGCCCCGGGCCAGCCCCAGCAGCACCTGCTCGGCCTGGTCGTCGAGGGTGTGTCCCAGGAGGACAGCCCCGGCATCGGTTTCCAAGGCCACGGATTCGAGCGCCGCGTGGCGTGCCCCCCTGGCAGCCGCTTCCGGTCCCGCCCCCGTGGAGGCAACGTCCACGGTCCGGATCACCACCGGACTCAGGCCGAGGTCCTTCAGAACAGACGCCGTCCTGGCGGCAACCTCGGCGGACCCAGGCTGCAGTTGATGGTCAACCACCACAGCGCCCACGGTCACCTGGTGCCCGTCAACGTTCCCGCGCCGGGCAAAGTAGGCAGCCACTGAAGCCAGGGCCAGCGAGTCGGGACCGCCACTGCACGCCACCAGTACACGTTCCGGGTACCCGGCCTGGGCCAGGGCGTCCTGCAACATGTTCCGCGCCTTGCCAACGACGGGAGCCAAGCGGCCGGGCCGCCGTCGTCCGCTCTTTGCGGAGCCGCTGCCCGCAGCACCGCTGCCCGCAGCACCGCTTGATGCCGCAGGCGGACGGGAAGGAAGTTCCGGCACGGAGGCTAGAGCCCCATCCGGTCCAGCCACAGCTTGGCGTCGTGGATCTCGGGTTCTGTGGGGAGGTGTTCGGCGGATTCCCAGACCCGGTTGAACCCCTCCATGCCGGCAACGGCCACTACGGCGCGGACGAATTTGGCACCGTCGCTGTACTGGCGCATTTTGGCGTCGAGGCCCAGCAGATTGCGGATGAACTTCTCCAGCACACCGCGGTCCTTGCCGCGGGCGTTGAAGCGCTGCCGGATGGTCTTGACGGACGGGACGATGCCTTCATCAACGGCGTCCATCACCACATTGGCATGGCCTTCCAGCAGGCTCATCACGGCGGTCAGGCGGGACAGTGAGGCCTTCTCCTCCGGATTCTGAAGCAGATCCAGGATGGCGCCACGGCCCGGCGTGTTGCCGGTGGCGCTGCGGTCCTTGAGGGATTTGGCGGCGGCGGAGGCCCGCTCCATGAGGGAATCGACGTTGCCCAGGAGGTGCACGCTGAGGTTGTCGATCTCGTCCAGCATGTGGTGCCGGAGCCACGGCGCGGCAGCGAACTGGACCCGGTGAGTCTGTTCGTGCAGGCAGACCCAGAGGCGGAAATCCTCCGGAGCCACTTTGAGCTCGCGCTCCACCGCAAGAATGTTGGGTGCCACGAGCAGCAGGCGGCCGCCAGCGGGTGCGTTGGAGCCCTCGGCGAGCGCGGCGAAGGGATCGTACTGGCCCAGGACCTTGCTGGATAGGAAAGCGAGCACGGCGCCCAGCTGGCTGCCGGTGATGGCGCCGCTTACACTGGCCGCTCCGGGACTTATGGTGCCCCGGCGGCTTTCGAGCATCTTTTCAATGGCAGGCTTGAGCATCACTGCGAAACTCTGGGTATTGGCCTTGGCCCACGACGCACGGTCCACCACCAGCACGGACGAATCGCGGAGATCCCGGGCTGCCTCCAGTCCGGTGATGTGATGGACGTGCGGCACGGAAATGTCCGCCATGCGGCGCAGGCTGTCCACGGCCGCCCCGATTTCGGCTGCGCCCAGCGAGGGCCCGGCGGGAGCCAGCCGGGCAGCGGTGGAGGCCGCCAAGTCCCAGTTGATCAGAGCTGGGGCCGGGGCCGGCGACGCCGGTACTGATGATTCGTGCGCAGATGACTCCATACTCTCCATCAGATCACAACAGGCCTGTGATCTGCCCTTAAGTTCGCTGACTGGCGAACTGCAAGTCCGCCTGGCACGGGCCCGTTGCTGCGGAAGCCAACGCCCCCGCAGCGGCGTCGTCCAAGCCCAGCCAGACCGACCAGCCCTAGCGGCAGCCGCAGGAAGCAAGGGCCGACGCCGATCGGTCCAGCGCCACCTTGTTCCCGCCGGCGCCGGATGTCAGACCGTTGCCGATGAACGAGAACACCAGCAGCCGCCCGTCTGCGTCCACCACATAACCACTCAGCGCAATCACCGAATTCAGCGTGCCGGTTTTTGCGCGGACCAACCCGGCCCCGCGGGCTGTGGAGCTGTCCGCGTAACGGTCATCAAGGGTGCCCGTCAGCCCTGCCACGGGAAACCCTGCCAGGGCGGCCCGGAGCCTGGTATCCGGTCCCGAGGTGATGGCCCGCACCACTTCCGAGAACTGACGTGGGGACACCTGGTTGGCGAGGGTAAGTCCGGAAACGTCGGCCACACGCATGGAGTCCGTGGGGATACCAAGCTCGGTCAGCTGCTTCAGCACCGCGGCCGTGGCGCCTTCGTTGCTGGCTGGCTGGCCGGCAGCCACCGCGGACATCCTGCCCAGCACTTCAGCAAGGTAATTGTCAGAGGTCTGCAGCATCAGGTCCACCTGCTGGCTCACCGTGGCCGACTGCACCTCGGCCAGGACTGCGGGTTCGCCGGCGGCGTGCCCGCCCGTGGCCGCTTCTCCGCCGGCAGCTTTCCCCTTGGCGGGCTCGCCGGAAGCAGGGCCGCCGTCGGCTGTCTCACCGTCAGCCTGCCTGCCCTCAAAACGCGCGACGCCGGGTGCAACAGTCAGCCCCGCAGCGGCACCCGCCGTTTCCAGCTGGGCAGCGAACGCCTTTGCGGCGGTCATGGCTGAGTCCTGCGGGCGCGGGCCCGTGGTTTTCAAAGGATCGAACCGTGCCGAGTTAAGCGCCAGGGGGAACAACGGAGCCGTTTCGCCGGCCGCCACGTCCTCCAGACTCCAGGCGGGGTTGAGCGAAGCACCGCTGAAGAGGGAGTCGTCCACCACCACGGAGATCTCGCCGGTGACTCCCTTCTTCTTCAGGGACCGCACGGTCAAGGCAGCCAGCGTGGCGAGACCGGCGTGGCCCATCACGTGGTCCGGCGACGATTCGCCTGCCCCGAGCAGGACATCGCCGCTGCCGGTGAGGACCACAGAATCCGCAGCAGGCCCCGCAAGTACCCTGGTGCTGAACCGCTTCTCCGGGCCGATGGCGCGCAATGCCGCCACAGCCGTAAGCAGCTTCATGTTGGACGCAGGAATACGGCTGTTTGCCGCGCCCCGGTCAAAGAGCACCTGCCCTGTGATGGCATCCTGGACCACGCCCGTAAACGTCCCGGCACCGCTGGTCTTGAGCGTTTCATCGAGCTGGGCCGCCACCGCATCCGGCCATGGCACTGCCGCCGAATCACTGAGCTGCGTGATTCCCTGCGGTACGGACAGATCCAGCGGAGTCCTCTGCCAGACGGGGGCGGCAGCTTCACCTGCCCCTGCGGGCTGGTTAGGGCCGGTAAAGGCCGGGGCGATCATCATGCCCGCCGGAATGGCCAGAGCCACCAGCACGAGCGTCAGCAGCGCCATTGGCCAAACCCGCCGCAGCGCCGTGATTGCCTGCGTGCCGCCTGCTGCGCTGATGATGCGGTTCATGCTGCTGCTGGTCCTTTAGTCCTTGAAATGTCCCCACTAGTTCATGAAACCTGGGCCTCTCGCTATATCCTCAATAGTAGTCGGCGGCACAGCCCCTATTCGAGCGTGCCGCGAACACCCTGAAGTCGAGGAGCATTCCATGAAGCACGACGTCACCATCGAGATCCCCAAGGGATCACGCGTCAAGTACGAAGTCGACCACGAAACCGGCCGCGTCCGCCTGGACCGCGTCCTCTTCACCTCCATGCAGTACCCCACGCACTACGGTTTCTTCGAGAACACCCTGGGCGAGGACGGCGATCCGCTGGACGCACTGGTGCTCCTGCAGGATTTCGATCTGCACCCCGGTGTAATCGTTGAATCCCGCCCCATCGGTGTCTTCAACATGACGGACGACGGCGGCGGCGACGCCAAAGTCCTCTGTGTTCCGGTTGATGCCCGCTTTGACCACATCCAGGAAATCTCGGATGTCAGCGAATTTCTGATCAAGGAAATCGAGCACTTCTTCACCCGTTACAAGGACCTTGAGCCGGGCAAATGGGTCAAGGCTGAAGGCTGGGGCGACCGCGCCGCAGCCGAGACCGAGCTTGAAGCCTCCATCAAGCGCTATGTTCCGGCGGCCCACTAGCCTGGAGCCCGCAAGGCTCCCGGAGGCGGTTTAGCCTCCAACAGCTGCGACGGCGGTTGGTGCAGTTTGATTCAAACTGCTCCAACCGCCGTCGTGCATTAAGTGCCGCCGCGACTCGTGAGATGACACCGTCCGTCTGACATCGGGCGCCTCCACTCGCCGTCTTGAGCTCCGTTACGTCGCTGGGCCCGGCCTCTTGCCTGCGCTCAGCCAACGGGTAGTCTTTGATCCACAATGTTCACGCTGACCATCAATCAAACGGACAGCCGGCGCGACGGCGACTGCGTCCCACAGCTGCTGAAAGACCTGCGGCACATACCCGCGCGCCTCGACTTCGACCGCTCGGTGGAGGACGAGGTCCAGGGCATTCTGGACTGTCCGCACCAGGCTGTGGAAGCCGCCATGATCGCGCTCCGCTGCGGCAGATGGTTTGTGGGAATTGGTGTGGGGCCGGTCAACGAGCCGCTGCCGAACCAGATCAAGGATGCCTCCGGGCACGGGCTGATTTATGCGCGCAGGGCCGTGGACCGCCTGCGCAACGGCAAGGACCGCGTCCCGGTGGCCGTCGAAGGTCCGCTGGCCGATCTTGCTGGCGAAGCCGAGACGGTATTGAGGCTGCTGGGCCATATTGTCCGCGACCGGAGCCAGGCCGAATGGCGGGTCCTGGACCTCATGACGCCGGGGGTGCGCGGCCAGCAGAAAGCTGTCGCCGAGGAACTCGGAATCACCACGCAGGCCGTCAGCAAAGCCGTGGCCCGGTCACAGTGGAACGAGGAACACGCGGCCCGCCCCGCAGCTGCCCGGCTGCTCTCGCTGATTCTGGAAGTCCGCTAAGACCTGCTGCCTGCGTTACAGGAGGCTGCGGAGCACGTGCGCGGCGCCGTCGTCGTAAACGGAGTGGGTGACCTCATTCGCGGCGGCGATCACTTCCTCCGGGGCCTGGCCCATGGCAACGCCACGGCCTGCCCAGGTGAGCATCTCGATGTCGTTGCGGCCGTCGCCGATCGCCACCGTGCTGTGCGCCGCAATGTCCAGCCGGCCGCGGAGGTGCTCCAGCGCGCTGGCCTTGGTGACGCCCGCTGCAGCGATGTCCAGCCAGGCCGTCCAGCCCACCGAGTAGGTGACGCCGGCCAGTCCGATGTGCGCGATGGCCTCGTTGAATTCTTCCGGCGTATTCTCTGCGCTGAAGACCACGACACGCACCGCGGTCGCATCAAGCATGGTCTGGAAGTCGACCCCGATCGCCTCAACGCCAAAGCTGGCGTCCTGGAAGCGCTCGGTGGAGAGGAAGTTGCCGTCCTGA
Organism: Micrococcaceae bacterium Sec5.7; assembly: GCA_039636785.1. Taxonomy (NCBI): domain Bacteria; kingdom Bacillati; phylum Actinomycetota; class Actinomycetes; order Micrococcales; family Micrococcaceae; species Micrococcaceae bacterium Sec5.7. Next base: position 4,109,838 of record CP144169.1, on the reverse strand, counting down.
TCCTCCAGCGCGTACTTGGCGGAGGGCAGGCGTTCGCGCAGTGCACGCAGGGCGGGGCCCGGATCGAAGGTGGCCTTGTGGATGATCTCGTATCCGTCAGCGAGGGCCGGGTCCAGGCGCAGGGTCACGCCGCCGTTGCAGCAGACGGCGTAGCCCCGGTTCATGCCGATCTGTTCGATGACTGGGAGCGTGGCGTTGAGCGAACGGCCGGTGGCAATCATGACCTCGTGGCCCGCGGCAACAACGGCCCGGGCGGCTTCGCGGACAGGAGCGGACATGTGGCCATCGTGGTCCACCAGCGTGCCGTCAACGTCCAGGGCGATCATGAGCTTTTGTTTCGTATTTCGCTGGTCTTCGGTGCCAGCGACTGAGGCTTCGGTCAGTGTAGTCATGTATCCAGTACAGCAGACACCCCCGACACCAGCTAGGACGCAGGCCACAGCGTTCGGTGAACACCGGGTTAATACCCACAGGTTATCCCCGCTGTGAGTATTAACCTTTCCTGGCTCCCCTCGGTTAACGGCAGGTGCACGGCTCCCCCTTTCATAGCTCCTAGGCTTGTTCGGATTTCCTTGCCTTGACCCTTCGGTTTGCGGGTCAGGCGCGGTTTCGGGGAGGCAGCCCGGCGGCGAGGAGCTTGCGCCGGAGCTTTTCAGGGTTGTCGACGTCAGACCAGCCCCACCGCACGAACCCGAACCCCAGGCCGCGGATTCTGTCTTCCCGGAGTTTCTCGCGGTAAAGCACCTGCTCCACCGGAATGTCACCGCGAAGCTCTGCATCCAGGTATTTCCCCTTCCCGTCAAACTCGCCCGCCACGCGTTGCTCAGGCCACCAGAAATCGCCTCGGCCAATGAATCCGTCACCGTCCCTGAAGTCGTGTTGCAGCACCGGCTGTTCGAAACCCAAAAACTCGAAAGCCGCCCGGCTATAGGACTCGCCCACAGACTCCGCCAATGGGCTGGCGAGCGACGCGACGAGGTCCGCGCGCAGCCTCGCGGCGGCAGACGGATGCGCCGATATCGCAGCAGCAACGGAATCGAGGTCCCGGAGCCTGCTCCCCGGAGGCAAGACCCCTTGGTCCCTCAGTTTCCTGGCGACACCGTCGGCCACCACCAGGGCCTGGCTGAGCTTTGCGGAGAACATGATGTCCAGAGCTGTCTGGACCAGCCCGGTGCATCGGAATTCACCCTGGGATGTGGGCTCTATGGATTCTCTCAGGTGGTATCGGAGCGGGTAGCTGCGCTTGTTCCGGATCTCATTGGCCTGCTGATCCCCACCCAATACCAGGAGCGACGGCCTTCGCGTTCCGGACCGTCCGGGCATGGTGGTTGCCAGTTCGACGCATTCTGGCGTGCGCAGCGCGGGCACACCGTTCGCCAAGGCAGCGGTCTCCATGCAAAGCACGGCGCCAGGCACAGACCGGGCAATCGCGGCCGCGGACCAGGCGAAGCGTTCCGAAGGCAGGGCCCGGACCCAGTCCGCGGATGGAATGTAGAACCCGCGCCGGATCCTCACGAGCCTACCGGCCCTGAAATCGCGGTGAATTGAATCCGTGGTGGCCCGCGTCCTGAGGATCGCCGCGGAATCAATCAAGCCGGGTGGGATCTCCATGCGTTCAGCCTGAAGCCCGCAAGCGGAGGCGTTACTGGCCGGACGGGCCCATGTGCACAAACCGGCCTGTGGAGGAAGAGTCGCTAGGAAAGAACCTGGGCTTGTTCGCGGTCCCTGGCCTTGAAGGCACGGACTCGCGAACAAGCCTGGGAATAGCCGCGCTAGGAAGCTACAGGACCGGGAAGACCTCGAGGCCGCCGAGGTACTTCTGCAGGGCAGCAGGCACGTTGACCGAGCCGTCCGGGTTCTGGTGGTGCTCCAGGATAGCCACGATCCAGCGTGTGGTGGCCAGCGTGCCGTTGAGGGTGGCGACGGCGCGGGTCCCCTTGGGGGCGCCGTCCTCGTTCAGCACGCGCTCACGGATGTTCAGGCGGCGGGCCTGGAACGTGGTGCAGTTCGAGGTGGAGGTGAGCTCGCGGTAGGCGCCCTGGGTGGGAACCCAGGCTTCACAGTCGAACTTTCGGGCGGCGGACATCCCCAGGTCACCGGCGGCGGTATCGATCACGCGGTACGGGAGCTCGCACTTGGCCAGCATTTCCTCTTCCCACGCGAGCAGCCGCTGGTGTTCCGCAGCCGCTTCCTCAACCGTGGTGTAGACGAACATCTCCACTTTGTTGAACTGGTGCACACGGATGATCCCCCGGGTGTCCTTGCCGTGCGAGCCGGCCTCGCGGCGGTAACAGGAACTCTGGCCCGCGAAACGGATGGGTCCGGTTGAAAGGTCCAGGATCTCGTCCGCATGATACCCGGCCAGGGGTACCTCTGAGGTGCCCACAAGGTAAAGGTCGTCATCGGCGAGACGGTAGATCTCGGCGTCGTGCTTGACATCAAAACCGGTGCCCTGCATTGTTTCCGGACGCACCAGGGTGGGGGTGATCATGGGCACGAAGCCGGCGTCGATTGCCTGTTCCATTGCCATCTGCAGCAGCGCCATCTCCAGCCGGGCGCCAACTCCACGGAGGAAGTAGAAGCGTGAGCCGGACACCTTGGCGCCGCGCTCCATGTCGATCGCACCGATGAGCTCGCCGATTTCCAGGTGGTCCCGTGGCTCGAAATCCGTGAATTCGCGGGGCGTGCCGACGGTTTTCACCACGACGTAGTCGTCCTCGCCGCCTTCGGGGACGCCGGATTCAATGACGTTGGGGACGGCGCGGAGCAGCTCATCCTGCTGGACCTGGACAACATCGGCCTCAGCGGAGGCGGCTTTCACTGAGCCGGCGAGTTCGCGGACCTCGGCCAGGAGGGCCTGCTTTTCCTCGCCCTTGGCCTGCGCCACTTTCTTGCCGTAAACGTTCTGCTCGGCGCGGAGGTTCTCGAAGCGGATCAGGGCCGCGCGGCGGGCGGAGTCTGCGGAGATGATCGCGTCCACCACGGACTCATCGGCGCCGCGGGCGCGCTGGCTGGCACGGAACTTGTCCGGGTTTTCGCTGAGGTCTTTTACGTCGATCACCAGACAAGAGTATCGAATGTGCCGGTGCATCCGCGGCGGCCCTGCGCGCGGAACGGCCGTACGGTCCGGCGGGATAGTGTTGGAGCACCATGAGCGACTGGATTCCGTACCTGTTCATCACCGGGGCCCTGGCATTCGCCGTGTCCAGCTGGTGGGGCGTGCGCCGGCTCAAGGCGCGCCATATCCGCAGCGCTGTCCGGGAAGACACCCACGAATCAGGCCTGGGGAAACAGCGTGTGGCAGTAGTCCTCAACCCCGTCAAGGCAAAATCCGCCGAGGCCAAGGCCATCATCCAGCGGGCCTGCCATACTGCCGGTTGGGAAGCACCGAAGTTTTTCGAAACGACGGCGGAGGATCCCGGATTCTCGCAGGTCCAGGCTGCGCTTGAATACGGAGCCGACGTCGTCCTGGTGGGCGGCGGTGACGGTACCGTCCGCGTTGTGGCCGAGTCGCTGGCACACACGGATGTCGCGATGGGCCTGATCCCGCTGGGCACGGGCAACCTGCTGGCACGCAACGTGGATCTGGATGTCAATGATCTGTCAGGCAACGTCCGGACCGCGCTCTTCGGCCACCAGCGCTACATCGACACCGCCAGGATGGGGATTGAAAACTCCGTCACCGGCCACTCCTCGGAGCACGCATTCCTGGTGATCGCGGGGATCGGAATGGATGCCGAGGTGCTGGGTGATACGAATGACGGCCTCAAGAAGGCAGTGGGCTGGCTGGCCTACACGGAAGCCGGGGTCAGGCACCTGCCCGGCCGCCGCAAGAAAGTCTCCATCGCACTGGACGACGAGCCCGAACAGGCCAGAAAAATCCGCAGTGTACTGTTCGCCAACTGCGGCCTGATCCCCGGCGGCATTGACTTCATTCCACAGGCCATGATCGACGACGGCATGCTGGACGTGGTGGTGATGAGCCCCCGCAGCGCCATCGGCTGGCTGGCGATGTATACCAAAGTCCTCCTCAAGCACAACAGGGCTCTGCCCGTCATGACGTTCTACCGTTCCGGCAAGGTGGTCATCAAGTGCCCGGAGCCCATGCCCACCCAGTTGGACGGCGATACGTCCGGGGAAGCCACCAGCGTGAGCGTGCGGGTGGAGCCGAGGTCGTTGCTGGTCAGGGTCCGGGCAGACCGGGCAAAGGAAACCCCGGTCCGGCGCTAGGTGTATTGCAACTTGGACGTGTACTGCAACTTGGATGCCGCTAAGCGTGAGGCCTAGGCGCTGGCGTCCTTACGGCCGCCCTTGGCGGCGTACGCAGCAGCCTTCGCCGCGGCCCTGGCCTCCGACTGTTCACGGATCATTGCCTGTTCCTCTTCGAAGCGCAGGCGGTCGGCACGGTCGGCTTCGTCACCGTCCCAGTCCTGATTTTCTGCGGTGGGCTTGGGATTGACGATGATTCCCTGGCCGTCGTTCTCGCTGATGGTGCCTGACATGACCCGCTCCCTTCGGTAGGGGACTTCCACCAATGTGGATCAAGTAAGCATACGCACTGTTATTGGGGCAGGGAAGTACCCCGGGAGGCATTTGTCTACGCTGTGGGCGGAGCCCCGAATCCCTGTCCGGGCGCGACGGATTCCCCCTGGAGAATCTCTCCGACCCAAGCATGAGCCGCACGGAATGCCTGGTCAGAAGTGTGCGGCGCCACCACGGGGCTCTGCGCGTCAGCCCGGCCATAGGAGCCCAGGAAGCGGGTGGCGGGGCTGATGCGGTGGAGCCCCGCGAGTGCGTCACCCACCCGCGCATCCTCCACGTGGCCGTCGGCGTCGATGCTGAAGAAATAGTGCCCCAGATACTGGCCGGTGGGCCGGGATTCGATCCGGCTCAGGTTCACGCCGCGGGTTGCGAACTGGTCCAGAATTTCCATCAGGGCGCCTGGCCGGTCCTCGGGCAGCGGCACCACGACGGTGGTTTTGTCAGCGCCGGTCCGTTCCGGGAGGGTGCCGGGCCGGCTTACCAGCACAAAGCGCGTGACGGCCCCGGGATTGTCCCCGATGTTCTCAGCCAGGACCGCAAGGCCCGGCTGCTCCGCTGCGACGATGGGCGCACAGATGGCGGCGTCGTAGTGCGCTTCTTCTTCCAGCAGCCCCATGGCGGCCGCCGCCGTGGATGATCCCGGAACATATTCCGCACCGGGGATATTCACTTCGACCCACAGGCGGCACTGGGCCCACGCGTGCCCGTGCGTGGACACGCGGCGGATATCGGAAATCGCCACACCCGGCCGGGCCACCAGCACAAAGCTGATGGGCACCAGCGCTTCCCGGATGATCCGAAGCTCCTGCCCTGTGGCAATGGCGTCCAGAGTGGCGGTCACGCCGCCCTCCACGGAATTCTCGATTGGAACCATGGCCGCGTCCGCGGATCCGTTGCGCACCTTGTCCAAGGCGGCGTTGACGTTGGAGGACGGGATCCGCGTGGCCTCAGCCGCGCCTGGGACCTGCATCAGCGCCGCCTCGGTGAAGGTGCCTTCGGGGCCGAGGTAGGTATAGGTGACAGGTGACGCAGGCATTAAGTATTCCTTTTGAGATATGGAAACGGTGAAGAGGAGGGAGCTAAAGGACAACCGGCTTGAGGCCGTTGTCCGAGATGATGGGTTTGCCTGATTCGAGCCACTGGTCCATACCCCCGGCCACATTCAGGGCCGAGTAGCCCTGGCCCGAGAGCCACTGTGCGGCGCGGAATGAGCGCCCGCCGGTGCGGCAGATGACATAGAGGTCCTGGTCCGGATCGAGTTCGCCGATCCGGGCCGGGAGCTGGTCCAGCGGAATATGCAGTGCGCCATCGGCATGCCCGGCAACCCACTCGTAGTCCTCGCGCACGTCCAGGATCCCGGCGTCCGCGGGGACGTCGTTGACGGTCACGGTATCGAAATCGCTCATGGGAATCCTCTCCAGGGAATCAACGTCTGCAACCCAGCGTATCGCCAGCGCAACACCGCACCTCTGAAACCGCGCGCAGGTTACGCTTCTTGGAGACCGCAAAGGAGAAACGCCGTGCCTGCTGAACAGCCCACCATTCTTGCGACCTCCGGCGGCTACAAGGCCGGGAACCGCACCCGGCTGGAGTTTGACGCCCTGCTGCATCACGCCGTCGAACTCTCCGGTGTCAGTGGCCGGGCGCCGCGGGTGACGCATATTGGCACGGCGTCCGGCGATCAGCGCTGGTTTAACGCCGAACTGGACCAGGCCGCGAGGATTGCGGGCTTCGATTTCAGCCATCTGAACCTGTTCACCATGCCGAACCATGCGGATCCGGAAGAGCACCTGATGGAACAGGACGTGGTGTGGGTGAACGGCGGCTCGGTGGTGAATCTGCTGGCGGTATGGCGGGCTCACCGGCTGGATGAGATCCTGCACCGCGTCTGGGAGCGGGGCGTTGTGCTCGCGGGCGTTTCCGCCGGATCCATCTGCTGGTACCAGGGCGGCACCACGGATTCGTTCGGCCCGGAGCTGCGTGCCGTGACCAACGGCCTCGCCCTCCTCCCCTACGCCAACGGCGTGCACTATGACTCCGAGCAACGGCGCCGCCCGCTGGTCCATAGGCTCGTGGCGGACGGAACGCTGGGAGAGACCCACTGCACGGATGACGGCGTGGGGCTGGTTTACCACGGCACTGAACTGGTGGAGGCAGTTGCCGAGGTGAAGGGCAAGGGCGCGTACATTGTGACCCGGCTGACCGGCGAGAGTGTTGACGCCGTCGCCACCGAGGAGCGCCTGGAGCCGCGTTTCCTTGGCTGAGATCCACGGACTTTCCGCCGTTCAGCTCCGTGATGCCCTGCGCACGGGTGACGTCTCTGCCCGCGAAACAGCCGCGCATTTCCTCGCACGGATCGAAGCGCAGAACCCCGGCCTGGGCGCGTTTGTCACCGTCACCGCCAAGCAGGCAATGGCCGACGCCGGCGCGGCGGACGCGCTGTACGCCCGGGTTTCGAGAGGTTCTTCGGACGAAAGCCTCCCATTGCTTCACGGTGTGCCGCTCGCGTTCAAGGACCTGACCGATGTGGCCGGCGTGGTCACCACCCACGGCAGCGCCGCGCTGGACCACAAACCCGCACCGGTGGACGGCGCCCTGGCGGCAGCGCTCAAGGGTGCGGGCGTCATCTCACTGGGCAAGACCCAGGTTCCGGAATTCGGACTGACGGCCTACAGCGAAAACCTGATCGCGCCGCCGTCCCGCAATCCGCACGCGCTGAGCCGCAGCTCCGGGGGTTCGTCCGGCGGCAGCGCTGCCGCGGTGGCCGCCGGCCTGGTGCCGTTCGCTCCCGGGACCGACGGCGGTGGTTCGGTCAGGATTCCGGCTGCGGCCTGCGGTTTGGTGGGGCTCAAGCCCGGACGCGGGCTGGTGCCCGCCGGGGAGAGCTGGGGCGATCCCGCCAAGCTGGTGGTGGCCGGGCCACTGGCCCGTTCCGCCGAAGACGCAGCGCTGATGCTGGATGCGCTGGTGCCGGCAGACGGCACAGACGGACCCGGCTACCTCGACGCCGTTTCCCGCGGGCCGGGCCGCCTCCGGATCGGCATGAGCCTGGACAGCCCATGGTCCGCGATTTTCCCGTTCAACCCGGATGCGGAAGCGCTGGACGCACTGGCCACCGGTGTCCGCCTGCTGACGGATGCCGGCCACGACGCCGTCGAAACCACGGTCCGCTACGATAACCGCTACCCCGATGCGTTCACCACGGCCTGGACGGCCGGCGTCGGAACTGCCCGGATCGCGCCGCAGCGCGAGGCGCTGCTGACGCCGCTGACCCGCACGTTCCGGCGCCGTGCGCAGCAGCGCAGTGCAGCCAAGCTCAACGAGTCGCTGGCTTTCCTGCGGCAGTTCCAACGCGACACAGTTGCCCAGTACGCCGAATGGGACCTGATGCTTATGCCGTCGCTCGCACAGACGCCGCGGCCGGTGGGCTGGTTCACCGGCGCGGCGCACGGCGACGGGCACTGGCCGGCTGCCGAATGGGCAGGAGACGCCGACGGCGACTACCGCAAGCAGTGCGAGTACGCGCCGTGGTCCTCCATGGTGAACGTGTGCGGGCTGCCTGCCATCAGCATCCCGGTGCACTGGACCGGGAGTGCCGGGGCGGGGCTGACAGGAGGGCCGGGGCTGACAGACCGGCCGGGCGCCGGGCCGGGTTCCGGTCTGCCCATGGGCATCCAGCTGGTGGGGCCCATGGGCTCCGAGGCGCTGCTGCTGCAGGTCGCTGTGCAGCTGGGTTTCTAGACAGCAAGAATCGATGGGTCCTCCGGTGAACTCTTCCGGCGGCTCAGGCTGCCAGCGAGGTCGGTCAGGGCGTCTACCAGCTCCTCCACCGAGGTGGTGGTCATCCCGGCCACAGTTTCCTCCGCAAGCTCGCGCCAGATAGTGGTCAGCTGCGCCATGGCGGTGTGGCCTTGCTCCGAAAGCTCCACAACCATGGCCCGCCGGTCCGATGACGACGGCGTACGCCGAACCAGTCCGCGTGCCTCCATCTTCTGGACGGCCGACGTGATGGTGGGCGGCTCACAGCCGGATGCCGCCGCAAGCTGGGCCTGGCTCCGGGGGCCGTTCTCGAAGAGCTCGGCGATCAGGGCCTCCTGGCCAACCGAGAGGCCAATGGCCGCGAGCTTGCTGCCTGCCAGGGCGCGGTGCCGCATGCCGATCGTGCGGATGGACGCATTGATGGCAGCAGCCTGCAGGTCATTCACGGATACCCCTTGAAAATACTTAGTTAGACGACTAACCTTTAGTTACTTAGTCACCTAACTATAGTTCAAAGAGGAAGGAAAAGGCCATGTCAATTGGTCACGCACCAAACACAACGAAAGTACGACGCACAATGAACGCACGACGCCGGGGACTGTCCGTGGCGGCCGCCGCGGCCTTGGCCCTGATCGAATGGATTGTCGTGGTGAAGCTTGCGGGAATCCCGCTGACTATCGAGGAAATGTATGCGGGCGCATCCCGAGAGGTCGGGTGGGCCGCTGTCATCGTCACCGCTGTAGGGTCAGGCCTCGCCGCCTGGCTGCTGCTGGCGGTACTTGAGCGGTTCACAGCCAAGGGGCCGCGCATTTGGGTGGTGACCGCCGTCGCCGCTCTGTTGTTGTCCGTCTCCGGGCCGCTTTCCGCCGCATCAACCATCGGAGTCCAGGTGGCGCTGATCCTCATGCACGTCAGTGTGGCGGCGGTACTCATCGCGGGATTCACGGACAGACGGCAACCCACAATGTGACAATCCAGGGCCTCGGTGTCAGCATTAAGTAAATGAGCACAACTCATTTATCTGAATCCCCCGCGAAAACGCCGGGCGACACTTCATTTTTCGGCCACCCAAAGATGCTGGCCAGCCTCTTCTCCGTAGAAATGTGGGAGCGATTCTCCTTCTACGGCATGCAGGGCATTCTGCTCTACTACATGTACTACACAGCCTCGCAGGGCGGGCTGGAAATCGAACAGGGCCTCGCTGCCAGCCTGGTAGGCGCGTACGGCGGAGGCGTGTACCTCTCCACCATCCTGGGCGCGTGGCTCGCGGACCGGCTGTTCGGATCGGAGCGGGTGCTGTTCGGCTCGGCCGTCATGATCATGGCCGGACACATTGCCCTGGCGTTGCTGCCCGGAATCCCCGGGCTGGTCGCCGGCCTGGTGCTGGTGGGCGTCGGTTCCGGCGGGCTTAAAGCCAACGCGACTGCGCTGGTGGGCACCCTCTACGGTGAGAAGGACGACCGCCGCGACGCCGGTTTCTCCATCTTCTACATGGGCATCAACGTCGGCGGGCTGATCGGCCCGCTGGTCACCGGCTGGCTGCAGGAGAGCCGCGGGTTCCACTGGGGCTTCGGCGCAGCCGCCGTCGGCATGGCGATCGGTCTGGGCATCTACGCGCTGGGCCGCAACAAACTGCCGGAAGAAGCACACCGGGTCCCTAATCCCCTGCCGGCCTCGGGCCGCACCAGGTACGGGCTCATTTTCCTCGGCATCGCCGCCGTCATCGCCGTCCTGCTGTCCACGGGCGCCGTCAACGCCGAAAACCTGGCGCTGACCATGGCCTACGTGGCGATCGGTGCATCCATCCTCTACTTCGCCCTGATCTTCACCAGCAAAAAGGTGGACGGCCCCGAGCGCAAGCGGGTCACAGCATTCATCCCGCTCTACATCGCCTCGGCAGCGTTCTGGGCCCTGTTCCAGCAGCAGTTCACTTTCATCGCCGTGTATTCCGAGGAGAAACTGGACCGAAACGTGTTCGGCTGGGAAATGCCGGCCGCCTGGGTACAGTCCATCAACCCCGTGTTCATCATCATTTTCGCCGGTGTGATGGCGGCGCTGTGGACCAAGCTGGGCCACAAACAGCCCAGCTCGCCGCTGAAATTCTCGGTCGGCCTGTTTGTGATGGGGCTGGCATTCCTGGCGTTCATTCCGCTGGCCGGCGACGGCAAGACTCCGCTCGTGGCACTGGTGGGAATCCTGTTCCTGTTCACTCTTGCGGAACTTTTCCTCTCCCCGATCGGCCTCTCCGTGACCACCAAACTGGCGCCGCAGGCCTTCCACACCCAGATGGTGGCGCTGTTCTTCCTTTCGGTTTCGCTGGGCACCACGCTGGCGGGCATCCTCGCCGGCCTGTACAACCCGGACGACGAGCTGCCGTACTTCCTCGGCATCGGCGGGGTAGCCATCGTGCTGGCCGCGGGCATGGCGGCCGCCTCGCCGGCAATCAAGAAGCTCATGGGCGGCGTACGCTGACGCGATGAGCATTATGAACCGTGGGCCGGTTGAGCAGCGGCTGTACGTTCCCGCTCCAGGCGAGGCGTCCGACGTCGAACTTATGCCCGCGGGCGATGTCACCGACGGTGTGGTGCGGGTCGGCGCAACAATCCGCCGCCCGCACCAGCCGCAGAGTTTCGCCGTCGCCGACTATCTTGACTGGCTTGAGGACGCGGGCTTTGACGGTTCGCCGCGGTTCCTGGGCCGCGACGCCGAAGGCCGCGACGTTCTCACCTTTGTGCCGGGGCTCTGCGCTGGAGCCGTTCCTGAAAAGTGGGTGCAGTCGGAGGAGCTGCTGGCTTCCGTGGGGCAGCTGGTGCGGCTGCTGCACAACGCCTCACAGGGTTTTGTGCAGGCGCATCCGTTCCCGCCTCGGCCCATCCGGCAGGACACTGCAGCAGGAGACCCCGCCGAGCTGGTCTGCCATCTGGACGTGACCCCGCAGAACGTAGTGGTCCGTGACGGGCTGGCAGTCGGCCTGGTGGATTTCGATCTCGCCGGCCCCAGCACCCGGCTGAAGGATTCCTTCAACACCGCCACGCACTGGGCGCCACTGCGCGACCCTGCCGATGCGTGGCCCGGCTGGGAAGCCGTGGATTCGTTCCGGCGCCTGCGGATTTTCGCCGATGCCTATGGCTGGACGGAAGAAGAACGACGGCGGCTGCCGGAGTTCGGCGTCGAGGCCACCCGGCTTTCGTTTGAGCGTATGCAGCACAATGCCCGGGCGCTGGGTGGCGGCTGGGCACGGATGTGGGCTGAAGGAGTGGGCGGGCTCATCAGCCGCCGCCGCGAATGGCTCGAAGCCAACGCGAACCGGCTGGTTGAGGAGCTGACCGCCTAGCCTGGCGGGCTAGTAGTTGATGCCGCTTTGGCTGGCGAAAATTGCTCCCAGGATCAGGAACAACAGCCAGAAAGCCCCAAACAGCACCCCAAGATATCCCGTGATGAGGCCTGTAAGCGCAAACCCTCGCCCGGCAGGTTCCTTCTTCATGCCAATGTGCCCCAGAATCACAGCTGCGATCTGCGGAATGACAAAGAAACCACCCGTGACCACGCCGATGATGCCGCACACCATGGCTGCAATACTGAGACCCTTGGGCTCGGCCGGCATGCCGTAGTACGCCGGTTGACCGTACGGGTTTGCCTGCTGGCCGTACGGGATTCCAGGCTGCGCATAGGGATTGCCGTACTGCTCGCCGGGCTGGTTGTAAACCGGCGGGGGTGTGAGGCCTGGATCTCCGGGCTGATCAAACGGCGGCTGCTGAAACGGGGGCGGGGCCGGGGTGCCTGAACCCTGCGGCGGCACAAACGGCGGCGGCACAAACTGCGGCGGCTGGTAGCCGGCCGGCGTCTCGTCGCTCCCCGGCCCGTCCTGGCGCGGAGTCGGCTGATCTGTCATGAGAATCCCCCTCGAAAGTCCTTGCTCCAAACACTACAACGGGGCTATCCACCTGCCTACCGTCCCCCAGCAGGAAGTCATCTTCAGCAGAACTGTGGCCATAGCTCCGGGCATCGGCAACGACGCCTTCAATTCCTGTGACCCCAACACCCGAAGTTGTCACGCCAGAGAGCTCCTGATGCCTGGCATAGCCGTTCTGGCGCAGCACATCGGATTTCAACAGGACGGCTCCCGGCCAATTCCTGGCATCGACCACCACAACACCGCAATGCCCCACCAGCACACGGTCCGGATTTGCCAGCGGCCGGCCGGGCCAGTGCACATCGTGGAGTAGGAACCAGCCTGTTCAGGCGGTCCGCCACAATTCTTTCTCCTGCCGCGCCGGCGCTCCATGATTCGGCGGCACGCTGCGCGTTATCAAGGTGGCGTTTCAGCCGTGCAGCCCGTTCTGCCGCCAGCCGTGACTGCTCGGCGGCACCATCCCCTGCCTCCATCGAAAGCCCCCCTCGACTCTCCGCATCACTGCCGGCAGCGGAGGTCCCGCCGTCGTCAGTGTTTGAAATTAGCAGCCCCGCGTCGGCGGGTATATGGGTACTTTGCCGTGGAGTACTCAGGTCTTGTCCGGCGGCCGGACCGGAAGTGCGTCTGTCCGGTGAACGGCTGTGCGGTGAACGGCGGCTGAAATCTTTTATGCAACTGTGACATTCAGCGTCATAGGGCCCTGATTTCGGACAAGCCGCGCCCCGGCCCGCCGTCGTCTGGCATGCTGGTGCCATGGCTAGCCGCGCGGGCACTGTTGCCCAACCCCAGGACCTTGTTGATCTGACTGCGCTTCTGGATGCGTATTACGACGTCGCTCCGGATCTCGGTGATCCCGGCCAGCGCGTGGCGTTCGGAACATCCGGACACCGCGGATCCAGCCTCAAAGCCTCCTTCAACGAGCCGCACATCGTGGCCATCACGCAGGCGATCGTTGAGTACCGTGCCGGGCAGGGCATCACCGGGCCGCTGTTCCTGGCCAAGGACACCCATGCGCTCAGTGAGCCCGCGCAGAACTCCGCGCTGGAGGTCTTGGCGGCCAACGGTGTTCAGGTACTGATCGATGCCCGCCACGCATACACGCCCACCCCGGCGCTCAGCCACGCCATCCTGACGTACAACAACAACGCCGGGCCCGGCGCCCCGCAGGCTGACGGCATTGTAGTCACCCCCAGCCACAATCCCCCGGGCGACGGCGGCTTCAAGTACAACCCGCCGCACGGCGGCCCCGCCGACACCGATGCCACCGGCTGGATCGCCAACCGGGCTAACGAACTGCTGGAGAACGGCCTCCGCGGCGTGAAGCGCATCCCGCTGGCTGATGCACTGAACGCCGGGACCACCGGCAAGTTCGATTTCCTCAGCAGCTATGTGGACGATCTCCCGTCCGTGCTGAACCTGGACGCCATCCGTGACGCCGGCGTCCGCATCGGCGCCGACCCCATGGGCGGCGCGGCGGTTGACTACTGGGGCGAAATCGGCGAGCGCCACCACCTCAACCTCACCGTGGTCAACCCCACCGTGGACCCGCAGTGGGCGTTCATGACACTGGACTGGGACGAGAAGATCCGGATGGACTGCTCCTCGCCTTCGGCGATGGCCTCGCTGATTTCGCGGATGTCCGACGGCGGCGCTGGTCTTGCCGGTGGCGCCGCCTTCGACATCGCCACCGGCAACGACGCCGACGCCGACCGTCACGGCATCGTGACCCCCGACGGCGGGCTGATGAACCCGAACCATTACCTCGCCGTCGCGATTGACTACCTCTACCGCAACCGCAGCGGCTGGAACCCGAACTCGGTGGTGGGGAAGACGCTGGTTTCGTCCTCCATCATCGACCGCGTGGCGGAAGGCCTTGGCCGCAAGCTGGTGGAGGTTCCCGTGGGCTTCAAGTGGTTCGTGCCCGGGCTGCTTTCCGGTGAAGGCGCGTTCGGTGGCGAGGAATCCGCCGGAGCCTCCTTCAATAAGAAGGACGGCAGCGTCTGGACCACGGACAAGGACGGCATCCTGCTGGCACTCCTGGCTTCGGAGATCACCGCCGTCACCGGCCAGTCGCCGTCGCAGCTGTACAAGGGGCTGACGGACAAGTTCGGCGCCCCGGTGTATGCGCGGATCGACGCCGCCGCCACGCGGGATCAGAAGGCAGCGCTCGGCAAGCTGTCGCCGTCGGACGTCACTGCAACCGAATTGGCCGGCGAGGCGATCATCGCCAAGCTCACCGAGGCCCCCGGAAACGGAGCATCGATCGGCGGGCTGAAGGTGGTCACCGAGAACGCATGGTTTGCGGCGCGGCCTTCCGGCACCGAGGACGTCTACAAGATCTACGCCGAGTCCTTCAAGGGCGCCGAGCACCTCAAGCAGGTCCAGGCCGAAGCGAAGGCGCTGGTTGACGGGGTCATCGCCTAGAGTTCCCAGAGCTTGAGGATGCACCGGGTGGCGTGGCGGCCGTCGGGAGCCATGTCCACCAGCGCTATCCGGTCAAGCACGACGGCGTCGCCCGGGTTCACGCGCTTGCTCCCGTGGTGGGAAATATGGGGACGGTAGTTGTCGCCGGTGTAGTGCGGGCTGGCTATGTTGCCTGACAGGCCAACCACGGCCTCGACGAGCGATTCGTGCAGCAGCTGCAGGCCTGGACTGGGGTCAACGAGGCTGACCGGAACGGATCCCAGATGGCCGAAGCCGTCGTCCTCGCCGATGGTGAGCGCCGTCCCCAGCGCAGCCTCGGCGGGGCCATCAGCAAGAGCCACTACGCCGGCCGGGGCGTCCTCGCCGTTGATGTCGAACCGTACGATCGTGATATGCAGGGGCCAGTCGGTCCGGGGGAACTCCTGGCCCTCCGTGACGGGCTCAACAAACACCACCAGGATCAGGTTCCGCATAGCCCCAGTGTGCCACGGCAGGCCACCGCGTGCGCCCAGGGCGTTCTGCACATAGCACCGCCGGGCACCGCGCGGCGGACGGAATCGGGACTAAAATTGGAACTGGCGATGGATGCATGCCGTGCAGTTTTCTGCAGAAATGCGGTCCCGGTTGCCTTCGGCATGTCCCCCATATTGCCGGAGGCAATCGCATTGTGTGCCCGCGTTCCTGGACGCTCAGACCGTGCGGACAACGTCCTCGTAGGCAAACTTCGGCTTGGCTTCGCCCCACGCATCCGCACCTGGCCGGCCGATGTTGACCACCAGGAAGCTCTTCTGGCCTCCGGCCGGGAAGAACGCGGCGTCGATCGCGGCGAAATCGGCGCCGGTCATGGGGCCGGCGGCAAAGCCAAGGGAGCGGACGGCCAGGATGAAGTAGCCGGCCTGCAGGTGGGCGTTGTTGTTGCCCGTCGTGGCGGCGAGCTCCGGGGCGGCGTCGTACATGGCCTTCGGCGCGTTGTAGCCAGGCAGGAAGTTGTGCCACTGCTCCGTCCACGCGGTGTCGTAGCTGAGGACAGCAACCAGCGGCGCGGAAGCCGTCTTGGCCCGGTTTCCGGCGGACAGGGTGCCCACAAGCGTGGCCCGGGCTTCGTCCGAGCGGACGTACGTCACGCGGAGCGGCTGCGAGTTGAAGGCCGTGGGGCCGAACTTGGTGAGTTCGTAGATGGCGCGGGCCTGCTGCTCGGTCACCTCGCCGGTGAAGGCGTTGGCGGTGCGCGCTTCGGCAAAGATTGCATCCACGGCGGCTGAATCGATCACTGCTTCTTCATGGGCGACGGTCATTCGCATCCCTTTCGTTTGGCCCGCGCACCTGGTGGTGGCCGGCAGTTCTGCTTTCCATAGTTGCAACTTCAAGCGACGGTGTCCTCTTCCCGTGACGGGGCGTGACGTTCGGCACAGCGCGTTGCACCGCCCCCTCTGCTCCCGGCCCGCACGGGCAGCGCGGTATTGTTGCACCGGAAGATCCCGGCCCTCGCGGCTACCCCTTTGAAAGGCCCCGGCAATGAGCATGCTCGGTACCAAATGGAAGCTGCACGGCAACGGCAAATCGATCCGTCCCGGACAGGTGGTTGCTCCGGATGAGCGCCTTGCCTGGCCCCTGACCATCGGCGTGGGCATGCAGCACGTTGTGGCCATGTTCGGCGCCACGTTCCTGGTGCCCATCATTACGGGCATGCCACCGGCCACCACCCTGTTCTTCTCCGGCATCGGCACCATCCTCTTCCTGGTGATCACCCAGGGCAGGGTTCCCAGCTACCTCGGCTCCAGCTTCGCGTTCATCGCGCCCATCATGGCGTCCCAACAGCAGTTCGGCGTGGCCGGGGCGCTGGGCGGAGTGGTGCTTGCCGGCGTCGGGCTCGCGGCAGTCGGCGCCGTCGTGCAGAAGTTCGGCGCGGGATGGATCAACCGGCTGATGCCGCCAATCGTCACGGGCGCCATCGTGGCGCTGATCGGCCTGAACCTTGCGCCGGCCGCAAAAAACAACTTCGATGCCGCGCCCGTCACTGCGGTCATCACCCTGGCGACCATCATTCTGGTGAGCGTACTGTTCCGCGGCATCATCGGCCGCCTCAGCATCCTGGCAGGCGTGGTGGCGGGGTACCTCGTGGCCATGATCCGCGGCGAAGTGGACTACGCCAAGATGGACGCCGCCGCGTGGATCGGCCTGCCGCATTTCCAGACACCCGAGTTCCACCTCGGCGTCGTTGGCCTCTTTGTCCCCGTGGTGCTGGTGCTGGTGGCCGAGAACATCGGGCACGTGAAGTCCGTGTCCGCCATGACCGGCCAGAACCTCGACGGCGTCTCCGGCCGCGCGCTGATGGCCGACGGCGCCGCCACCGTGCTTGCTGGCTTCGGCGGTGGTTCCGGAACCACCACCTACGCGGAAAACATTGGCGTCATGGCCGCCACCAAAGTGTATTCGACGGCGGCCTACTGGGTGGCGGGCATCTTCGCCATTGTGCTGAGCTTCTCACCGAAATTCGGCGAACTGATCGCCACGGTTCCGGCCGGCGTGCTGGGTGGCGCGGCCACTTTGCTGTACGGCATGATCGGCATCCTGGGTGTGAAGATCTGGGTCCAGAACAAGGTCAACTTCTCCAACCCGGTGAACCTGACCACCGCCGCCGTCGCGCTCATTATTGGCATTGCCGACTACACCTGGACCGTCGGCGACCTCAAGTTCACCGGCATTGCCCTGGGCTCCGCCGCAGCCTTGGTGATCTACCACGGCATGAAGGCCATCGCAAAGGCGCGCGGCAGTGTGGCCGAACCGGAAACGGAACAGGCCGGGCTCCCGCCGGCGGTCAAGGCTGCGGTAAACGCCGCGGCAAACGCCGCGGCAAAGCGGGCACAGAAAAAGCGCTAGCGGTCCGTCGCCAAAATAGACCATGAGTGCCTGTTGGGCGTGCGGGTAGGTCAGATCGGGTAGAGCCGGTGCTGGCGCCGCGGGTAGGGGCGGCAGGGAGTCGGCTGCGACGACCGGCGTCTTCCTGCCCTGTTTGCCATGGAATCGGGGGCGAGGCACCTCGTCGCGGCAAAGGCACCGGGTGCCGTCTCAACGGTTCCGTTCAGCCGGCGTCGAAGGTTTCCTTGTTCTCATCCCGGTCGTTCGGGGCCTTCTCGGCTGGAGGATTCGTGCCGCTGCCGTCCGGGAGCCCTGCGGCGTCCTCGCCGGATTCCGAGGAGAACGGCGCGGAGCCCTGTCCATCCGCGTTGGAGGCGTCGATCTCGGCCTCTGCCGAGGGCAATTCCGCACCGGCCCCGCCCGCCGGCTCGAATCCCGGGTCGGTGCTGTCAGTCTCGGCATGCAGCTGGTCGTCGGTGCCGCCGAATCGCCCGGCTCCGGGCTCGCCCGCGCTGTCCTGATCCTCGGCACTGAGGTGACCCAGGCTGGGTGTACCGGTCTGGTAGGTCTCGCCGTCGGGGCTGTCCTGGTTCAGGCCTGCAGCGTCGAAGCCCTCTTCTTCCCGCGGCTGGGCGAACTGCTTGGTGTCCGGTCCGCCGCTTTCCTGCTCCGCGGTGGGTGTGCCGTACCGCCGGTTTCCTCTTCAGGGGCCGTGTGCTGGTTGTCGCTCATGTTTCCTCCTGTTGTGACGGGATCAGTTGTGCGTGGATCGGGATGGATGAGCCCGGGGGCTGCCTGGCTGAGCCACTCACACTCCACCTGCTCAGTGCGGATTTCCTAAGGGCCCGGTGCGCATCGGGCTCTTCGAAACTAACCGAGACCGGCGTGGCACATCCACTGTTGGGACCAAATTAGTCAGTAAACTTATAAAGCGTTGAAGTTGCCTGTGCTTGCGCCTAGATTTGGAGCAACCGTGCGAGTCCCGAGGGCTGCGAGCAAGGAGGCGAGTGAATGTCAGATCCCGAGTATCAACCCGGCAGCGCAAGCGGAAGGAACGAGACACGGGAAGAGCAGCTCGACCGGAACTGGGGCGAGCTGCTTCAAGAGCTCAGGGTTCTCCAGACCGGCGTCCAGATTCTGGCCGGATTCCTGCTGACGTTGCCTTTCCAGCAGCGGTTCGAAACCCTCGATGACTTCCAGATCGGCCTGTATCTTGCCAACGTGGTGGCGGCCACCCTCACCACGGCATTTATCCTCCTGCCCGTCAGTGTCCACCGGCGCCTCTTCCGTCAACGCCTCAAGGAAACCCTGGTGTCCAGCGCGGACAGCATCACCAAAATAGCCCTGGGCGGCGTCGCCATCCTGAGCGTGGGCACCGCCGCGCTGGTCTTCGATGTCACCGCCGGGCGTGTTGCAGGACTCACTGCCGGCGGCGTGCTGCTTGCCGTTCTGCTGGTTCTGCTGGTCTACGTCCCGCTGCTTCTCAACAGGCGCGCGGCGGGCAAGTAGCAGGCGGGTTTCAGACCAACGCAGGAGGAATCATGGGCAAGTGGGCCAAGGAACACGGGCTGCTGCTGGCAAACATTGCATTGTTCGTGGTCTTTTACGGCGGGATGATCCTGACCGGCGCCAATAACTACAGCAGAGCCACGACCAGCCAACCGTCACGTTCCTGGGGTATCTGGCAACCAGCCGCTTCTGGTTCGAGTCCTTCCAGAACTGGCAGAGTGAATTCCTGGCCGTCGCCGTGCTGGTCGGCGCTTCCGTTTACCTCCGCGAAAAGGGCTCACCCGAGTCCAAGCCCGTGGCCGAGCCGCACTATGAGACGGGCGCGTAGCTCCCCGGTCGGCGAGTTTCCACAAAGGTTCCGCAGAGGACGGCTCAGGCGCCTTCCAGCACCTGGCTCGTGGCCCACGCGAGGTACTTGGCGGCATTCGCGACGGCGTCTTCCGGACTTGCGGCGATATCCAGCAGTTGGGCAGCGGCCACCACGCCGTGCCCGGCGAGCTCTTCCGGCGTCACCAGAATCCGGCCAGCCACCACGATCACCGGAATCCCTCGTTCGTGCGCCGCGTCCGCGAGCGCGATGGGTGCCTTGCCGGTGAGCGACTGCGAGTCCATGGACCCTTCGCCGGTGATCACCAGATCGGCGTCCGCGAGCTGTTCGGCCAGCCCCGTGAGCCCCGCCACCAGCGCGAAACCGCCTTCCAGCCGTGCCTGGGTGAACGCCAGGAACGACGCCGGGAACCCGCCTGCTGCCCCGGCTCCCGGTACGTTGACGTCCCGGCCGGTCGCCTCGCGGAGGACGGACGCCCAGTTGCGGAGACCGGCGTCGAGCATTTCAACGGCATCCTCGTCGGCGCCCTTCTGCGGGCCGAAAACGTGGGCGGCGCCCTCCGCGCCGAAGAGCGGATTCTGCACGTCCACGGCAATCCGGAACGTCGCCGCGGTGAGGCGCGGGTCCAGGCCGGACATATCCACCCGCGCCACATCTGCCAGCGACCCCCCGCCCAGCGGCACCACATTTCCCGCCGAGTCCAGGGGCTTGAGGCCCAGCGCACGCAGTGCGCCGCTGCCGCCGTCGGACATTGCCGAGCCGCCCAGCCCCAGCACAATCTCATTGGCGCCGGCGTCGAGGGCCGCTGCGATCAGCTGCCCGCAACCGTAACTGTGCGCGCGCAAGGCGTTGGCGGGCGTCGGCTCCATGTGTTCCAGACCGGAGGCCTGGGCCGTTTCGATCACGGCTGTCGCCCCGCCGAAAGCATCCTTGCGAATGGCCCACGCAGCTCCGATCGGCGCGAGAATCGGACCCACGACGGCGTTGAGCCGCTCCTCGTAGCCGGCCGACACCGCGGCCTCAAGGGTCCCTTCGCCACCGTCCGCCACAGGGAACTGGGTGGCTACGGCGTCCGGGTACACCCGAAGCGCGCCTTCGGCGATGGCGGACGCCGCTTCGGCGGCGGTGAGTGATCCCTTGAACTTGTCCGGGGCGATGAGAATACGCATGGGTCCATCCTGCCAGTAAGAGTTGGGAATGCGCTTGCCCGGCGTCAACATGACACTTGGTCCGGGAACATCAGTCCAGATATCGCCCTCCAAAGCGCGATTGAAAGCTGCAACTGGACAAAAACTCAAAGGGGGCCGGGAGTCAGCTCCACTCCCCGCGGTCCTGCAGCACTTTCTTCAGCAGGTCGGCGCGGTCCGTGAAAATGCCGTCCACGCCCAGATCCAGCAGCCGGTGCATTTCGGCTGGCTCATTGATGGTCCAGACGTGCACAAACAGGCCCAGGGCGTGCGCGCGCCGGACAAAGCCCGGCGTCACCACCCGGACAAGGCCGTAGCGGACGGGCACCTGCAAGGCGTCGACGTCGCGCAAAACGCTGCGGAGTACGCGTCCCAGCCACGCGACCGGCAGCAAGGGACCCAGCGCCACAAACAAGGCATTGGATACCATCCCCGCGGACGACGCCGTCCGGCGGCTGAGCAGTTTCAGCACCGCCCGGCGTCGGCGGTCTGAAAAGCTGGCCACCAGCACGCGGTCATGAACGCCGTGGCTTTCGATCGCGGCAGAAAGGCTGTGCACGGAGTCCCAGTCCTTGACGTCCAGGTTGAGGCGGGCCTCCGGGAAGGCAAGAACCAGCTCATCAAACAGGGGCACGGCCTCACGCCCGCCGATCCGCGCCTTCGCCACCTCGGCAGCCGTGAGTTCGGAGATCCGGCCACGCCCGTCAGTGACCCGGTCCAGGGTTTCGTCGTGGAAGAGCAGGAGCACGCCGTCGGAGGTGGTGTGGACGTCCGTTTCCAGGTAGCGGTAGCCAAGTCCGACGGCGGCGCGGAACGCGGCCATCGAGTTCTCCAGCCCGTCACGCGAGAAACCGCGGTGGGCCATCGCTACCGGGGGCACGGCCCCGGCACGTGAACCATCAGCACGTGAACCACCGGCCGGGCCGAAGTACGGTAGAGACTCAGTCACTTTTGAAGCGTACCAACCACGGGGCAAGGCCACGCCCGCAGACGGGAGCCAGGATGGCGGCACAGCCCCGGCACTTCAGCTCCGATGACATTACGGGGGCCGTCGGCCCGGCACGGCCACAGATGTTGCCGGGCGGACATCATCGTCTGCTGCACCACTGCCGGAGCGCCATTGTTCGACGGTTCACTGGTGGCGGACGGGGCCTGCGTGCTCGCCATCGGATCGCACGAAACGGACCGGCGTGAGCTGGATTCAGCCCTGATGGGCAGATCGGCGGTCTTTGTTGAATGCACGACGTCGGCACTCGCCGAAGCCGGCGACGTCACCATGGGAATCGCCGACGGCACCCTCAACGCAGAGCAGCTGACCCCCATCCGGGAAGTGCTCCTGGGGCGTGCTGCCCGCGCCGAGGACCGTCCGAACGTTTTCAAGGGCAATGGGATGTCCTGGCAGGATCTGGTGGTTGCCGCAGGGGTCCCGACCGGCAGCCGGAGCCTGCCCGCCGGTAGGCGCCTGCCTGGCCGGATCTAGTCCCAGGGCTGCGGGAGGATTTCCACGCCGTCGCTGCAGTGCAGCAGCGTGCGGCCGCGGCCGCCGTCGAGATCCACCCAGACGGCGGTGTGGTCCCAGGTGACGGCATCCACCAGTCCTGCTGTTTCGTACCCGGGCGTCAGGCGGACCCGGACGCGGTCGCCTTCCCGCAGGTTTTTCCAGTGGGCGTCCGGCTCTACCCGGCGCAGCGGCTGCTCGGCCTGACTTTCATTCGCATACCTGGCCATGACTCCCCCATCGTGCCGCCAACCGTTGTCTTGGTCTGAGCCTAGTCAGCCAAGATGAACGAGAGTTGGATGTCAGCTGGGAATCGGATGGCAAATACGGAACGCGGGCCTAGGGAAGTCTCAACCCGAGCGCGGCGAGCTTGGCCTCGAGAATCTGGGCCACGCCGTCGTCGTCAAAATGCGGAGCCTGCTGGCCGGCGGCACGGATGGCCTCCGGGTGGCCGCTGGCCATGGCGTAACCGTCGCCGGCCCAGCGGAGCATCTCGATGTCGTTGGGCATGTCGCCGAAGGCCACCACATCCGCGGCTTTGATCCCCAGCGACGTGGCGTATTCGGCCAGCGCCACGGCCTTGTTGACGCCCGGCAGGGACAGTTCCAGGAGCGCCACCGTGGGCGCCGAGTGTGTGGCGGCGGCAAGATGCGCGACGGCGGGAGTCACCTCTGCGAGGAACTGATCGGCCGTTCCCTCCCGGACCACTGCCAGAAACTTCACCACGGAATCCTCCGCTGTCAGCGTGTCAGTGAGCGGCGCCGGTGTGAATTCGGTCAGGAGCTCGCTGGACTCATTCTCGATGAAGCCCGGTTCCAGGTGGAATCCGGTGAGGGTTTCGGCGGCAAACAGGGCGGACGGCCGCAGGTTCTTGACGATCCTGCGGATTTCCAGCACGTCATCCATGCCGAGCGCCCTGGCGGAGACCAGGGTGTCCGCCTCGAGATCCCACACCACGGCGCCGTTGGAGCAGATCACGGTTCCGGTGTGGCCCAGCTGGTCCTGGAGCGGGTGCAGCCATCGCGGCGGCCGCCCGGTGACAAAAACAAGTTCGACGCCGGCCTCACGGCAGGCGTGGAAGGCGCGGATGGTGCGGTCACTGATTTTTCCGTCGTGCCCAAGAATTGTTCCGTCAATATCACTCGCTACCAGCCGCATCCTGCCAGTCTACGTGGGGCGCCTGGGGCGCCGCGCCGTCCGAAGTACGGTGTCCCGGCAGGCTCATCCGACGGGGCCGTGGCTCCACTGCGTCGGTATTTATTCCGGTGGTTTTGCCGCAGGATATTGTGGTTGACGGCGTGCCCCACCGGCCGCCGGCCCACTGACCGCGTCAAACGACGCGGCGCGGGAGTCCCCTTTCTCGAAGTCTCTGTTGGGCGTGGTGGGACCCGGGAGTTCCTATGGGCCGGCTTACCAGAGGCTGTCCGGGAAGCAGCCCTCCACCACAGGGCAGGACGGCCCGACTCTGCGGAGCACCAACGGGCCGCGAAGCCGGAGCCGGGGGTTGCCCACAGGTCACCATCAGCAACAGTCGTGCCGTTGGCGCCGAAATCCCGCTTGGCACACGTGCCGGGTTGACACCGCCGACAGCGAGGGCGGCCGGCAGCGTTGAGGTGCCGCCGCTGCCCGCTGTGAGTCCTTCCAGGCATTGGATGCCCTCCCCGGATACCGGGCAGGTGGCTGGCACGGGCAGAATCCGCTGGAGGCCCCACATGCCGGCCTGGGTAAATACCCGCCGCATGTCCCCGTAGAAGTAATCGCCTGGCGCATGTGCCGCTCCTCCGGCGCCCCCTGAGATATTGGCAGTGAGCATCTCCCACGGTCCGACGCCGCGGGTTTCGGCAGAATCGGCGTTTGCGATATTCGGATCCAGCGAGAAGGACACACCGCCCAGGTTAAAGGCGTGCATCTGTTCGCTCCCGGGTGCGACGAGGACGTGGACAACCATCGGATCGCCTGCGTAGGCGCTCAGAACGGGTGTGGTCGGATCACCGAATGCCGCTGAGCTAAAGGCATCTGAGCGTCTGTCATCGCGAGGAGACTGCTGATAGTTGACTCTCACGGAGCCCGCCTTGTCGACGCTGACGGGGTACGGCATGAAGCTGGCACCGATTTGTTTTTCGTCGTCAGCCAGTACCAGAGTGAAGTCACGGTAAGCGGGCTGGCCGCTGGGATGCACGTCGACGGAAGCACCGACGTCGGTTATCGCGCCTGTGGCCGGATTGGTGATCGTGGATCCGGCGGCCGCAACGGTGTAGGCACCGTAGAGTCCTTCCTTGTCCAGCCCTCCGCCCAGATCGGCAATGCTGCCGCCAGCCACCTTCGGGTTGTCGACGTAGTAGGTGTAAATGCGGGTGCGGCCGTTGGCGATACTGGTCTCGGGGTTCCAGCCCACATCAGCTCCGCTGGAGGCGGTGTCGGTGGCAATCCCGGCAAGGTGGAACGACACCCGGCTCTGCCCCGTTTGGTTAGTGACCGAGACCCTCACGCACTCGCCTTGCAGCAAGTGCAGCACCAATGGCTCCGGCTGGGCAGTGCCGGCGGTCACGGCCTTGGCCTGGCTGGTAGGCACGTAGGCGAACCGGACGGAGTTGTCCACGTTGCGGACCCTCACGGCGGTGAGACTGACGTTGTGGGGTTTGGCCGGCGATGGGCAGGGTGAGCCGGTGTTCACCGGTTCGGGTGGGGCGCCGCCTGTCTTAACCGGCAAGGCGGGTGCGTTCGGCGGGGTTGAGCCGGGGAGCGGTTGCAGGTAGTTCGCGTCGGTGGGATCGGCGGTGACGCGGCCCTTGAGTACCCGGATGATGCCCCAGGCGCCATCCGTGATCCGCCGGTCGATGCCGTTAAAGTACAGGTAGTCCCCTGGCAGGTGGTTCGTGCCTCCAGCCCCTCCCTTGAGGATCAGTGAATACTTCTCCGAGATCCCGTAGTGCAGAGTGTCCGTTGCGCTGCCCTCGGTGTTCCCGGCACTGTCCACGTAGCGGTTCTCATAGCCAAAGGTGTGGCCGTCCACGTGCAGCGTGTCCACCGTCGGCGCGACACTGATGGCCCGGATCACGAAGGGGTCACCGGCGTATGCCCTGGGCAAGGGGGTCAAGGGATCACCGTGCGCGAAGGAGCTGAACGCCAGCGACGGGGGTCCCACCCTGTCCGCCAGCGGGTTGGCCCGCAGATTGAGCATCGAGTCGTTTTCCTTCCCGATGCCTTTGTCCATGGTCCACAGCGCCATCTCGCGGAAGCTTCCGCGCACTCCGGCGGCGGCGGCTACAGGGTTGTTCGTGTGAACGTCGACGATCGTGCCCGAGTCAGCGAGCGCTCCGGTTCGCGGATCGTGATAGGTCGAGCCCTTGGGCTCGGTGATGAGCTGGCCGACCAGCCCGTGGGCCCAGGTGTGGATGCCGTCAACATGGTCGTGGAAGAAGATGTTGTCAAGGTTCACATCCGGGTACCAGCGGTACTGCACGAACTCGGTGCCGGCCCACTGCCCGATCGGGTGCTTCTGCTGAAGCGGTGCGGCCAGGGTCACCGTCCGCGCCGCCACATTGACGGCGGTGAGTACGCGAATCTCCGGACCACGACCGGACTGGCCGGCATTAGCGGTACCGGTAGCCGCAGGGCCCTCAGTGCCCAATCCCACGCCGATGCTCACACCGACCTGGAATTTAGCGACGTTGGACAGGTGCAGCACGGTGTCGCCGGCTGCGGCGGCGGCGGTCAGCTGCGGGTCCTCCACCTTGTAGGGACGGACGGCCTGCTCGTACGACATGCCCGAGATGACGCCATCCGAGGCCTGGGTGTCGAACTGCACATGGTGGATGTGAATATTGACCTGGGAGAAATGATCGGCGGCGTTTGCATCGGTCAGCTCGCTGGTCAGCGTGACCGCGTCGCACTCCCCGACGTTGGTCCGCAGCGCCAGAGGCTCGAAGGGCTTGGTACCTTCGAGCACGGCCTTCTTGTCGTGAGCCAGGACGAAGATCATGCCGGCCGGGTCGGTGATGGTGGGTGATACCTTCACCGGGTGTTCAACCGCGACCACGTTAAAGCGGCGCAGTATGGTCGGCGCTCCGTTAGCCTGTTTCGCCGGGCAGATTGCGTCGCTGCGGCCCGCGAACGGGTCCAGATGAGTGGGTGTCACGTTAGCGGCCGGGGCATCGCCCATCTCCCCCAGGTACGGCGCGCCGGAGTGTCCGTTCGGCGAGAACGGGGGGCGCATTCCCACGTGCGGCCTCATCATGGGGTACGCGGGGCGTCCGTTGTCGGGGTTGAACAGCAGAACCGGACGGTTGCCCACGAACGTATCGTCCGGCAGCGCCGTGGGGTGGCCTGGCTGGTTCGGATTGTTGTAGTAGTCCGCGTAGGCTCTTGTGTCCTCCGGTTCGCCCAGGTACTGGGTGGGCTTGGCGGGGTTGGTGGACCAGTTCCACACCGCACCGTCCATGGAGTTCCTACGGACGCCCGGCGGCGGCAGCTGGGGGCGGATCCAGCTGGCCAGGTTCCCGGCCGTCACAGTCTGGCCGTTGTAGGTCCTGCCGATGAGCCGGCTGGAGTCAACGGGGAACGACGGGGCCTTGCCTGCCGCGGCTCGGTCTGCCAGTGGTGCAAAATCGCTCTGCCTTGTGTCGTAGACCCGCCAGAAACTCCACATGCCCGAGACGTAGTGTTCCGCGATGTGGCAGTGGAACAGGAAGTCACCGGCACCCTGCTGGACGCCGCCGGCGCCGCCCTCGATCTCCAGGTTGTAGGATTCGCCGGGGCCGAACGCCTGCGAGTCCAGCCGTTCTGAGTCGGAGGCCTCCAGCGGATGCTTGTTTAAGCCGGTGTCGGCATAGTTGTACGTGGTGTCAGCCACCGGGTTGAACCGCCATCGGATTCCGCCGCCGTGCATGTGGAACACGTGGAACATTTCCGAGCCGGCGTGCAGGATCCTGAACTTGGTCGGGTCAGCCCGGTAGCCACGCGGCATGGGAGTCGAGGGATCGCCGAACGTGTACGAGGCGTAAGCGTGGGCCTCCTGCAGCGGGGCAACGTTCAACCGGTCGAAAAATCCCTCGGACCGGTAGTTGATGGCCCTCGTGTCGGGCCGGTAGGAGCTCGTATGCGGGTCGGTGAACGGGACGGGGACGCCGTTGGCCTGCAACACTGCATCCGTCTCGTCTTCATTACCTATCTCGTGGTACAGCTGGACGTTTTCCCGGAACTCGGGGGCACCGGCAGGCCGGATGATTGCCTCCCAACCCGATTCCAGCGGGGCCGAGTGCTCCTCGTCGACAGCGTTCGGGTCCAGGTACACCGACCCCGGGGGCTCCACGACCACCGACCCGAAGAGTCCGTGGTTTATTTGATCACGGAAGCCCGGTCCCGGATGCAGGTAGTGGGCGCCTTCTAGGGTTTTGTCATTTGGCACGTAGAACGTGTAGGTGCGGGAGGCGCCTTTGGCAACGCTGGAGGCGGCGTTGCGCCCGATGGCGTCCCCGGAGGACGCGGCGTCGAAGGCCAGTCCGTCGACGTGTACCCCGAAGTCGCCGCCGTCGGCATTGTTTGTGAACTTTATGCTCAGACAATCCCCTTCGTTGGCGCGGATGACAAGCGGCTGGATGGCATCGTCACGCAGACCGATGGACACTTTCTGGCTCGCCTCTTCGGCCCGCACCGCGGCCAGGCGGCTCGTGAGCACGTACATGCGGCCCTTGGGGTCATGGTCTCCAAAGCGGTTGATGGGTATGTTGACGTTGATCGACTGGACGTCGTAGGAGCGTTGGGGGGCCGCGCCGGGACACACCCCGGTAGCTGCGGTGACATGAGCGCTGGCTACCGCCGCAGCGGGAATCGCCGTCAGGAATGTTGTGCCCAGCCCGGTGGTGAGCGCCAGCCCCATGGCCAGGGCAGTGCGGGCCGAAGAGCTGATTCCGGCGCGCGGACGCGGCTGCCTCGAATCAAGAAGATGCCGCGCCGCAACCGCGAGCCCGGATACGGGCAGGAGGACCACCAGGAGGCTGAGTGCATCCCCCACCATCGTGGCCACCGGAAGCCCTGGAGGCTCTTGGTCGAACAGGACCAGGCGCAGCTGATTTCCCGCCGACATGGCCCCCGCCGCCACGGGCGCGCAAAGCAGTCCTCCCGCGATGGTGGAAAACGCGGATGTGGAAAAGGGTGTCTCGGCGTGGCGCAGAGCCCGAAGCGTCAGCGGAACGGCGAAAAGTACCAGCGGGAGGCTGAACGCGGTGACCGCGACGGCGGTCTCCAGCAGTGATGCCTGATCGTACGGGCCACCTCCACCGGCCATCTGGAGCCAGGCCAGCCAGCCCGCCCCTGCCGATCCCATGAGGACGGCCAGAACCAAATCACCGGCGAGCGGCCGCCGGAAACTCGATGCACTTCTGATAGCAGGCATTGGGGTCGCCTTCATTCGATGACGGTTCTAAGGGGAATGCGAGGACGGATGCATATGCCCCCCGGCGCCGGCCGGGGCCACATCTACTTCGAGGAGCGGAACATCGTCGGAGTTCCCCGGAGCCCGGAGGACGATCCGGGCACCGTCGCGCGGAACGACGAACGAGAGGAAGCCTTCGACGCGGGAATGCGGCCTCAGACGGCCTGGAGCAATGATGCCGCCTACCGGGGGGTATCCCTTCGGCGAACCGACTGCGAAGACACGGAGCACGCTGGCGTCGTAGGAGGCCGGCGAGTCGCCGGCGGCGACCACCACGTGGAGATTGATCAGAGCCTGATCATCGGTGACCAGGCTCTGAATTCCGTGTGACATCCCGGCCAGGTCCGTATCTGACAGCCCTTTGACTTGCTCCGCACGGGTGACGGAATAGGAGGCGCCGTTCACCGCAAGGGTGGACGGATCCGGTGGCCCGGCTATCGTCGCGGCCGCACGCCAGCCGCCAAGTGCGGTGGCGAAGCAGAGCGCGACAGTCAGCGCCCATGCCCACCGCTTGAAGGCAGCAGACGGTCCGGTCCGGTTCATGAGCACATAGTCCACCGGCAACCTTGTGAAGACCTTGGAGAAATGCTGTGGCGCAGCCCCCACATGCACTCCCCCCGCTCCCCGTCTTCCGACGCGCGGGGAGCACCCGTAGGATTCAGGAATGAAGCAGGGTTCCCGGGGTGCAGCCACGGCGGGTCGTTTGGTGCGGGGCATGCTTGCTGCCGCCGCCACAGCAATGCTTTTGATCCTGCCCGCGGGCAGCGCCGCCGCGCACGCCGAACTCCGGTCCAGCGACCCGGCACCCGGCGCGGTACTGGCCGCACAGCCTTCGGCTATCACCCTTACGTTCAGTGAGCCGGTCGAGGTGAACGACGACGTGATCGAGGTGTTCGATGACCGGTTCAACCGCGTCGACGTCGGACATCCGAGTTCCAGCGATCCCCAGCAAGCCGTTATCGAGTTCGGGCTGCGGTCCGGGCTTGCCGAGGGCACCTACACCGTCAATTGGAGCGCCGGCTCCGCCGACACCCATTTGGAGTCCGGCTCGTACCAGTTCTCTGTGGGCCATGCCAGCGTGGTGCGGGGAACGGCGCCCGAAAACGGCCGCAACGACCTCGCCGGGGTTCTGCTGGGGGTTCTGCGCTGGGCCGGATACGTGGGTCTGTTGCTGGGCCCAGGGGTACTGCTGGTCACGCTCGGGCAGTGGCCCGCCGGGCTGGCCGACCGGCGGGCCAGAGCTCTGACCATCACCGGCCTGTCCCTCCTGGCTCTCAGCACCGTTGGCACAATGGTGCTGCAGGGCATATGGGCCAGCGGAGAGCCGTTCAGCGCGCTGTGGTCCGCGCCCGACAAGCTGGACACGCACTCGCGCCGATTCGACCAGGTTTACGCCCTTCGCTCTTACTTGCTGCTCGGCTTCGCCGTGGCGCTCGTAGCCGCCCTGTCCCGGTCGGCCCACGCCCCTACGCGCCCACGGCGTGTTCTGCTCGGAGCCGCGACTGTGTCCACCGTGGCGCTCGTCGCCACCTGGCCCCTGGCAGGCCACTCTGCGTCCGGCGACGGTTCGGAAGTGGCGATGGCCGCAAATTTTGTGCACACCCTGGCCATGACGGTATGGCTGGGTGGCCTTGCCCTGATCCTGGTGGCACTGCGCCCGGCCGAACGGGCGCCGGACCTTGCGGCGGTGCTCCCCCGATTTTCCCGCGTGGCCCTGGCCTCCGTGGCCGCCCTCGTGGTCACCGGAGTGTTCATGGCCTGGCGGGAGGTGGGCACGGTCAACGCCCTCACCGGAAGCGCGTTCGGGGGGCTCTTGCTCGTCAAGCTGTCCGGAGTTGCCGCCCTTATTCCGGTGAGTAACCTGGCCCGCCGCTGGGTCAAACGCCACCTGCCGGCCGGTACCCCCGGGATGCCCGTTCCCCGTCCGGATCCGCCCGACCAGTCCCTGGCACCTACTCCCACGAAATCTCTGCTGACGGGGCTGATGGCCGAGGCCACGATCGCGTCCGGGGTGCTCGTGGTCACTGCCGCCCTCGTCGTGATCGCACCCCCCAGGTAGGTCCCCGCGGAAGCGTTCCCTACCGGATCCGTTCCGAGGCGATCCCGGCTTTTCATGCCTTGTCGCCCCGGCAGACAGGGGCGATTTTCTGGTAGCGGAAGTAAACTGGTGGTGGCAAGGGAGTCAAGCCATGGACGGTGAGGGTCTTCAACTCGCGTGGAATTCTCCTGCGGGTGATGTCAACGGTTGCGCAGTGGCCGCCGCAGGCGAGCCGGGGTGGTTTGCGTGATTACACGCTCGACCAGCCGGCTCCTGGTGGGACTGCTGGCTTCCCTCGCACTCATCCTCGGTCTAATGCCGGTCGCTGCCCCGTCCGCCCATGCTGCAACGATGTACGGGCATGACATCTCCTGGCCGCAGTGCCCGGCGTCCGTCGGTGGATTCGGCCTCCCGCTGCCGCCGGCCACATCGCAGTTCGTCATTGTCGGGCTCACGAAGGGGCTCCCCTTCACCGAGAACCCGTGTCTCGACAGCCAGGTGAAGTGGGCGAAGACGAATGGAAAGCGGGCTCACGCCTACGCGATGGCGGCCTTCCCCACCTCCCTGCAGCTCGCCACTTACCGCGCCCAGGGGCCGTGGACGTCCAGCACGCGCGCCGGGCAGCTGTCCAACGTGGGCTACGCCGAGGCACGGTTCGCTGCGGCCAGCCTGAAAAGGGTTGTCTTCGTGCCGTCCGTGGTATGGATCGACGTGGAGCCGCGGCCGGCCCAGCCCTGGCCAGCAAGTACGAAACTTCAGCAGCGCGAGAACCGCTACATCATTGAGGGCATGATGCGGGGCCTCCGTGACAGCGGCTTCGCCTACGGCTTGTACTCGTTCGACGCGGGATGGCAAAGCATCACCGGCTCGTGGCGGCTCTCCGGGGTGCCGGTCTGGGCCACGGCAGGCCAGCTCGACTATCCGGCTGAAGCCCTGGACCGCTGCCGGCAGGCCAGCTTTTCAGGGGGGCGCGTGTATCTCGCGCAGTGGTACGACGACGTGCGGGACTACGACCTCACCTGTGGCCCGTATGCCTTCACCCCGCTGCCAATTCCGGCGTCAACGCTGACAGGATCGACGGCGGACTTCAACGGGGACTGGGACAATGACGTCCTCGCGCGGGTGACGGCGACGGCGGAAATGCGGCTTTACGCCGGAACGGGTCGCGGCAGGATGCAGGCCGGCGTCCGCATTGGGACCGGCTGGGGTGTCTTCAACGCCCTGGAGACACCAGGGGACTTCAGCGGCGACGGCGCGCTCGACGTGCTGGCACGGGAGACGTCCACAGGTTACCTATGGCTCTACCGGGGCACAGGCACGGGCGGCTGGCTGCCGCGTATCCGCGTGGGCAGCGGATGGAACGCGTTCAATGCCATCGTCGGCCCGGGCGACTTCAACGGGGACCAGCGGGTGGACATCCTGGCACGGGAGGCGTCCACGGGCTTCCTGTGGCTTTATCCCGGGAACGGCGCGGGCGGCTGGCTGCCCCGGATCCGCGTCGGCACCGGATGGAGTGCCTTCAATACGCTCGTTGGCCCGGGTGACTTCAACGGCGACGGAGCCGTTGACATCCTGGCCCGGGAGACGTCCACGGGCTTCCTGTGGCTCTACCGCGGCACAGGCACCGGTGGCTGGCTGCCCCGGATCCGCGTCGGCAGCGGATGGAACGCCTTTGACGCGATCATCGCACCAGGCGACTTCAACGGCGACCGAACTGCCGATGTCCTGGCACGCACCGGCCAAGGCGCCCTGTGGCTTTATCCAGGCAGCGGGACGGGCACTTGGGTGACGCGCGTGCAGGTAGGGATCGGATGGCAAGGGCTCAGTCCGATCTTCTGACTCATTCCGGCGATCGGGCCCGTCGAGATCCAGGTTTCGACAGGATCAACCACCGGACTCGCCCGATCAGCTCAATCGCCGGTAAGGGCGTTCAGTTCTGCGCGCGTCGGAGGGTTGGCGCCGGCACGGGACACGGTGATGGCGGCCGCGCGGGCGGCGTGGGCCAACAGCTCGGCGAGCCCCTCGGCCGGGAGCGCGCGGAGGTCATGGCGGTTCTGCGCACCGTCCAGCCCCCGGTCCACCACCCCGGACAACAGTGCTGCCATGAATGAATCCCCGGCGCCAACGGTGTCCGCCACCTCGACGTTGGGTGCAGCAACTTCGGCTTCGCCGGCGGCGGTGATACCCCAGGGGCCGGCCGCTCCGCGGGTGACCACCACCATCGCGGGGCCCTCCGAGCTGCCCAGGGATAGCCAGCGGCGTGCGGATTCCAGCACATCAACGCCCGGGTAGAGCCATTCGAGGTCCTCATCGGAGGCTTTGACCACGTCTGCCAGCGTTACGAACTTTTCGGTCTGCCGGCGCGCGTAGTCCACGTCCGCGATGATGCTGGGCCGGCAGTTCGGATCGAAGCTGATGGTGGCCGACGGGTGGGCATGTTCCACGGCGGCCAGGACGTCAGCCGCGCCCGGCTCCAGCATCGTGGCAATGGATCCCGTGTGAAGCAAAGTGGTGCCCTGCAGCATGAACGGCAGCCTGTCCGCGAGGCCGGGAAGCTCCCAGGAGAGATCAAACGCGTAAGTGGCGGCGCCGTCGTCGTCAATCAGTGCGATGGCCACGCTGGTAGGCAGTGCGTCCGGGCCCTGCGGAAGCATCACGGAACTGGCTTTCAGGTGGGCAGCGACGGAGTCGCCGTAGGCATCGCGTCCGTAGCGGCCGATGAACTGGACAGCGTGGTCCAGGCGGGCCAGCCCCACCGCGACATTGAGCGGGCTGCCGCCCACGTGGGCTTCGATTCCGGAGGTGCGCTGGACCACGTCGACAAGGCCCTCGCCAATAACTGTGAGCATGGTCATACTCTGCCAGAGAAGGTGATCCGTGTCCTTTTGTTGTGGGGCAGGGGGATTAAACGTCGCCCCGGACCGCAATTTGCCCTAACCCGGGATACGATGTAGTTGCGATGCCCGGCATTCGCGGATTAGGATGGTTGGCTCGCTGACGGATTCCGGGCTCAGCCGGATCCCGCGGGGGAATGAGGGGATGACGCCTGTGTCAGTGGATGAGTTGGTTCTTCCGGCATCGACCCGACATACCGGGAGGCCAAAAACTTCTTACCCCGCCACCGGGGGACGCCGGCGATGAACATCCGCACGCAGGCATGGGGTATCGTTGCGTCGGTCTTGGCGGACACTGCTCCTGAAGGGGCGGCGGTCAGGCAGCGGCTATGCGAACATCTGGAGGCGACCCCTGGGGCTCCCGAACGGGCGCTGCTTGAACACCTGCTGGAAACCCAGCGCCAGGTCAGCCAGCCCGGCGCCGCCGGTGAGTTTCCGGGGATGGATGAGGATCCGATCTTTTTTGCACCTCCAACGGCGGAGGATCTGGACTCGCCGCAAAGCCGGTCAAGGATCAGCGCGCTGTTAAGCGACCGGATGCTGCTGACGGCGTTCCAGCCCATTCACGGACTGGCAGAGGGACGGATCATCGGCGTCGAGGCGCTCTCCCGGTTTGTCAGCGACGACGGCGCAAGTGCGGATTTCTGGTTCGCCGAGGCCGCCTCCGTGGGTCTCGGGGCCGATCTGGAATTCTCCGCCCTTGGCTCTGCCCTCCTCGCCGCGGAACAACTGCCCCCTCACCTGTATGTGGCCCTGAATCTTTCTCCGGCGTCCTGCATCAATCCCCGTCTGACCGCGCTCATCCACCGATCGCCGCTGGCGGTCAACCGGATTGTGCTCGAACTTACGGAAACCATCAGGGACGAGGAGTATGCCTTGTTCCTTGAAGCCATAAAACCGCTGCGTGAGCAAGGGCTTCGCGTTGCCGTTGACGATGCGGACTCCGGCTTCAGCTCAATGAGCCGAATCCTGAACCTCAAGCCGGACTTCATCAAACTCGACCGAAGCGTCATCGACGGCGTCGACACAGATCCCGGCCAGCATGCGCTCGTTGCCTCCATGGTCGAGTTCACCGCGCAGATCGGCTCGGTCCTGGTTGCAGAAGGAATCGAGACGTCGGCCGAACTTGCCGCACTCACCAACCTCGGCATAACGGCAGGACAGGGCTACTTCCTCGGCCGCCCCTCAATCCGGCCCGAGGAATGGGCTGGTTGGGACACCGCAGCCGAGGCGGTTGCCTCAACTGGCAGTTCACATCCTGCCAAGGATTTTTGAGCGGGCAGTTTCAGCCCAGCAGCTCCTGCACCAGCTCGCGGCACTTCCGGTAGGACAGGGCCTTGGGGTCAATCACCGAAAAGTGGTCGCCGGGGACTTTCAGCAGCTGCACAGGTGCGCCCGCAGTCCGGGCCGCCGCGGCATAGGTCTCGGACTGGCTCAGGGGAACGGTGTCATCCTCCAGTCCGTGGACGGCATAGACCGGGACAGCCAGCGGAATCGCGATCATCGGATCCGCATATTGGTGGCGTTTCGGGTACTTGCCGGACGAGCCTCCCAGGAGGTTGCTCACGGCACCGTTGCTCAGATCCAGCCTTTCCGCCTGCGCCAGGTTCAGCAGCCCGGACTGGCTCACCACGCCGGTAAGGTGCACAGCACCGGCGTCGTCCCCGCGCTGGATCTGGCGGTCAGCGTCCGGTGCGCCGAGACGCCCCAGCTTGGCGCGGCCTGCCGCCCAGACGGCCAGGTGCCCGCCGGCGGAGTGTCCCAGCGCCACCACTTTGCACAGGTTCAGGGAATGTTCGCCCGCGATCTCGCTGAGTTTGTCGATTCCGGCCAGGATGTCCTCGAAAGTGTGCGGCCAGCCGCCACCGTTTCCGGCGCGGCGGTATTCAAGGTTCCACGCCGCCATACCGTGTGCAGCCAGATCCTTGGCCAGCGGCTCCCCCAGCTCCGCCCCATACTGCGAGCGCCAGTAACCGCCGTGGATCACCACCGCGACTCCCCGGGTCTCTGCAGAATCAGGCAGGAAGAGCTCGCCCCACTGGCTGGGATCGTCACCGTACTGGTACTTGTGCCGCTTCACTGCGTCCTTCCTGGAACCTGCCGAACAGGAGGCGCCCAGCGCCCCCGGTGTCACCGCTGCTGCGGCGCTGATCAGTCCATGGGAAATGAACGCCCGACGACGAACATCAGCCATGTGCCGAGCCTACAGTGACGCGCGTCCCGGCGGCCGCAGCCTCGGCGGTTACAGGCGTGCCCCGGGGCCGCCGTGGGCGCACTGCCGCAGAACTCCATCAGATACGCAGCTCACGGACGTCTTCGCCACGGAAATGCACATTCCTGATGGAGTTCTGCGCTGTTCTTGTCCCACCCCCAAGGTAGTTTGGAACCATGGCTAGCAACTGGGACCGTCTGGACATCAGCCTGCGCGATTCCGTGCAGGAAAACGTTGAACTCTACGAACGCGTCCGGCCTGCCCTGAAGCGGGTCACGCGGGACGTACTGCTGACGCTCCGCGGCATGCTCAAGGACACCGAGGTGACCCCCCTGTTCGTCACCGGGCGCACCAAGACCGTGGAGTCCTTCCGTGAGAAGATCTCCCGGACCGAGGAGCCACTGGAGCCGGGAGGCCCGCCGGTGCTGAAGTTCCCGGACCCCTTCCGCACCCTCAATGACATGGTGGGCATCCGCGTTATCACCAAGCTGCCCACCGAGAACGCCATGGTGGCCAACCTGATCAAACGCCAGCGCCAGCTGTTCGACTGCCGCGGTGACCGTGAAAAGGACATCGGCTCCATCGAGTCCGGAACGTACGGCTATTCCAGCCGCCACCTGATCCTGCGCACCATCCAGAATGAGGCCGTGAAGGAGTACCAGCTCGCCTTCAACCCGGACTCCCAGCCCAACGGCAGCTACTTCTTCGAATGCCAGATCCGCACCGTCTTTGCGCATGCCTGGAGCGAGATCGAGCACGATATCCGGTTCAAGGCCGAGGACCCACGCGCCTGGACTCCGCACTTCGACCGCCAGTTCACCGCTACGGCGGCCATGCTGGAAACTGTGGAGAGTGCCTTCGCGGACCTGCACGAACGCTATGAGGAAGTCCGCAGCTACTGGGACATCGACGGCGAGGGTGCGGCCCAGCTCACCCCCAACCGCATCCGCGATGTCTGGCGCACACTCCTGCCGCACGTGGACCGCAAAGTGGATGACGACTGGGGCTGGGCCGCTGAACTTATGGCGGCGCACGGCCTCAACCAGACAGTCCAGCTGGCCGGCCTGCTCAGCGCCAACCGGATCACGGAGGTCCGCAAGGCCCTGGACCACCGGTACTCCCCCGGTCCGGACCGCCTGCTGGATGACCTCCTGCTGTGGCAGTACGGCACCAAACACATTGACCTCACCGCAGAGGCACCCGACGCCGTTCCGCACCCGCGGCGCGACAGTCTCCAGCGGCGGCTGAAACAGATCGAGCACTACCGCCAGACCAAGAAATAGGCAAGCATGAAGCCCGAACAGCTCCGGTCCGTCCGGGCAACTCCCCGCTCGCGTGGCCAACATTGTCACGGTCCAGGGTTCCGGTGCACGCGGCCGCGGCCCGGAACTCAGCCCGGATCGACCGGCCGGCTAGCCGCCGGCGTGGGTGTGGTCTGTTCCTTCATCCAGCAGTTCAGGATCCCACGGTGGCTCCTTGGCCATGTCCACGCCCGCTCCATCGCCGGAACGGGGCGACACGGCAACCCCGGATGCCGCAATATGCGCCTGGCGGGCGATGCCGCTGCGGACAGTTTCCACCAGTTCATCGCCCAGCAACGGTCCTGTGTAGCTGATGTCGAGCTCGCCGGCCTTGACTGCGGTGTCATAGTTTCCGAGCGTGTCCGTAAGAATGCCCTCCCTATCGATGGCTGCCGACAGCGCGGTGGGATTTGAAGCGCTGAGACTGAAACGGAGATCGTGCACCAGGACCGGGATGACATGAAAGTGCTCAACGCCCAGGTTGTCAGCGCCGTCGCCGGAGGCCTGGTCAACCAGCCCGCGGGCATCTTCCAGGGTTGCCGACGCCGGAAGCACCACCATGAGCTCGGGGACGATGTGCTGGAGCAGTGCCGGCTCCAGGACACCAGGGGCGATGGCGGAAAGCGGGGTGGCCCGTGAAGCCGCAGCAGCGTCCAGCTTCTTTCTGATGGCCCCAAGGTCGGCGTTCTCGCCGGGATGGACAGCGATCACCACCCGGCGCCGGACCATCAGGCCGTCGTGCGTGACCGTGGGCCTGCCGTTGCCCAGGTCCTGCCCCACCTCCGCCGACACCCCAATGTTCGCAGCTGCGCTGCTCGGCGGAGGGGAGGGGGCGGCCTGGGTTCCGGCGGTGCAGCCGCCCAACGCGAGCGACAGCAGCACCGCCGGAGCCATCATGTAGAGGCGGTTCATTGTCATGTTCCCGCCGGGTAGGCGGGCCGGTACTTCGAAGCGAACGAACCGAGGGGCATCGTGTCAACGATCGGACGATCAGAACTGACGGGGTCGTTGTTCCGCAGGTCGCCGACGGAGAACTGCACCATCATGTCGTGGTCCTCGTGCACGAGGTTGTGGCAGTGGACCATGTACCGGCCCCCCTCATGTTTCCCGGTATCGAACTGCATGAGCACCGTGACCGATTCGTTCTCGCCGATATAGAACACGTCCTTCGGACCGCCCTCCCAGGCGAACGGCTTGCCGCCGTTGGTGTTGCGGGAAATGATCTTGCCGTCGATGAGGTGGATGTGCACAGGATGGAACCAGCCGCCGGACTCGTTGGTGATGGTCCACTGTTCAACGTCATTGCGCTGCGGGTTCGCGAAGCACTTGGTGAAGCCCGAGTTTTCCACGTCCGCCCAGGTGTCACCGTTGATGGTCCACTCGCCTGATTGCCGCATCACACGCAGGACCCGCTTTACCTTGGCCATTTCCGGAGTCAGGCTCATGGTGTCCAGCCCGCCGGTGGCCTTCGAGGGTGACTCACCGACGTCGAGCATCGAGGGAATGGCGCTGATCGATCCCGCGGAGGAGCCGGAATCGGCCACCACCTGGAACTTCATGATCTTGCTGGTGTTGGCGAAGTTGACGTTGTTCTTGTTGCTCAGGTTCCGCAGTTCCACGGTTTGTCCGGGCTTGTACTTACGGAAATCAATGAGGACTTCATAGCGCTCCGCAGTCCCCTGGCGCCAGGAGGACACCGCCTGGACTTTGGGGGTCATGCCTGCATCGGTTCCGACGACGTAGATCGGGTCCCCGTTGGAGAGGGCAGGGCGGTAGGAGCGTGTGATCGACCCGGCCAGGACCCGGAAACGGTAGATCCGCGGCTTGACCTTCATGGTGGGCCACGGCACGCCGTTGACCATGATGATGTCGCCCCACAGGCCGGAGTGGCCGTTGTCGTTGTAGCCCAGGGAACCGTCCGCGTTGAGCATGGTGTCCGAGATGAGCAACGGCACGTCAAACTCGCCCTGAGGCAGCTGCGCCCGCTCGTATTCATCCGAGAGCGTGTAGATGGCGGCAAGCCCCGAGTACACGCCCTGGGCCGTGACCAGGTGATTGTGGTCGTGGTACCAGAGAGTCCGCGCCGCCTGCCAGTTCGGATAGTGGTAATTCTTGACCTTGCCGGGAGCCGTGAAGTCGTTCGCATACCCGTCGTACTGGGGCAGCGACGCCGAGCCGTGGAGATGGGTGACCGTGTTGAAGGCCCCGGGATGGAGCAATCCCTTGGCCGGAAGGGCGTTGCGGATCCGCACCTCGGACCGGGTGCCCTGCACGTTGCGGATGGTGGGCCCAGGGAAGATGCCGTTGTACCCGGCCAGTGTGGTGGACAGCCCAGGTGCAATCCGACCCTGTCCCAGCTTCTGGGTCAGGGAATATTTGGCGTAAGGCCGGCTCGGGTCGCCTTCATCGAAGCCAGTCTCATAAGGGATCAGCTCCGGAGGCCGGCGGAACGTCCTTGCGTAGGGAATCGGCGTGTTGATCGGCGCAAGCTTGCTGGGCGTGATGAGAGGTGTAGTCGAAACCGGATCGTCGGCACCCTTCAGCCCGGCATGTCCTCCGGTGAGGGCGATGGCACCTCCCACCATGCTCAGCCTCAATACTTCCCTCCGTGATGACATGGCAACTCCTATTTCCTAGGGCACTGATCTTGATGAGACGGCGGGCCGGCGGTTCCGCAGAAGCTTCCTGCACAACAGCCGCTATGAGGGGCGGAACAACGCCATCGTGCCCCGTGCAACTCCTGAAAACCTTGGAGACCAACTGGAATCCGGGAGGACGTCCACCCAAATTGGGTCACTCAGCTGAGGTATCGGCTTCGCCGTCACGCAGTTCGGAAAGCGTGAAACTATTAGCGCTGGCGGGTGGAAGAAGCAAAAACGACGGAAGACGGGGCGGGCATGGTCTTGGCGCCGTGACGTTCATGGTCGCCGGCCGCGGGCCAGGGGTGAAGGGCGACGCGTACTTCGATAACGAGGGCAAGGACATGCTGCCTGCATTGTTCCTCGCTGCCGCCCTGGGG
Source organism: Micrococcaceae bacterium Sec5.7 (assembly GCA_039636785.1). Taxonomy (NCBI): domain Bacteria; kingdom Bacillati; phylum Actinomycetota; class Actinomycetes; order Micrococcales; family Micrococcaceae; species Micrococcaceae bacterium Sec5.7. The sequence goes on along the minus strand of CP144169.1, from coordinate 4,069,922 downwards.
GAAAAGCCGATCAGCGTCGTTTACGACAGGATCAACCAAGGCAAACCGACCGAACCCGGCCGCCTCCTGTGCGAGAAGGAGAAAGGCATGACACTAGAGGGACCGTCTGGTGGCTGTGCGCGGGAAACCGCGTAGGGGACCGAGGGGAGCCGAAGGAAGGAGGGGCGGATTCCACACACCGCCCCTCCCCCGGAACCAACGCTTCGCCCCTCACCCGAGGCCGCATGAACGACTGCAAGCACCGCGAGGAGCGGTTTCACCGCTGCCAATAATCCTGGGTTCTCGGGAGCTGCAAGTCGCACCAGCGCCCGCAAGCCGATCGCCCACCGGACACGCTGATGTCGCCCGTTGGGGACCGTGGTCAGCGCTGATCCGTGCCACACTCTTGAGTTGAGAGACTGCGCATCGAGGAAGATGCCCGCTTAAGCCATCGCACAAAGGAACCATCTTGATCTCGCTTGCCGCTGCCTCGGGTATGGCCCTTGTTGAGCTGGGGATGGCACTCACGCCTGGGCCCAACATGGTCTACCTGGTCTCCCGCAGTATTAGCCAGGGGTGGCGGGCCGGAATGATGTCTCTGGCAGGCACCGCAGTCGGGTTCGTTGTTTACATGACGATGGCAAACGTTGGCCTTGCGGCGGTGTTCATCGTGGTTCCCTGGCTCTACACCGGACTCAAGGTGGCCGGTGCGGGCTACTTGCTCTGGCTGGCTTACAAGTCCCTCCGGCCGGGCGGTATGTCTCTGTTTGAGACCTTAGACCTTCCCCTCGATTCCGCCAGCAAGCTTTTTCGGATGGGGCTAGTGACGAACCTGCTGAATCCGAAGGCAGCAATCATGTACCTGGCGCTGATTCCTCAGTTTGTTGATCGAGAGGCTGGCAACGTCGTCACCCAGGGGTTCCAGCTGGGAGCCATTCAAATTACGGTGGCGATGGCAGTAAATGGGGCAATCATCCTCGCGGCGGGGTCGGTCGCGGTGTTCCTTCAGCGCAAGCCCAAGTGGATGCGCTGGCAGCGGTGGATCGCGGGGACCCTTCTTGGCGCGGTGGGTGTGAAGCTGGCATTTGATGCGCCAGCCCCGGCGGTGTCCGGCTAGCCCCCGAGGCGTCTCGTCGACCCGGCGACCGCTGCGGCGGCAATGCTCTAATTTACGCGGAATGGTGTGGGTTCGTCCGCGGCCGGCGATTCCCGTAACTATGTCTCGCAACCTTCTGGTTGAATTTGTGTACCCCACTGTTGGTTATGAGACACATCGGGGCAGCCCATGACGAAGCTGATCGGTTATGCACGCGTTTCGACGCGGCAGCAGTCCACCGACCGGCAGCAGGCGGATCTTCTGGCCCCGGCGTCCGACGCGATGACCTCTACGTTGATCACGGTGTATCCGGGGCGCGAGCCTCACGACCCCAGTTCGATCGAGCACTCGCCGCGCTGATCGACGGAGACACCCTCGTCATCACGACGCTGGATCGGCTCGGGCGATCCACCCAGAACATGCTCGGCTTCGCTGACGAACTCCGCGGTCGAGGCGCGGGCCTGCGCGTCTTGAACCTCGGCGGTGGCGACGTCGACACCGTAACACCCATGGGGTCGATGCTGTTCACGATCATGGCCGCTCTCGCGCAAATGGAACACGAGATCAAACGCGAACGCGTCACCGACTCCATCAGCAAACGCAGAGAAGCCGGAAAGGACCTTGGCGGCCGACCCCGCCGGGTCCCCCGACAGTCAGATTCGAAGCGCTGTCCGCCTGGTCGAAGGCGGTGAACCCGCTGCACAGGTTGCCCGCGATCTCGGAATGTCCCGAGCAACGTTTTATAGACGGTCCCGAGCACTCAAGGACTAGCCGCGTCGCATCCTCCCTGAAGGCGACACCAAGCGATCACAGAACGCCGCCAAAGAGCGATCAAATCCACAAATCTCTTTAACGAGCCGATTTATTTGTAGCGGAAACGGTCAATTCTGGCAGCTCGCGAGTGGATTGAGATTTCTACAACTTCGCCTTACACCGACGAGGAGGTGGTCGCACCCGGGATGGCGCCCTCGGGAAGCAAATGCACCTTTGGGTGAACGCGAGACAAAGTCATCTCGCCCCTCTTGACAACCCGCGACCCTTCTGATGTATTTAACCTATCAGTTCACAACCCCTAAGTTGAATACACATCCCACGATCCCTAGGAGCAAAATGAGCGACATCGAAACCCCCCACGAGCTGGTCCTCGTCAACCACTATGACGCCTCGGCGGAGGAGGTTTGGGAGGCGTGGACCGAGCCCGAGAAGTTCGCCCAGTGGTGGGCAGCGCCGGAGTGGACCGTAAGCGACGTCGTCATGGCAGTCGAGCCTCGTGGTCTCTTCCGGGAGACCCAGACATCGCCCGATGGTGCGATGGTCGTGCCGTTCCGCGGCTTCTACCAGGAGGTCGAGAAGCCCAGCAAGCTCGTCTTCACCCTCACCGACAACGAGACCCCTGACGAGGAGGCCCGCACCGTCCTGACGGTGTTGCTGCGCGACGTCGATGGTGGAACCGAGCAGGAATTCCACCAGACCGGAGTCGTCACCGACGAACACTTCGAGGCCCTGAAGGCGGGCACGCAGATGTTCTTCGGTCGCCTCGGGGAATTCCTTTCGCGTTAACTATGGTCGCCCCCGACTCGCTGAGTCGCACGTTCGGTGCACTTGCAGACCCGACCAGACGGGCAATCCTTGCGCGCCTGGCCTTAGGCCCGGCGAGCGTTGGCCAATTGGCCGAGCCGTTCGACATGAGTCTCGCCGCAGTCTCTAAACACCTGCGTGTCCTCGAGCACGCAGGGCTCGTCGCACGTGGCCGCGACGCGCAATTCCGGCCCCGAACCCTCGATGCCCGACCGCTGGCTCAAGTGTCCGGATGGATCGAGGACTACCGGAAATTCTGGACCCAAAGCTTCGACGCCCTCGACGGCTTCCTGTCCACGCTCACCACCCCAGACGGGGCCGACAACCCATCACCTGACGATCCGACCAGCACTACCGACGAGAAGGAGTAACACCTGTGACAGGCATCACCCCCGCCGGAATCGAAATCGACCGCGATTTCACCGCCCCACCCTCCGCCGTCTTCGCGGCTTGGACCAACGCGGAGCACTTCGCGAAATGGTTCGGGGGCGGTCAGGTCGACGTTCCCGCTGACCGCCTCGACTACAACCCGGTCGTCGGAGGTTCCTGGTCCGCCACGATGGTCCTGCCCGACGGCAACACCATCGCGTGGGCCGGCGACTTCCTCGAAATCACCCCAGTCGAACGCCTGGTTCTGACCATGACGGACAACCCGTCGTCAGCACAGCGCGCGGAAGTCGTTGTCGAGCTGTCGCCGACGCCCACCGGTACCCACATGCGCATGACGCAAGAGACCCCCGGCTTCACGACCGAGATGCGCCAGGGCACCCTCGCCGGTTGGCAGACGTTCATGGACGTCCTCACGACCATCGCCGAAGCCGCCTGAGCAAGGGAAAACGGAGCCAAATGGGAAAGCTCATCGTCACCGAGTTCCTCACTGCCGATGGTTGCGTCGACGACCCCGGCCAGTGGACACCGGACTACTTCGACGACCAGGTCCAGCAGATCAAGAACGAGGAATACTTCGCCGCCTAAGCCTTGATCCACCGATCCGCTGTTGGTCCTGATTGATTTTCGGGTCGGCAGCGGATTCTGGTTTCGGGCATGGCGGGTCGTCGGCCTCGCTGCCTTTCGGTGTTCCGCTGGTGGTTCTGGTTGCGCCGTTTGGCTGGGTTGACGGGGGTCAGGCTGGTTGCGGCGGCGGGTAGAGGTGGTCGAACAGTCTCTGGCATGGTGTTTGCCAGGGCCACGCTTCGGGCAGATGAAGACGAATGCGTCGGGCGCTGGTGGCGATGCGGGCCGGGACATTGGATGAGTTTGCGGCGGATCGTGCCCGTCCGGGCCTTGCCGAAGTTCCCGGCCGCGAGAATCCCGGCGGTGCGGGTGAGGTTGTAGGCCATGACCGCGGCGACCAGCCAGGCCGAGTTCGCGGCGAAAGCACCGGAGGGCATGTGGGCCAGGGCGCTGTCTTTCAGGTCCGCATTGACCTGCTCAATGATGGCGTGTTTCCGGTGGGTTTTGTCCGCCGTGACGGTGTCCAGGGCCGCGGCGTCCACGGTGGTGAAGAACGCGTGGTGCCGGTGGGTAGCGAAGAGGGCTTCCTGCCCGTCGGCGGTTTTCGGGTTCAGTTCCGGGATGCGCCGCACGATCAGGCGGCCGGTGATCTGCTCGGCTTTTTTGCGGGAGGTGAATGCCGTGAACACGGTTTCGGCGACCTCGGCCCGGGACACCCACGTGTTGTTTTCCTCGTCGAAGACCGCGTCGGTGTATTCGATGGTTGTCCATGCCGTTTCCGGGATCCCGGTGATGGCGCGTTTCACGGCCGGGTCCATCCGTACGGTCACGGACACCTGCGCCCCGCCGGCCAGCGCCGCGGCCACCGAATCATGGCCGTAGAACGCCGAATCAGCCCTCACCAGTACCTGCCCGCCGGCGCCTGTTCGCTTCAACGTCGAGAGCGCGTCGGTGATCAGGCGTTTGGCGCCGCGGGCGGAGTTTGCCGCGCCCTTGCGCAGCCGCTGGGCCAGGATCACCGGGGCACTGTCCTTCGTCGAGGCGGTGGCCAGCAGCGCGTTCAGTCCGCGGACACCGGAGTATCCGTAGCCGTGAACCTCGATGATCGTGTCATCGACGTCCACGAACACGAAGTCAGAGGCGGTGGGTGATCCCAGCAGCGGGGCCCGACCGGCCAGGTTTCCCAGGAACCGGGAGGCGACGGCGTCGAGCTGGCGGACGTGCCCGAAGGTGAAGGAGCGCAGGAACGAGCCCAGGGTCGAGGGCGCATAGCAGGCCTTGAAAAGCCTGCCCATGCCGCCGTGGCGCAGTATGGCCATGTCATCGATGGAATCGGCTCCCGCGACCATCCCGGCAATCAGAGAAGTCACTTTCAGTCCGGCGTTGGCGCCCTTGTCGGTCGGGACACTGAGCCACGTCTGTGCCAGCTCACCGAGTCCGGCATCGCGGGCCAGTCCCATGACAGGGACCAGCCCACCCGCGGACACGAGATTCGGCTCGTCGAATGAAGCTGACAGGGACAAACCAGTATGAGAAAGTTGGTCGGGTAGCCCGAGCTCATTACTGAGCCCGGGCCCCCTCAGAACCGGACATGCGACTTTCACCGCATCCGGCTCAAGCAAGTCCCTATGGGCGTCATTTCTACTGGTCCTGCCATCATTGTTCGGTTTTCCGAACTTGGCAGCTGGAGTGGATGAGGTGGTGCACGGATTGACCGCCGTCATTGACTGGGCCACCCATTGTCAGGGCGTTCTTGTCTATTGCCCTGTTGATGGTTTTGGCCCATTGTTCCCACTCACGCGGGTTTTGCGGGCCATGGTCGGCGGCAAGTAAGAGACCGCTGCAGGCGGAACAACGTCCGTGCTGACGAATCAGCAAGGACGCGGTGAGTCCACCTGTCAGCGAATGCATCTTGCGTTGCCTTCCGGCCCAGTACAGGGCAAGGGAGGGATCGTCCACAGACGATGTGCCCCTGACCATGTTGTGACGGACGATCTTTGTCCAAGCGAACTGGCGCACATAGCGGCCGCTTTCGCGGTCGCCGAACACCCACTTGTCGCTTCTGGACGGGTTGAACGTACCGAAATACTTGTCAACAACCCAGTGTCTCGACTTGTTCGGATGGGCTCGCAACGCCCACCCATAGAGATGCCGCCAGAGGTGGTGATCCACCGCTGAGAACACCTCCTTTGATACCCCGCACCGGTAGTAGGCAGACCAACCTCGAATGATCGGGTTGAGCCGCCAAATTACCGCCTCGGCGTTGGCTCCTCGCAAGGAGTACACCTCAGCGGCAATCCGTTCCCGGATCCGCTTCACCGCAGCCGCGCTGGGTTTGATCAGCAGCTTCCCGCCGCCGTAGCGGCGGATATTGAACCCCAGAAAATCGAAGCCTTGCTCCACGTGGACGATATGCGTCTTTTCCTCGTTGAACGCAAGGCCCCTCGGGGCCAACCACTGTCCCAGCCGGTGCCAAGCCCGTTCGGCCTGTTCTCTGGTGTGACACATGACGACAAAGTCGTCAGCGTAGCGCACCAGCACCGGTGTGTCCGCCCTGGTGTGCGCCCCATTTGGGGCACACCGCAGATAGCGGACACCGGCAGCTTCCTCCATCCCATGTAGCGCAATGTTCAACAGCATCGGGCTGATCACGCCGCCCTGAGGAGTTCCCTCCTTGGTCGGTGCGAACCGGCCACTCTCGACCACGCCAGCCGCCAACCACTGTGCGATCATTTCCCTTGCAGGAAACGTCCCAAGTTGGATCAGTAGCCGGTCATGGTCAATACGGTCGAATGCCGCCGACAGATCCGCATCGAGAACCCACTGGCGCTTGGACGTCCGTCCCTTAAGCGTCACGTAGATCGCCTCGATCGCATCATGACAGCCGCGTCCGGGCCGAAACCCATACGAACGCGGTTCGAACCGTGCCTCCCACTCAGGCTCCAGCGCATTGGCAACACGGGCTTGTTGCACCCGGTCGCGCAGCACCGGAATTCCCAACGGCCGCTGTTTCCCACCCGCCTTAGGGATGTATACACGCTTGACCGGGCGGGCCTGCCAAGGGAGCGTGTCCCGGTGGAGATCCACCGCCAACGCCGCCCTGTCCGGCGAGGTCAATGCAACCTCACCATCGATACCCGCGGTCTTGCGGCCAGCGTTGCGCTGCGTCACCCGCCGCACGCTGTGAAGCGTGTTCGATCGGCTACGCAGCATCAACTTCTGCAGGTTGCGAACCTTCTTGAGGTTCCCATCCTGCGACGCCTTGAAGATTCTTCGTCGTAAACACCGTACGTCGTCCTCGACCGAACGCCACGTAACCGTGTCCCAGTCCAGGCCGTCGTCTTGCGGTCCGTTCACCTCTGGGGCGCCTAACTTGTCCGCATGTACCGATGCTGCCAACGTTCCTTCTCCAAAGACTCACCCGGCCCACGTCAGCAACCCTTACGGGTCCGGGCAAAGCCCGGTATCCGGCCAGTTATGCGACCCCACCACCGAAAGGGAGGCGGCACACAGGTTCGGTTTCCTGTTGCCTTTCGGCCACCGGCATTTGCTTCTTGAGCCATCCTGTTCCCGACGGACAACATCAGCGTTCCTTACGGTCGGCCTACCGGACCACAGGCCCGGACCCCGTCGGGGTTTCCACGTTCCACATGCGCAAGACACAACCGGTCAGGGTGCCGCTTCTACCCCGGGGCGGTGGTGTTCACACGATCGGTCAAATGCCCCCGACCGCCACCTGCTGCTTTCCAGCAGCCAGCCCTGCACCCCGGCACCACATCCATCTATCCGAGGCTCATCTTGACGAGGTGTCAACAGCGATTCACTCACGTTCACCCATCCGGTCTTCCCCTCACCTGCGGCTCTTGGATGGAACAACAACCGCTTCGGCTTTTCCCCGAGCTTCACACCCCGCCGTTACCAGCAACGCATGTCAAGGAGGGGACAGGCATCGAACACACGCCCGAGATCACGTCATCGACAACATCGCCGATCCTTCCTTCCAACGCGTCCACTTACTGCATGCGACTTCGTGTCGCACCATCTACGAGATGCCTCTCTTTTCGGTCAAAAGGTGTTCTAGACAAACCCTATTTTCCTTGAAAAGACAGGCATTCTCGGTTTAAACCGCCGATAACTCACCGATCGGCGTCGGTGGATCAAGGCTAAGCGGATGATCCCGTTCCACCACTATCCAGACCCCGATTCTGACTGAATGGGGCACCGGACGTCCAACCCTGTTTTGGATCGGGCCGGCGAGCCAGTCCGCCAACCAGCCGCAACTGCTCGCCCGACCGTTTCGGCAGACATTGCCAGGCTGACTCATCCACACCCGATCCGGACGCGGCCAACGGGCCTTGCGGTGGCATTCGACGCTGACCTGCACTCACGCGCTTGGGCGCAGATAACCTACGGATGTCGTTTGGCACGGACGCAGTCAGTGTCACCCGGTAGTTTGTCCAAGGAAACTAGTCAGTGTTCGTCCGTAAGGGGAACCCTGAGCGGTACGATTTTGGCCCCGGCAAGGTCAGGAGGCCGCAGGCTCCGCGGCCAAGCTCGGTGGAGAGCCGATGCTTGCCAGGGATGTTTAGGGCAGACTGGTGGCGTGAGCGGAATCCGGTGGGTGCTGCACGTCGATCTCGACCAGTTCATCGCGGCGGTCGAAGTGCTCCGGCGGCCGGAGCTTGCGGGCAAGCCGATCATTGTCGGCGGTCGGGGCGACCCCACGGAACGAGCTGTGGTGTCGACCGCATCCTACGAAGCCAGGGCGTTCGGCGTGGGTTCCGGAATGCCCTTACGCATTGCGGCCCGGAAAGCGCCCGACGCTGTGATCCTGCCCGTCGATCAGGAGGCTTACCTCGCGGCGTCTGAAACGGTGATGGCTACCCTGCGCGCGCAGCCCGGCGCCACCGTGCAGGTGCTGGGTTGGGATGAAGCCTTTGTAGGCACTGAGACAGAGAATCCGGAAGCCTACGCCCGGCAGGTGCAGGCCGCTGTCCTGGAGCGAACGCAGCTGCATTGCAGCGTGGGCATCGGCGACACCCTGGTCCGAGCCAAGGTCGCCACCGGTTTCGGCAAGCCGGCCGGCGTCTTCCGTCTCACTTCCGGGAACTGGCTCGACGTCATGGGCAGTCGGTCCACCAGGGACCTGTGGGGCGTCGGAACCAAAGTGTCGGGCCGGCTGGCCAAACTCGGCATCAACACAGTCGCCGAGCTCGCCGGAACCGACCCCCAAGACCTGGTCCCGGAGTTCGGCCACAAGATGGGTCCTTGGTACGCGGAGCTCGGACGCGGGGACGGCGCCAGCGTTGTGGACGACACCCCATGGGTTGCCCGCGGGCATAGCCGGGAGACCACCTTCCAGCGCGACCTGACCGAGCCTGCCCAGGTGGACGACGCCGTGAGGGAAGTGACAGCGCGTGTCCTTGAGGATGTTGTGGCCGAAGGACGGCCCGTGGTTGGGCTGACCCTCAAGGTTCGGTACGCGCCGTTCTTCACCAAGACCCACGCGAGGAAGATTCCCGAGACACTCGACCGGAACGAAATCCTCGCACGGGCCTTGGACCTCGCAGCCGGAATCGAAGCGGGCCGTCCGATCCGACTCCTGGGCCTGCGGGCCGAAATGGCAATGCCCGACGATGCCCGAAAGGGACATACGCCAACGCGCGGCGGTTGGTGACGCCGTCGCTGCCTTCCTTACCAGCGCGGATGAATCGCTTCGCGGAAGTGACGGTCGTAGATGTCCAGTGCGCCGGTGGCAAGCCCGGTGCCGACGTCGTACATCCCTCCTGCCGCAGCGTTTGCCCTAGCCTGCGCCGCGGAACGGCACCGGGGACAACCGTGGTGACGCCGTCGGGCACCAGGCCGCTGAACTCCTGGGCGACGGGAGTCCCCGGACGACAGCATCGCCGCATACGCGCGGCGGCTGGTCGAAAATCCGAACGAAGCCGAAGGCAGCACTGCCGAAACGATGGAGCCAGAGCCGCTCTTCGAGGGCGAGGACATCCGCGACGAACCGGGCGGGTACGACCTCGAGATCGATCTGGGCGACGAGAACGCCCCGAGCGGTCAGCCAACCTCTACCGGGACGGTTTTCGGTCTAGTCCATGAATCGCCCGCAACGAAGAACCTACCGGATTCTCGCAGTTCGTGGTTCAGTTCAATCATGCCGTTTGAATCATCAAAATGACCGGCTGGCCTCCTATCGGAGCAAGTCCTGAGGTGAAGCGCAGACCCCGTCGCCTCATTTACTGGAGCAAGCTTCCGAAGATAATCGTGCCAGTCTTTGCTCTGCTTCTGGCGGGGTGCGCTGCGTCGCCGTCGGATTCGTTCCGTCGTTCCTCCAGCGGCGACGGCTCCTGGAACGTCGGCGCAAGTCATGCCAGATATGACACGCTAAGTCCCTGCGATAAAGACCCCAGCGTCGAAAGAGCAGTTGTTTCTAATGACCTGCCGGCCTCGCAGCTTGGGATGAGACTCTTGCCAGGTTCGACGGAAAAAGACGCGGTACGTATTGCCGAATGCCTTGCCCGGACTCTCGCCAGTGGAGAGATATGGATTTTCTTCGCCCAGTTAAGTTCAACCCGTCCCCGGGGCGCGGGGCCAGATCCGGGGTGGGAAGCTTCAGGTCCTCGGCCGTCTTCACGTCGGCGAAAGTGTGGAACATCTTGAGCAGTTCCGGGACATTCTGAAACTTCGCGAAGCGGCTCTTGAGTTTAAACCGGTCCCCGCCGGCAACCGAAAGCTCCATTTCCTCGACCACCTGCCCGAACGTGGCCGCCCAGGTGTTGAAGTCCTCGATGCCGGCGCTCTTCAACAGGTCCGGGCGCAGGTAGCGCTGCATGACGTACATCTCGGTGACGGAATTGGCGATGGGAGTCGCCGTGGCACCGGTGATGACCCTGGGGCCCTCGCGTTCGCGCAGGAACTCGACCTTCATGTGAAGGTCCGTGGCCCGTTGTGAGCCCTGGATGGAGGCGCCGGGGATGTTGCTCGGGGTCTCCAGGTTCTTGTAGTCGTGCAGCTCGTCCACGACCAGGTAGTCGATGCCGGTTTCCTCGAAGCTGATGCCCGGATCCGCGGGGGTGTCGAGCTTGGCTTTGAGGCGTTCTTCCTGGGAGAGACGAGCTTTTCGAGCCGTTTGACCATGCCGGAGTTGGCTTTGCCGTTCTCGTGGCCGGTCTCTTTGGCGGCTTCGAGTTCGGCACGGAGCTGGGCGGCCTCGGCGCTCATGTAGGCAGACACAGCCTCCGGGCTGAGACTGACGCGCTGGAAGGCCGTGCGGGTCATGATCACGGCATCCCACTCGTTCGCGGCCGCCCTGGCGACGAACTGGCGGCGCTTGTCCCCGGCAAGATCGGCTGAGGATGCGGCCAATACCCGGGCCTGGGGGTAGATCTCCAGGAACGTTGGCTGCCCAAGCGTGGTTGGATAAAGCTGACTTATTTGTCTGACATGTGGTCACGAACTGACCGCATGGCGAACTTTGATGTCAGCATAAATGAATGCTCGAGGCAACCAAATCCCCCAAAACAACACCGGGCCGCGCTGACGCCGCCACAGGACCACTGAACCCGGCGCTGGCTGCGGAAGCGAAAATCGCCCGCGTCGCCGTCACTGTTTTCCCGATTCTGGTGGTGCTGGCGGGAGTTGCCGGCTTCCTTGTGCCGGGCGCATTCAAGCCGATGGGGCCCAGCGTCCCGTATCTGCTCGGCATCATCATGTTCTGCATGGGGCTGACCCTCACCCCGCCGGACTTCGCATCCGTGGTGAAGCGGCCCGGGGCCGTTGTGCTGGGGATCGTGGCGCACTACGTGATCATGCCGGGCGCCGGCTGGCTCATTGCCGTGGCGCTCCATCTCCCGCCGGAACTTGCCGTGGGCGTCATCCTGGTGGGCTGCGCACCGTCCGGTACGGCCTCGAATGTGATGGCGTTCCTGGCCAAAGGAGACGTGGCATTGTCCGTGGCTGTGGCATCCGTTTCCACCCTCATCGCGCCGATCGTCACACCGCTGCTGGTCCTGTTCCTGGCGGGATCCTTCCTGAACATCGACGCCGGCGCCATGGTGCTGGATATCGTCAAGACAGTGCTCCTGCCGGTGATCGCCGGGCTGCTGGCGCGGCTGTTCCTCAAGAAGCTGGTCGCCAGGGTGCTTCCGGCGCTGCCGTGGGCATCCGCCGTCGTGATTTCCCTGATTGTGGCGATCGTGGTGGCCGGAAGTGCCAGCAAGATTGTTACCGCCGGAGGCATTGTGTTCCTCGCCGTGGTGCTGCACAACGGCTTTGGCCTGGGCCTCGGGTACCTTGCCGGCAAGCTGGGCAGGCTCGATGACAAGGCACGGCGGGCGCTTGCCTTCGAGGTCGGCATGCAGAACTCGGGTCTGGCCGCCACGCTGGCCACCGCGCACTTCAGCCCGCTGGCCGCGCTGCCGTCAGCCGTATTCTCGCTGTGGCACAACGTCTCCGGCGCCATTGTGGCTGCCTGGCTGGCCAGGCGCCCGCTCCGCAATGCCTGAGGGAAACCTGCCGCCGGCGGCGGGCCCGCCGCGCGGCGCCTGAAGCGCAAACGCCGATAATACGACGCCTAAAGTACGCCGCTGGTGACGTTTTCGGCATCCGGAACCGGCGAGGTGTCGCCGTCGGGCTGGACGGTGGTGCCGCGGAGCAACAGCTTCCACGGTGCCGGGACGCGCACGCCTTCCGGCGGTGTTTTGCCGTCCAGCCGATCAACAAGCATGGTGACAACCTGCTCGAAAATCGGATCCGGGCCGACCGTCGAGAGTGCGGGATCGGCTTCCTGGCCTTCGGTGGAGTTGCCCACGCCCACAATCTGGACGTCCTCGGGAACCCGGAGTCCCAGGCGGTACGCGGCGCGGATGGCCTGCAGCGCCTCCATGTCGTCCGTGGCGAAAATGGCGGTGGGCCGCTGAGGCAACCGCAGGAGTTCCAGCGCCGCCTTGTACGCAAGGTCCCGGCGGTGGTGGGAGGTGCGGACCAGCGTTTCGTCCACCGGGATCCCCGCGCGCTCGAGCCCGGCCACATAGCGGCGGTAGCGGGACAGGGGGCGGTCAGCCAGTTCGGTGCGCCGGACACAGGCGATCCGGGTGTGCCCGGCCGTCAGGAAGTCCATGCCGTCCTCGATTCCGCCCTGGGGTTCCGGCGCCAGCACATCAAAACCTGCAGGCTGCATGGTTTCGGAGATCACCACCTGGGCCACGCCTCGCCGGGCGAGTTCGGTCATTGTCTCGTCCTCGAGCTTGGCCTCGGGGATGAAACCCAGGATCACGCCGTCCGCACCACCGGACAACATAAACTGCCGCCACGCCTGGCCAAGAAGAATGACGGGCTGGTAGCCGTGCTCGGGCAGGATCCGGGCCGCAGCCGTTGCCAGTGCGCGGTCCCAGGGCCATTCCAGATCGCCGATTGCCACGGCAACCAGGTCAGTCCTGCCGCGGCGCATCCCGCGTGCAGCCTGGTTGGGCACGTATCCCAGTTCCCTGACAGCAGCGAGCACCCGCTCCTGCGTGGGCTGGCTGATCCGCGTGGTTCCGCCGTGCCTGCCGGAAAGCACGTAGGACACCGTTGTCAGGGATACGGCCGCCTTCTCCGCAACGTCGCGGATGGTGGGCTTGGATCCACGCCTCACAGCTAGCTCCTGTCTGCCCCGCCTCCCGAGGGGCAGGGCTGGGATGTTTGCCGATTTTGCTTGAACTCTATCGGGAATCGCGCCCCGGTCGGCGGACCGGCGCCCGGATTTCAGCGCTTCCGGCGCTTGGCGGCGGATCGCAATGCCATGCCAACAGGGTGACACATCCCCCCACACCGTGCGAGTATGGTCCAAGTCACATTGATGCAACGTTGCATCAAGTGGGCTCTGAACGTCGACGGCAGCACCCAGGAAAAGGAATCCCATGGCAATGAACAGACGAATGCGCGGATGGCTGGCCCTCTCGACAGCCACCGCACTCACCTCCGCCGCACTGGCTGGCGCCACCGCAGTGGCCGCCTCTGCGGACCCCGGCACCTTCAAGAAGGACTCCGGCGGTGCAGTGGCCTCCGCCTTTAACAACGTGGGAATCACGGATTCCGCCACCCGGTCCAAGGGCCAGCTCGATGCGGCAGGCAGCTCCTTCAGCTCGGCCAGCCTGACCGCTGCGGGGTACGAACCCGGCGCCGGCGTCACTGCCGCAGGCATCGGTTTCGTCCTTCCGGACACAGCACCCGGCGAGCCTGACAACATCGCACCCAGTGCGGAGCCCACCAGCATCAAGCTCCGCGGCCAGGGCAACGCCATTGCGTTCCTCGCCACCACCACCAGCGGCAACCGCCCGTTCAACGTCACTGTGACCTACAAGGACAAGACCCGGCTCCGGACCTTTGCCCTGACCAACACCTGGACCACGGCCACCCCGGATCCGCTGGAGCTGGTCCATGATGCTTTCCGGATCCCGGGCCGCAACACCCCTGCCGCCGCGGACGTGAACACGGACAAGAAGTACGGCATGTTTGTCAGTGGAATCAACATCGATCCGGCCAAGGAGGTCAAGGAAATCGAGGTCAGCGGCAACGGCCTTGCTCATATTTTCGACACAAAAATCGTCACCGTGGCAGAACCGTTCAACGTGGACTCCCGGGGCGGCCGCACCCCGCAGCCCAACAGCTGCGATCCCCTCATCCAGGGCCAGGGCATCTGCGACGCCCAGGCTGCCGGGATCTTCGAAAAGGGCGATCCCTCCGCGCACCTGAGGTACACCACGCAGAACGGTGTGCTCCCAGCGGACGCCAACGCGTTCTATAACGAGATCACCCCGCTCAGCAGCACGCCCGCCAGCTATTTCATGACCAACGGCTTCACCGGCGGCTACTTCGGCATCCAGGAGCTGGAGGACAGTTCCAAGATCGCCATCTTCTCCATTTTCGGGCCGAACAAGGGCCAGGTTCCGGATGACAAGCTCTCCTCCAAGGTCCTGTACACCATCCCCGGCGGCAACCTGGTGATCCACGGTGAGTACGCCGGCGGCCCCAGCATCCGCATCCCGTTCGACTGGCAGCTGGGCAAGAACTACGCCACCATGATCACCGAACAAACGGACAAGTCGGACGGCCACGCCAAGATCGTCACCGCCTGGATCAACCTGAAGCCCACCGACCAGGCACCCGAGTGGACCCGCCTGATGACCGTCCGGACCGAGCGCCCGGCCACGCAGACCAACCTCAGCGGCCTGTACTCCTTCATCGAGGACTTCAAGCGGGACAACCTCTTCACCGGGGGCCGCGCCCGCACCGCCTCTTACGGCAACGCGTACACCTACTCACCCGCCAAGGACTCGTGGGTTCCGCTGAACAAGGTCTCCTTCACCGGACAGATGTCCAGGCTCTTCTCCATCCAGAACGACGCCTTCCCTGCCGCGGGCCAGCCGTGCAAGGTGACCGAAACCGTCACCGGCAGCAGTATCCCCTTCGCCGACGCACGCTCCAACGTGAACTCCATCTGGAACACCGCGTCCAGGTCCTGCCAGGATCCGGGTCTTGGGGCACCTGTCGCGGCCGCCAGGAAGGGCGCTCCGCTCTACGTCCAGGAAACCGTCGCCAGCATCACGGCTGCTGTCAGCGGCACAACGCTCACCGTCAACGGCTCCCCCTACGCCAACGACGAACCGCTCCTGGTCACCGTTGACGGCGCCTCCGTGGCCACCACCGCAACGGCCACCGACGACGGAAAACTTACCAACACGGCCATCAGCCTGGCCGCACCACTGCCCTCCGGCGCCCACAAGGTAACCGTGACGGGCAAAAGCAGCGGACTGAGCGGCACTGCCAGGCTCACCGTTCCGTAGTCACCGTTCCGTAGCGGCTGGCACTCAGGAGCACGACGACGGCGGCCCGGTTACCCCACAAGGGATGCCGGACCGCCGTCGTGCTTTGCCTGAGGACCCGTTATTCGATGTGGGCCAGAACCGAGCCCGCGGTGACCGCTCCGCCCGGCCCCAGGAAGATCGCGGAAAGCGTCCCTCCGCGATGCGCCGAAACCTGGGTCTCCATCTTCATGGCCTCGAGCACGACAACCGGATCTCCGGCAGCGACGTCCGTACCCGGCTCGACCAGCCACTTCACCACAGTTCCGGTCATCGAGGACACAAGGTCGGTGCCGTCGGATGAAGACCCCCCGGTGGCGCCCAGCGCCGCTTCGTCCGGGAGTCCGACGTCGGCCGCCCCCGGGAGCGGCTGGCCGGACCTGGCCCAGCCGTCCAGCAGATCGGCGGGCAGCCCCACGGCGAGCCGCCGGCCGTCAACTTCCACGGTGATGGTGCGCCGTTCACCCGAAGGGCTCGTGGGGCGGTAGTCCGGATCAGCGGCAATCTCGTCGGCGAAATCGGTTTCGATCCACCGCGTGTGGATTCCCAGGCCGGCCTCAGACGTGAAATCAGGGGCTTCAACGACAGCCCGGTGGAACGGAAGAACCGTGGCCAGGCCGGTGATGTTGATTTCGGCCAGTGCCCGGCGGGACCGGCGCAATGCCCTCGCGCAACAGGGTCCCCCTGCACCCTGAGCGGCTCACCTGCGGCGATGCTGAACTGCTCCTGGACGAGGTCGATGCCCGTGGTTTCCTCGGTGATGGGATGCTCCACCTGAAGGCGGGTGTTGACCTCAAGGAAAGCGACTGCGCCGTCTGCCGAGACCAGGAACTCCACCGTCCCCGCACCTGAGTAGCCCGCTTCCCGGCAAATGGCCTTGGCGGCGTTGTAGATCTGCTTCTGCTGATCAGCGCTCAGGAAGGGCGCGGGCGCTTCTTCGACGAGTTTCTGGTGACGGCGCTGGAGTGAGGAGTCGCGTGTGCCCACAACCACGACGTTCCCGTGCCTGTCGGCCAGCACCTGGGCCTCCACATGGCGGGGCCTGTCCAGGTAGCGCTCCACGAAGCACTCACCGCGGCCGAAGGCCACCACGGCCTCGCGGACGGCGGAATCGAACGCTTCCTCGATCTCCTCAAACTCGCGCACCACCTTAAGCCCGCGGCCACCGCCGCCAAAGGCAGCCTTGATGGCGATAGGCAGGCCATGCTGTTCGGCGAAGTCACGCGCCTCCGCAGCCGTGGCCACGGGGCCGTCGCTTCCGGCCACGAGCGGGGCACCGGCGCGCACAGCGATCCCGCGCGCCGTGATCTTGTTTCCGAGAAGGCGGATGGCCTCCGGGGACGGGCCGATCCACACGAGTCCGGCGTCCAGGACCGCCTGGGCGAAATCAGCGTTTTCCGACAGGAATCCATAGCCGGGGTACACGGCATCCGCGCCGGACTGCGCGGCGATGTGCAGGATCTTTTCGATGTTCAGGTAGGTGTCCGCCGGGGTGTTCCCGCCCAGGCTGTACGCTTCGCCGGCGGCGGACACGTGCATGGCATCGGCGTCGATGTCGGCGTAGACGGCCACCGAGCCAAGCTGGGCGTCGTCGCAGGCACGGGCGATGCGGACCGCGATTTCACCGCGGTTGGCGATCAGGACCTTGCGCATCAGTTGCTCACTTTTCTGTGGGAAGTTGTGCCGGGACAAAAGCAGGGGTGACGCGGAAGCGGATGCTCCCGCCGATGGGGACCTGCGCGGCCCGGTCCAGGTGCTCGTCCGTGACGACGCCGATCACCGGGTAACCGCCGGTGATCGGGTGGTCGGCGAGGAAGAGGACCGGGAGGCCTGCCGGCGGAATCTGGATGGCTCCGGCCACGGTGCCTTCGCTGGCAAGCTCGCCGTCGCGGCTGCGCCGGAGTGGTTCCCCCTGCAGCCGCATGCCGACGCGGTTTGATTGCGGAGTGACCGTCCAGGACTGGCTGCAGAGGGCGGCCAGTCCGGCGTCGTCGAACCAGTCGGCGCGGGGGCCGGGAACGATATCCAGCACGGTGGCGCCCAGCCCGGGGAACTCAGGCTGGAGCTCGGGGTTGCCCACGACCCCGGAATCCGTAGCCCTGCCCGCCGGAAGCACCTGACCCCGCGCGAGCGGGGACGGACCAATGCCGGACATTGTGTCCGTGGAGCGGCTGCCGAGGGCGGCGGGAACGTCCGCCCCGCCCCGGATGGCCACGTAACTGCGGAAGCCGCTGTCCGGCGTGCCGATACTCAGCACTTCACCGTCGAGCAGGGCGAACGGAGCCGCCATCGGAACGGTGCGCTCGGCGCCGGGCTCGCCGTCGGGCTGTCCGTCGAGGCCGGGGCCCGACGGCGACTGGATAGTCAGCGTTGCCGGCGCTCCGGCAACGGCCAGCACCTGGTCGCCGATCGCCTCAACCGTGAGCCCGCCGTTGACGGTCTCAATTGCGGCAGCCGCTGAGCTGTTGCCCACCAGTCGGTTGGCCCGCCGGAGGGAAGAACGGTCCAGCGCGCCCGCCGAGGAAACGCCGAGGGCGGCATGACCGTGCCGGCCCAGGTCTTCGATGAGGCTCTGGATGCCGGGGGCCAGGACCCGGAGCCCGGAGGTGGTTGCCTGGGCGGGCGCGGCAGTGGACTCAGACGTACCCGGAGCCACAGTGACAACATCCCGGACGGCCCGGAACCGCACCTTGTTGCCGGGGCCGGCCAGCGCGGGCTGTGGCCGGTGGAGGTCCCACATGCGGGCACCGGTGCGGCCGATCAGCTGCCAGCCGCCGGGTGAGCTGCGGGGATAAACGGCCGAATAGTTGCCGGCCAGCGCCACCGAACCGGCAGGCACCGCGGTGCGGGGCGAGGTCCGGCGGGGAACCTCGAGCAGCCGGTTTTCTCCCACCATGTACCCGAAGCCCGGGGCGAAGCCGGCAAACGCCACCGTCCAGATCTGACCGGTGTGGGCGGCGATGACGCCGTCGGCGCCGAGGCCGGTGAGCTGCGCAACTTCGGCGAGGTCCTCGCCGTCGTACACGGTGTCAATGACCACCAGGCTGCCGGCGGCATCCGCCCGTGGGCTGAGGTCCAGTTCCAGCAGGCGGGCGCCGATGGCGCGGGCCGCTGCCGGTGAGTCCGCCTTCACCATCACCGTTTCGGCTGCCGCCAGGACGTCCACCTGGCCGGGCAGCGGGGTCTCGAAGAGCATCGACTGCAGGGCAAGGACATCCTGCAGTCCGGAGAGTTCGGCGAGCACCGCGCGCGTCCCCACCGGCCGCACGGAACAGACCTTGTGCGAGGTGGGGGCTTCCCTGTCCATGTCCGTCATCCGGTGTGCCACGCCGTTCAGGCGCGGGTCTCCTGCAGCAGCCGCTCTTCCTCGTCGGTGTGCGGATTCCGGCCGAGGGCCAGGCCTATCACGGTCACCACGGAGGCCACCAGGAGGTACGCCGCGATCAGGAACCAGCCGCCGGAGGCAGCGTAGAGGGCGGTGAAGATCAGCGGTGCCACGGCGCCGCCGATCACGCCGGCCAAGGTGTAGGCCAGCGAGCTGCCGGCATAGCGCAGCCGTGCCGGGAACTGCTCGGTGATGTAGGCGGCCTGTGGCCCGTACATGAAGGCGTGGAAGGCGAGGCCGATCACAACGCCCACGATGAGCATCAGCACCGACTTGCCCTGGACCATCAGGAAGAACAGCGGGATGTAGGCAGCAGTGCCCACCGCGGCGATGCCGTACACCAGGCGCCGGTTGAAACGGTCCGTGAGGGCACCGGCCACGGGCATCAGCACCAGCTGGAACGCCGAACCGATGAGGATGGCACTCAGCACGTTGCCGGTGGTCATGCCCAGTTCCTTGGTGGCGTAGACGGCCACAAACACGGTGAAGAGGGCGTACAGGACGTCGGGGCAGACGCGGGAGAGGGCGGCGGCCACAAGGGCGCGGGGTTCCTTGGTGAACACCTCTTTGATGGGGGCCTTCGGCGCCTCACCGTGGGCCTTGATGGCCTTGAAGACCGGGGTTTCCTCCAGCTTGAGCCGGATGATCAGGCCGAAGACCACCAGCAATGCGGAGGCGAGGAAGGCCACGCGCCAGCCCCAGGAGAGGAATGCTTCATTGCTGAGGGTTGCTGCGAGCACCGCCAGGACGCCGTTGGCCATCAGGTTGCCGGCCGGCGGCCCGATCTGCGCCGCTGAGGACCAGAAGCCGCGCTTGTTCGGATCACCGAATTCGCTGGACAGCAGCACCGCGCCGCCCCACTCGCCACCGACGCCGATGCCCTGCGCCAGGCGCAGCAGCACCAGGATGATGGGGGCCGCTACGCCGATCACAGAGTAGGCAGGGAGAGCACCGATGAGCACGGTGGCCACACCGATCAGCAGCAGCGTGATGACCAGGACCTGCTTGCGGCCGATCTTGTCGCCAAGCCGGCCGAACACCACGCCGCCGATGGGCCGCGCAAGGTATCCCACCGCAAAGGCGGAGAAGGACAGCAGGAGCCCTACGAACTCATCGTTGCCCGGGAAGAAGACCTTGGGGAACACCAGGGCGGACGCCACGGAATAGATGGCGAAGTCATAGTACTCAAGCGACGTTCCGGTGAGGCTGGCGATGTATGCCTTGAGGGCGCCGGCCGGCAGCTTCCTTGCCGGGGACGGTGTTGCCTGGTCGCTGGTGGTCATGTTTTCCTCCGGGAGTGAGGCGGTGCGTGTTGTTGCGGAATGCCGGGAATCGGCGTGGGGATCAGACGAAGGCGCCAAGGGTGACTCCGGCGTCGTTGAGGGCGGACTTCACGGCGGTGGCCATGGCGACAGCCCCCGGTGAGTCACCATGCACGCAGATGCTTTCTGCGCGGATATTCAGGATGGAACCATCGATCGTCCGGACGGACTGTTCGGTGGCCATCCGCAGGACGTGTTCTGCCACGAGGGCGGGGTCTTCGAGGACGGCTCCCGGCAGTGACCGCGAAACGAGTGTGCCGTCCGTGTTGTAGGCCCGGTCCGCGAAGGCTTCGGGAACGGCCCGCAGCCCTGCGGCTTCCGCGAGCCGCAGCACCTCCGAGCCCGGGAGCCCCAGAATCGGGAGTCCCGGATCCACCGCTTTCACGGCGTCGACGACGGCCCGCGCCTGGGCGGTGTGCCTGACGATCGCGTTGTAGAGCCCGCCATGAGGTTTGACGTACTGCACGCGTGCCCCCTCTGCCGCCGCGAGCGCCTGCAGCGCACCGATCTGGTAGAGGACGTCGTCCGCCAGCTCGCGGGGATCGACATCCAGGAAGCGGCGTCCGAAGCCGGCAAGATCCCGGTAGCCCACGTGCGCACCGATGACGACGCCGGCACCTACGGCATTGCGGCAGGTGGTTCGGATGACCGTGGGGTCGCCGGCGTGAAACCCGCAGGCAACGTTGGCGCTCGTCACGGAGCGGAACATCGCCGTGTCATCGCCCAGGGTCCAGCGTCCGAACGATTCCCCAACATCGCTGTTCAGATCGATGCTTGCCATACTGTGATCCTCGTCTCATTGAAGTGCTTCTTCAAGGATGCACCGAAAACTCAGATTGTTCAACAATCCTTCAATCCAACGATGTGAGGATTGTGTAAATTCTGCAGCATGGCCGGTTCAGATGCAGGAGTCCGCAATGCCTCCCGCGGAGCTGCGATGCGCGGAGAAAATGGTGCCGTGCGGGGCGCGCCAGCCCGCCTGGGGTCGCCATGCCTTCAGTGGCAGGCAGGTGGCCGATGAGCTGCGGTTTCAGCTCGCGAAGGGAAGTATTGGCCGGCAGGAACGCCGTGGGGCTGGCCCGCTACGCCGGGGTCCGGATTGGGTTTGGAACGGACCTCATGGGCGAGCCGGAGGATGAGCAGCGTGCGGGGGACTCCGGGCTTGCTAGGGTGAAATCATGAAACGACACCTCGCCGCCCTGTCCGCTGTCCCGCTCCTGGTGGTGCTGGCCGGCTGCGGCCAGGTCCAGGAGGCTGCGGGAAATGCCGCCAGTGACGCGGCTTCCAAGGTTGCCACCGCTGCCGCCGACCAGGTCAAGGGCCGGGTCTGCGCCCTCGTGGAAGACGGACTGGTCAGCGTCAAGGACAAGGAACTGCTCGGCGGCCTCGTTTCCGGAGCACAGACGGCAGGGGTTCCCTCGGACATCACCACGCCGCTGCGGCAGATCGCGGAAGCCGGAGACCAGGTTCCGGCCGGGTCCGTCACAGCCCTGAAAGACGCCTGCGCGGCGTAGCGGCCTGGCGCTAACCTCTTTAACCTAGCGTTTGCCCTTTTTCCTTGAGCCCTTGCCGCGGCCCTTGTCCGGGTTGGGTGCGTAGCGCTGGGACACCTTAGCCTTCTTGACGCCCGTCCCCCGACGGTCCGGCTTGGGTTCCTTTTTGGGTTTTTCCTGCTGCGCCGACGGCTGCCGGGAGCTCTGCGCGGTGCGGCCGCGGACAATCCCGATGAACTCCTCGATCACGTCATCCGTGGAATCCACGGGCCAGGCAAGAGCGATCTCCGTCACCGGGCCGCCCGTGAGACGCCGCGCCACGGTGTCCTTGGTGTTGAAGTGGCGGGCAACGGCCATGGGCAGGATCACCAGGCCGGCGCCGGACGCCACCATCTGAAGAGCCATTTCCGGCCCGCCGAGCTCGGCCACATCCAGGAACGTTTCCTTGGACAGGTCCTCGAGCGCCACTTCCTCGAACACCGCGATCTCGTGCCCCTTCGGCGCCACCACCACGGGCTGTTCCTCGTAGAGCGGGATGACGTTGAGGCCTTCGCGGTCCACGGGCAGCCGGACGAAACTCAGCTCAGCGGTACCGTCATGCAGCACGTCCAACTGGGCGGCGTCGTCGGACATGAACGAGCGCAAGGGAATGTCCAGCATGCGTTCTTCCCAGCGGCGGATCCATTTCCCGGGCGTCACGCCGGCAACGTACGCGAAGCGCAGCTCCCGGGCCGCTCCCGGCTCGGATGCGGCATTGGATTGGGGATTCGGCGTGGTTTCTTCTGCAGCGGACACACATTCACAGTACCGCCAGTGCTGGCGTACGGTGCCGCTGTGCTGTGCCTGTATGGTGACTGTGTGGTGCCCTGCGGGCGTCGGGCCGGATACCCTTGAAGCATGACCTCTGCAAACTCCCAGTCCATGAAGCCGGCCACCGTTGCCAAGAAGCTTGGCATCTACCTGCCCGCAACACCGCAGGAGTTCCAGGATTCAGTCATCTCGCGCGCCGATTTCGCCGAACTCCAGGCAAACCCGCCGGAGTGGCTGGCCGAGCTCCGCCGCAACGGCCCCCACCCGCGCCCCGTGGTTGCGCAGAAGCTGAACGTCTCCATCGGCGGCCTGGCCCGCGGCGGCGTTGAGGAAGCACTGACGACGGCGGAAATCACCGCACTTCTGCAGGCTCCCCCGGCGTGGCTGGTTTCCGAGCGCTCCACCCACGCCGCAGTGCGCACCGAAGCCCAGCGCGTCAAGGATGACGCCGCCAAGAAGGATGCCAAGAAGGCGCGCGCCGCGTCCGAGTAGTTTCTGGCCGGGGCACGCCCGCAATTCCTAGGCTTGTTCGCAGAACCGTGCCTTGAAGGGCGGGAATGCCCAACAAGCCTAGGAACGGGGCGCTCAGCCCAATGCAGTCTTCCTGTAGTTCTCGCCGATTGACGGATGAAAATCCGGTTCGGGCGTGGCATCCAACGCCAGGTCCCATGCCGGCCGGGTGCCCGTCAGCGCCCAGGCCGCCTGGACAGCCGCACCCCGTGCCACGTATTCGCCCGGGCTCGGAATGACCACCCGAAGATCGAATACCTGCGCCGCTATTTTCTGCACGGCCGGGTTCTGCACTGCTCCGCCGATCAGCAGCAGCCGCTCCGCCGGGTAACCCAGTGCCTGAAGCGCTTCAAGCCCCCCGGACAGGCCGCACAGCATTCCCTCGATTGCCGCCCGGGCAATGTTCGGACGGGTGGTTGAGGCGATGCTGAGTCCGTGGAAACTGGCCGTGGCATGCGGCAGGTTGGGCGTACGTTCACCCTCAAAATAGGGCACCAGCACCACGCCGCCCGAGCCTGGCTCGGCCTCCAGCGCCAGCGTGGACAGCCGATCGAAATCAACATCAAGCAGCCCGGCCACTGAACTGAGCACCCGAGCCGCATTCAGTGTTACGGCAATGGGCAGATGCAGCCCGCTGGCATCCGCGAACACCGCAACAATGCCGGTGGCGTCGCTGTGCAGCTCGGCCGCGACGGCGAACACCGTTCCGCTCGTGCCCACGGAGACCACAACATCACCGGGTTTGGCACCCAGGCCCAGGGCGGCCGCGGCATTGTCCCCCGCGCCGGGACCGAGCAGAATCCGCTCGCCCTCGCTTGTGGCCGTGCCCTCGCCCTCGCTGCTGTCCGGGACATCGGCCCCGTTGGTGGCGGCCAGGCCGTTGTCCACGTCGCTGAAACTGTCGGGATGAATGTGGCCGCCGGTCTCGGCCGGGGCCAGGACTCGGGGCAAAATAACGGCCCAGGCTGGCTCCGCTCCATGTCCAACTTCGGCCCGGCTTCCGGCTTCCACCCCGATCCCAGCCGCAGCTGCGTCCCTGCGGTCCCCGGCTGCGTCCCGTAGGTCCGCCACGCCCCGGGCTTCACGCACTTCCCGCCCGAAGGCAAGCCGGAACAGCTCCAGATCGTAGCTGCCGGTGACCGGGCTCCAGTATCCGGTCCCGCTGGCATCCGAGCGGTCGGTGGTGAGCTGCTCAAGGTCCGGGCCCAGGGGGCTGGAGCCCGCCGGGCCGTAGCCGCGCAACCGCCACGTCAGCCAGTCATGCGGAAGCGCCACCGCGGCAGCCCGGGCGGCGTTCTCCGGTTCGTGGTCGCGGACCCACCGGACCTTGGTGACGGTGAACGAGGCCACCGGCACCACGCCGGTCCGCGCGGCAAAATTCTCCGCGCCCACCTCCCGGGTGAGCGCCCTGGCGGACTCCGCCGAGCGGGTGTCGTTCCAGAGCAGCGCGGGCCGGACGATGTTTCCCCCCGAATCCAGCAGCACCATGCCGTGCTGCTGGCCCCCCACCGAAAGCCCGCTGACGTCCGCCAGGCCGCCGGCGTCGTCAATGGCTGCGGACAATGCCTGCCACCAATGGTCCGGGTGGACTTCAGTGCCTTCCGGATGGCTGGCCCGGCCGTCGCGGACCAAGGCCCCGCTCTCTGCGTCGAGAATGACCACTTTGCAGCTTTGGGTAGAGGAATCCACCCCGGCAACCAGCGTCACAGGATCAGCGCGCGCCGAGGAGGTGCTCGATGAAGAGCTGCTGGAGCTTCACAAAACCGAAGCCGTTGCCGCCGAAGTAGGAATCGACGTCGAACTCCTCGTAGGCAGACTTGTCCGCCCGAAGCTGCTCGTAGCCTTCGCCTGCGCTGAGCGTGGGTTCGTTGATTTCCGCAACGCGCGAGGCCAGCACGGCTGCCTGGACCTCGGGATCCGCCCGGAATGCGGTGGCCCGCTCCTTGAGCAGGAGATAGGTCTGCATGTTGGCTGCGGCGGAGTCCCACACACCGTCGATGTCTTCGGTGCGGCTGGGCTTGTAGTCAAAGTGGCGCGGACCTGTGTACGCGGGGCCGCCGTCGGGGCCGCCGTTTTCGAGCAGGTCAACCAACGAGAACGCGTTCTGCAAGTCGCCGTGGCCGAACACCAGGTCCTGATCGAACTTGATGCCGCGCTGGCCGTTGAGGTCGATGTGGAAGAGCTTGCCCTGGTAGAGGGCCTGCGCAATGCCGTGGGTGAAGTTCAGCCCGGCCATCTGCTCGTGCCCCGTCTCGGGGTTGATGCCCACGAGCTCCGGACGCTCCAGTGTCTCGATGAAGGCAAGCGCGTGGCCCAGCGTGGGCAGCAGGATGTCGCCGCGGGGTTCGTTGGGCTTGGGCTCGATGGCGAACTGGATGTTGTAACCATTGTCCGTGACGTAGTCGCCCAGGAGGTTGACCGCTTCGCGGTAGCGTTCCAGGGCACCGCGGATGTCCTTGGCGGCGTCGTACTCGCTGCCTTCGCGCCCGCCCCACATGACAAACGTTTCGGCACCGAGTTCCGCGGCAAGATCGATGTTGTCCAGAACCTTGCGCAGGGCGTACCGGCGCACACCGCGGTCGTTGCTGGTGAAGCCGCCGTCCTTGAAAACGGGGTGGCTGAACAGGTTGGTGGTAATCATCGGGACCACCATGCCGGTGGCCTTCAGCGCACCGGTCAGGCGGTCGATTTCGCGCTGCCGGTCTGCGGCGGAGCTGCCGAACGGAAACAGGTCGTTGTCATGGAAGGTGATGCCGTACGCGCCGAGGTCGCTGAGCCTGTTGACCGCCTCCACGGTGTCCAGCGGCGGGCGGGTGGCGGAACCGAACTGGTCCTGGGCCTCCCAGCCCACGGTCCAGAGGCCGAAGGAAAATTTGTCTTCACGGGTGGGCTTGATCGTCATTGAGTGCTCCGAAACGGTGGGGGGTCGTTTGCCAAATTGTTCTGTAGACAAACATATTGGGAATTTCGGTGATGTCAACCACTAAGCCGCAGAAACCTTGGCGCTACATTGTTGCTGAAATGTCTGGAAAACTCTGGTTTTACGGAAATTTCACTGTTATGTTGTTGAGTCAAGCAAATAACCAAGCATTTAAGGATACAAAGCGTGAGCGAGCACAGCACCGTGGAACGAAACTGGGCCGGAAACCTGAGCTATCAGGCGCCCGTGATCGCCCGCCCGCGCACTGTGGAAGCGCTGCAGAAGCTGGTGGCGGGGACCGCACGGATCCGCGCCCTGGGTTCCCGCCATTCGTTCAACGACATCGCCGACACCCGCGGCACGCTGGCAGCCCTCGACCTGCTGGATCCCGGCATCGCCGTGGATCCAGACCAAATGACCGTGACAGTCAGCGGCGGCACCCGCTACGGCACGCTCGCGGAAGAACTGCAGAGTCAGGGCTTTGCCCTGCACAACCTCGCCTCGCTTCCGCACATTTCAGTGGCCGGCGCCGTGGCCACGGCCACCCATGGCTCCGGCGACGGGAACGGGAACCTGGCCACCGCCGTCGTGGGCCTGGAAATAGTGACGGCCGACGGCGGCATCCTCACCGCCCGCCGCGGCGAGACCCCGGACTTTGAGGGCATGGTGGTGGGCCTGGGCGCGCTGGGGATTGTCAGCAGCGTAACCCTGGACATCGAACCCACTTTCGAAGTGGCCCAGAGCGTGCTTGAAAATCTGGACTGGGAGCAGGTGCTGGAGAACTTTGACGGGGTGACTTCGTCCACCTACAGCGTCAGCCTTTTCACGGACTGGAGCGGCGCCACCGTGGGGCAGGCGTGGCTGAAGGGCCGGACGGATGGCCGCCTGGAAAGCCTCCCCGGGTTCTTCGGCGGAACTCCGGCCACGGCGCCTCGGCATCCGCTCCCGGGAGTATCGGGCAGCACGTGCACCCAGCAACTCGGCGTCCCCGGGCCGTGGTCCGACAGGCTCGCCCACTTCCGGATGGAATTCACACCAAGCAAGGGGGACGAGCTGCAGTCCGAATACCTCATACCCCGGGAACACGCAGCAGACGCCATCCGGACCATGCGCCGGCTCTCCGGTGTGGTGACGCCCCTGCTCCTGGTCTCGGAGATCCGGACCATCGCGGCGGACCGGCTCTGGCTGAGCCCGAACTACGGCCGCGACGGCATCGGCCTGCACTTCACCTGGCGGCCTGACCAGCCCGGCGTTGAGGCGGTGCTGCGGCTTCTGGAAGCAGAGCTGGCACCGTTCGCGGCGAGGCCCCACTGGGGCAAGCTGTTCGACGGCGGTGCTGCCGCCCTCGGGCCGCTTTATCCTCGCTTTGACTGCTTCATCGCCCTGGCGGACCGGCTTGATCCGGACGGAAAGTTCCGGAACCCGTTCCTGGACCGCGCGGTCTTCGGCAGCTGATATCCTCACCGATGATGCCCTCCCCAGCCCTCAGCGCGCCGCCCCCCGCCTCCGCGACCCACGCCTCCTCCGCAGCGAGCGAGCCTGATCCGTCGCGGCGGAACAACCTCGCCCTGATCACGTCCCTGGTACATCACCACCGTGTGCTCAGCCGCGCGCAGCTGACCAGGCGGACCGGGCTGAACCGGTCCACAGTGGGCACCCTGATCGGGCAGTTGGTGGGGCTCGGACTGGTGTATGAGACCGCGCCCACCGGGGAGGCCCAGGTGGGCAGGCCCAGCCCGGAGGTCCGCCCCAGCGCATCCACAGCCGCCCTGGCGGTCAACCCGGAGATCGACGCCGTGACCATCGGCCTGGTAAGCCTCGGCGGCCTGGTCAGGAAGAAGATCCGGTTTCCAACCGAGGGGATCCCCTCGGCAAAGGAAGCGGTGAACATTGCGGCGGCCGTGATTGCCGGAATGCGTTCAGAGCTCGACGCCGATTACCGCATCACCGGTGTGGGGATCGCGGTGCCCGGGTTGGTCAACCGCGCAGACGGCGTAGTGCGCCATGCCCCGCACCTGGACTGGCGGAACGAGCCCATTGCCCGGATGCTGAGCCAGGCCACCGGCTATCCCTGCCAGGCTGCCAACGACGCTTCGCTGGGCGCGGAAGCCGAGCTGATTTTCGGGGCCGGGGCCGGCCGCGGCAACCTGATTTACCTCAACGGCGGCGCCAGCGGCATCGGCGGCGGAGTCATTGCGGACGGCGCATTGCTCCGCGGCGCTTCCGGATATGCCGGGGAACTGGGACACACCTTTGTCCGGTCGGCCGGCGAGGCCTGCCATTGCGGCGCCTCCGGCTGCCTGGAGACCGAGGTGGCCCAGTCCAGGCTTTTTGGGCTGGTCGGCATTGACGGCGGCGGCGAAGCGGCGCACCTCGAAGAGGCACTTCGGGCCCGCAGCGGTCCGGAAGTCACCAAAGAGGTTTCACGCCAGCTGGGCTACCTCGGCGTTGCCCTGCGGAATGCCGTCAACATCTTCAACCCGGACGCAATTGTCCTGGACGGCTTCCTCGGAATTCTGCATTCGCTGGCTCCGGACACCCTGGACCAGCTACTCCGGACCCAGGCCATGGACGGGCCGGCCGGCCAGGTCCGCATCTACCGTGCCGCGCTTGGCTCCGATCTGATGATGATCGGCGCCGCGGAACTCGCCTTCACCCGTTTCCTGGCCGACCCTGCCGGCGTCAGCGCCCTACCCGCGCCCCGCACAGTCTCCGCTGACGGCTGACGGCTGACGGCTGACCCTGGAAGTTGCCCGCCTCAGCCGGCCGCTGGTCTATGTGGGAGCCGGCTCAGTCCTGATGCAAGGATGAAGTTGCCGCACGTATCGTCGAACACCGCAGTGACCCCTGACGGGTCCTCGGCGGGTTCACCCTGGAAGCGAACGCCCGCAGCGGTCAACCGGCCGTACTCTGCCCTGACATCCGTTACGCCAAGAACCATAGCCGGGATCCCGGCGTCGTGCAGTCCGTTCATGTAATCCGCGCCGATCGGGTTGTCGCTGGGCTCCAGCAGCAGGCCCGCCCCGCCGGCGTCAGCGCCCGTGTCCTTAACGATAAACAGGTTGTGCTCCGGCATGGCCATCAGCGTTTCGAAGCCAAGCGTATCCGTGTAAAACGTGTGGGCGGCGGCCGGTTCCAGGACGTGAATGCTGCACATTTTGAGTCGCATGCCGCCAACGCTACGCGGAAGCCGCTTCCCTGAAAAGCGCCGCTGAAGACAGCGCCGGCCGCCAAACCGTTCCAGCCCATTGACCGCGGGGCCGCGAGGGGTTGCAATTGAAGGAGCAGCCCGATTTCCCTGCACCGGGCACGTTGCTTGGAGGTGGCGTGGTGCCAGCCATAACAGAATCCGCTCCGTTGGGGCCGTGGCAGCTGCTCTTCTGGGGCGTTGTTCTTGTGTGCGCCGTGGCCGCCACCGTTCTCGCCGCCCGGATCCACCGGACCAACGGAAAGGCCGACGCCGACGCCTCGGATCCGGTCTTTTGGGACCTTTTCGCCGGACTCGCCGTGGTTGTCCCCGCCCTGGTCATACCTACACTGGCCTCCCCGCTTGCGGGACTTGTGCTGGCCATCATTGCCTGTGCCACGGCGGTTGCGGCGTACCTCGGCACTCCCCGGGTGATCCGCTGGCTGGACAACAGGCAGCGGCGACGGCAGGCACTGCCCGCGGTCGAGGCCGCCGCGGCCACACATCGTCGGCTGCTGGCCGCCTGGCAGCGGTACGAACTGGATCCGGCCCTGGGGATCGATTACCCGGACATGACCGATGTGCGCCGGCCGGAGACCGCCGCACTGGTCAGGGCAATGCGGGAGGCCGCCACGCTGCGGACTGCCCATGAGACGGGCGAGTACCCGCCGGCTGTTGCCCGGCTGGAGCAGGCCCTGGCCGCGGCCGAGTCCGCCGCCGGAGTGGCGGCCCACGTCAGTGGGGTCCAGGCAGTCGGTGGGGTTCAGGCAGTCCTCGCGGGCCTGCCCGGTAGCGCCGCCGGCCCTCTCCCAACTCAGTAGCAGCAGACGCTGTTTTGAGCGCCCAAAACGACATCTGCTGCTACCCAGTTGGGTGGCACGGCGGAGCTCGTAGCCCCGCCGGTGCCGAGACGTTAAGTGCTGTGTCCTTCGCACTGGAACCCGCCCCGACGGCAACGTAGCATCCAAACATGGACCGTACAGCTGAAGAAGAACGAGACCATCACGGCCGCCGACTGGCGGACCGTGCAGTGTGGGAACAAGCCACAACCCTCGAAGCAGCCGGGGAACTGACTGCCCGCTGGCTCGAAGGGCAGAGCCAGTATCAGCCGGGCACCTTCTCGGCCTCCTTCGATGAGGAGACCCGTTCCATCGCCGGCCAGCTGGCCGAAATCAACCGGAGCGGACTCTTCACCAAGGAATCGCAGCCCGGCCTGATCACGGACGCCGGCAACGCCCAGCGCCAGTACGTCACTGGTTTTTGCAGTGTGGAAACCGCGGCGGATCTCCTGGACCTGTCCACGCGCACGGAACTCGTCACGGTAGGGCACGCACCCGGCGAAATGAGCAGTTCGTCCATTCCCGTGACGCTGGACCAGGGCGCGGTGGTTACGGTTCTCGGTTCCAGCGAAAGCCCGATTGAACCCGCCCAGGTCCAGGACTGGTCGGACGAAACCAACGACTCACTCGCGCTGCTTCTCGCTGACTCCTGGTATGTGGAGGTCCTGGATCCGGTCTGGGGCCGTCACGACATACTGCTGCCGGCAATCCTGGAGTCCCTCAGGAAACCGCAGTGACACGCCCTAGTTCCCGCGCGCCAGCACCTGCCCCTTGAAGAACTCGGGGCGGAGCCGGGCCATCACCTGCATGATCGCTACACCCAGCAGGATCACGCCCATGCCCAGGATGAACACCAGCCCCAGGCCGCCCACGGATGAGCCGGAGCCATAGGCCGGATCCATGGAGTCATAGACGGTCTTGAAGAACATCACCAGAAGGATCACTCCACCCAGCAGCGGGGAGAGGACTTTGAAGAAGAAGGCCCGGCCATTACTGAATGCCTGCGCCCGGAAGAACCAGACACACGCCAGGGCGGTGATGCCGTAATAGAAGCAGATCATCATGCCCAAAGCCGTGATGGTGTCCCAGAGCGCGTTCTCCGACGCGGTCCGGGTGATCACGTAAAAGGCTGCCGCCGCACCGGCCGCGGCAACGGTGGCGTAGGCCGGGGACGCGTAACGGGGGCTGACCTTGCCGAACTGCTGCGGGAGCGCCTTGTAGTGGCCCATGGCCAGCAGGGTCCGCGCCGGCGAAACAAACGTGGACTGCAGGGACGCGGCCGAGCTGCTCAGGATGGCCAGCGACATCGGAATGGCAAACGGCCCCATCACCGGACCGGACAGAACAGCGAAAATGCTGGACTGGTTCTCCGGGTTGCCCACACCCAGCCCTGTTTCGCCCACACCCGCAAAGCTCAGAGTGGCCAGCGCAACAGTCATGTAGATCACCACAATGACCACCACCGTGACCGTTGCCGCGCGGCCGGGCGTCTTCTCCGGATTTTTGGTTTCCTCGTTCATGGTCAGGGTGACGTCCCAGCCCCAGTAAATGAAGATCGAAAGTGAGACGCCGGCCGCAAAGGCCGAGAACGAACCGACGGCAAAGGGGTTGAACCAGTCGGGCGAAATGGCCGTGGCATCAAAGGCCGAGCCGTTGGCCACATGGCTGAACGCGGCCACCGCAAACCAGCCCAGCACCAGGAGCTGGAAACCTACCAGGACATACTGCACGCCCTTGGTGGTTTCCAAGCACCGGTACGAAACCGGGGTCCACGCCAAGGCTTCCTCTTCGGTGACTTCGACCCGGGTCGCGGTGATCGTGTCCTGGATGATGCGCAGCACCGACGGGGTCACAGACTTCGACATGACCTCGAAGGCCCGCTGGAATGGGTTGACCGAGTCGATGAGATTGATATTGATGTCGTCGATATTGACGAACTTCTCGGCCATCTTGATGAACCGCTTATCACCGACCTCGCGGATCTCCCCGTTCTTGATGACGGAGTCCACCACGACCTGCTGACGAAGCTCCTCAACCTGAGTTTCGTCCAAGTCGGGGTACCGCTCGCGGATGATCTTCGGGATCAGAACCTTGTTCGTCGTCTCGGGATCGACCGAGCCGGCGGCGGCTTTGGCGAAGGTGTCGTCTTGCAGGATTGTGGCCTTGAGGTCATTCAGATCCGTCTCGACAATCTGCTTGACCCGCTCGGAGGAGGGCTCCTTGAAGCCCTTGATCTTGATGACTCCCGGCGGATTCACGTCATCGTCTTCAGCGCGCTTGGTCTTGAAGGTGAAGTTCTGTGCGAGCACCTGCTCCATTAGCAGCGACGCCGTGATGGCCTTCAGCATGTTGTTCACCGAGACCTTCACCTCGCTCTGAGTGGCGTCGGGCTCAGCGATCAGGTTCGTGAACTGGGCATGCTCCTTGCCGGGGCTGTCGCGAGTGACGCGACCAATGATCTGGATGACCTCGGTCAGCGAGGCGCGGTACCCGACGGTCAGGGCGTGCTCAGCAAATGGCCAGTCGAAGCCTTCCTTTGCCATGCCCAGGGCGATGATGATGTCCACACCATCGCGCTCTTTGGAAGCTACATGGGCGAGATAGTGGAGTGTGTCAGCCCGCTTCTTCTGGTCTGTGTCGTCCACGAGATCAGCGACCCGAAGAATCTCACCGGTGTCCTTGTGGCGAATGCTGATGATCCCGGTCTCCGGGTCGGTTGCTTCGACATGGCCGATCGCATCGATAATGAACCCGACTTCTTCGATCTTGTCCTTGGTGGACTCGCCCGAGTTGACGTTCGGAATGTGAACGATCGTCTTCTTGTCCAGGTGCAGGACCTCACCGATTGCATCGGTATAGCGGCCCTGGTAGAAGTGATGCCCGATGCCGAGCGAGTGCAGGTGCTCATAACCGTTGAGCTGGTCGTAGTAGTTGAACGTGACCGGCATGAACCGTGCCTCGTCCTCCGCAGACAGCACAGGCACCGAGTCGCCGCGAAAATACGAACCGGTCATCGCGACGATGTGCACGTCCGAGCCGTTCATGACTTCACGCAGGAGCGCGCCGAGGCGGTTGGCCTCCGTGTCCGCTGAGACATGGTGAAATTCATCGATCGCCAGCACAGCGCCGTTGAACGCTTCCGGTGCGAGCTTCTCAAAGGCGAACCGCAGCGTCGCATGCGTGCAGACCAGCGTGGCACCGGAACCGTCAAGGAACTTGATGAACGCTCCGACCTTGCCCTGCGAGGAACCGGGGTCGCAGAGGTTGTGCTCGTCTTTGATTTCCCAGTCTGCGAAGAACCCGTTCGAGGTTAGCTTCGTCGAGGAGAAGGACGCTCCGATGGAACGCTCGGGGACGGCAACGATGACCTTCTTCCGGCCCTGGTTGTAGAGCTTGTCGAGCGCAACAAACATCAGCGCACGCGACTTGCCTGACGCAGGCGGAGCCTTGACCAGAAGGTGCTGGGCATCTCTCTTGGCGAAGACGCGCTGCTGCATCTCCCGCATACCCAGGGCATCGGTGTTAACCGACAGATTTGATACCGGCATCAAGGCTCATTGGTACCCACTTCAAACCACACTTCGGCTGTGCCGGACTCGCTTCGGCTAAACCTGACATTCCAACAGCCAGGCTTGTCAGTCACCAGGCCGCTGCCGTACTCGTCGCCTGGCCGATCATAGTTACTTGCCGGGTGATACTCGGGGCCCCAATCCAGGGAGCTACTCTCACCATCGGGACGACGAACGGTTACGGCAATTTCGCCCGTCCCACTGGCACGCCAAACAATCGTCTTCACCTCCTCTGAGGCCACGAACGGGTACGGTTCCGCTTGAATCAGCCCATGAAGCGTCATCCCACTTGTGGTGGAGGACTCAACTTCAAGTCCATCGCTGCTTTCACTGACTATCGATGGGGATTCGCATTTCGCCGCCGTACCCGGCAGCCCGGAAGCGTTATGCGAAGGACTGCTGTTTGTGCAGGCAGTGATAGTTAGTGTCGCAGCAACAAGAACGGCTGAAGCGCGCACGGCATTGGAACAGGACCTCATCCACTCATTGTGGCCGCTCAATCGCCGGACCAAAATGCCATCCGTGCTTCGTTCCCATATCGTTGCCGTGGGTTGTCTACTCCCGAGAACTCGAGGATTGCCGCACTCAACGAGACCCTGGAAACCGCCAAACCGAGCTGCGAAAGAACCGCCATTCCGAACTAACAGTCACACTCTTTGGCCGGCGTTCTGTGAGCGCTCGAAGGCGCAGGCCGTGTTCGATAGGGGAACCCCTTGCGGGACGGTTCCGCCATGGTGTGGTCCGAGTGCGTCGTTGATCTCTCCACGGCGCCACTTTTGCTGCACGCTCGTAAGTCGGATCTCAGCAGACATTGCCCTTTTTCGCTTCTCTCGCCGCCGAGGTCTCGCCAGCTTTGGAAGGGGCTTTCGCAAGATCCTAGAGCCGGCGTTGGGAATAAACGCAGAATAACGAGAAGTCATAACAATGGATAAGGGAATAAGCATTGGTAAACTCGATCCATGTCCATGTTTGAGGAGAAGTCGCCCTGGCCGTCGCTTGACTATGAAGAACGGCCATGGCGCAGCGTCCAGGACGAGTATGGCTCACGAACGCAGAAGCGTCTGGCCGCGGGGCCGTACTTGGCGGCGGTGCCCGCATTCATCGCCGATCAGACAATCTCGCTCGATAGCGAGCTGCACGCGCTGACTGAAGAGGCCGCGAGCGAGCTGGCCCGTTTCGATGCGGAAGTAGGTCAAATTGCGGCACCATTCGCGTCCATTCTCCTTCGCACCGAGAGCGCCTCAAGCTCGGAAATCGAGAACCTCACGAGCGGCGCACGGCAGATCGCCTTGGCGGAGCTCGGTGAGCACGCCTCGAAGAATGCGCAGCTCATCGTCGGCAACGTCCGAGCCATGCAAGCAGCTCTTTCCCTGTCCGAGTCCATCGACGGCCACGCCATCCTGGAAATGCATCGCGCACTGCTTGAGCAAAGCAATCCCGACATCGTCGGCCATTGGCGTGACCAGCAGGTCTGGATCGGTGGCGGGAGCCTCGGACCGCACACCGCGCAGTTTGTCCCTCCCCATCAGGATCGGGTCCCCGCGCTCATGGACGACCTCTTCGCCTTCGCTAATCGCGACGACCTTCCCGTGCTCGTTCACACCGCGATCACTCACGCCCAATTCGAGACAATCCACCCGTTCCCCGATGGCAACGGGAGGGTCGGTCGCGCCCTCATCCAGTCGATGCTGCGCGGCGGGCAGCTCACTCGAAACGTTGCCGTTCCTGTCTCCGCAGGTTTGCTCCACAACACCAGCCAATACTTTGATTCCCTGGGTGCGTACCGGTCCGGAGACATCGCCCCGATTGTTCGTTCAATCGCCGAGGCATCCTTCGCGGCGGTACACAACGGCCGTATCCTCGTCGACGACCTGGAAATCGTGCAGGTCGAATGGCGCGGGCGCATCAGCGCGAGACGAGACTCGGCAGCCCACCGGCTCGTGGACGTTCTCCTTCGCCAACCCGTGATTGGCGCAGCCGCAGCCGCAGCTCAGCTTGGCATATCGACCGTCAACGCTCAGGTCGCTATCGACCGCCTCGTTGACGCCAACATTCTGACCCAAATCACAGACGGACGACGAAACCGAATTTGGCTAGCGAAGGACGTCGTTCAGGTCCTTGACGAGTTCGCCGCCCGAGCAAAGCGGCGCCGATAGCCGGACGGTGAACGGACGCACTCTGAGCCGACCGAGCGCTGCCCGATTTGGAGTCCAGCTCCGGCCCGCAACGGAACGCTGAACGGACATTATCTCCGGCGGGCGTGGCGGGCTGGTGGCCTGAGGCGCATGCGTACGGCTAGCGTGTCGTCTATGCGAATACCAGTAAGACCGTTCGGCTCGGCGGGATGCGGTGGGAACCACTCATGGCTGATCTGATTCTCCTGAACGGCCCGCCGGGAATCGGTAAGTCAACTCTGGCGAGGATGTTCGTCGATCGCCACCCGGGCACATTGAATCTGGACATCGATCAAGTGCGCTGCCTGATTGGTGGGTGGCAAGAGGACTTCCAGGGAACCGGAGAGACAGTCCGCCCCGTCGCGGCCAGCATGGCTGCCGCGCACCTCGCTGCAGGACGTGACGTCATCATGCCGCAGTTCCTCGACGCCGACGACGAGATTGCAATCTTCCGGGCCCTCGCTGAGGAGACCGGCAGCGGCTTCCAAGAGATTGTCATCATGGACACGAAAGAGCGTTCCGTCGAGAGGTTCGGCGACCGTGGCGCCGAGGATGATGTCCCGTGGCACGAGCAGATTAAGGCAATCGTGGAACAAGGCGGTGGTTCGCAACTGCTGGAGTCCATGTACGACGATCTGGTCCGCGGACTTCGAAAACGGCCGTCCGCTTCCGTCATCCACAGTAGCTCCGGAGCCATCGAGGAGACCTACGCGAACTTGGTATGTGCGCTGGCGCTAAAACGAGCCAAGGCCCGGCCGTAAAGGCACCACATCAGGTCAAGTCGATTTGCGATCCACACGCAAATGGACTTGACTGCCGACACAAAACCGTGACCGGCAGG
Source organism: Micrococcaceae bacterium Sec5.7 (assembly GCA_039636785.1). Classification (NCBI taxonomy): domain Bacteria; kingdom Bacillati; phylum Actinomycetota; class Actinomycetes; order Micrococcales; family Micrococcaceae; species Micrococcaceae bacterium Sec5.7. The sequence goes on along the minus strand of CP144169.1, from coordinate 4,033,413 downwards.
GAAACCCTCCACCGGGACGCCCCACCATTCCGAAAGCGGATCCCTCACCGGACGCACTGAATCTATCCTTGAGCGCATGCTATCGATCAGTCGTCGACCGCTGCGGCGAGTGGGGGTACACCCGAAACCCGATTCCTGACTGGGAACCCACATGGCATGATGCAACCGAATCAGTTCCTTAGAACTGGTACGGTGCTCCGGCTCCCCTTAGTCCATTTTATCGCCGTCCCATATTCAGGGCGGACCGCAGCCAGGAGGTTTTTTTCGGCTTCTTTAGGCTTGGGTGCAGCTCCCGGTCCAGATCCGCTGACTTTACTTCCCATTCCTCCCACATTCCGAGCAGGTCCTCTGCGCGGTTACCTTGCCGAAATTCGGCCTCTTCAGGGAAGACTGGCAGCGCGTCAAGGAAGGTGATGTGGCGACCATCCTTTAGCTGGAGGTCCGGAATGAGTTCGTCCGGTCGTTCGGTCAGGATCCAGCCGGTGAACTTCCGGTCTTCGATGACTTCCCAGTCCCCGGCGACGAAGACGCCGTGACAGGCAGGGTGCGGTGAGGTGCTGCAAACAAGGCTCGTGATGAGGTTGGCGAACGCTTCCCGGACCTGGGCAGAATCCTGCCTAATGCCGGTGAAGACTTCCACGGTGTGTGAATGGCCGCGGCCGCCCGGACCGGGGACGCTGATCCCGGCGGAGGCATACAAGGCAACCCCCATCCTCGACGATGCCCGGGGCCAGTGAAAAAGGCCGACCGTGTTGCCCTCCAACGAAGTCATTGTGCCGAACTCAGGTTCGGCGCCTACAACGGACGCATAGTGCGCCTCCAGCTCATCCAAATGTCTCACGGGGCCTCAACCCCGGCCAGGTGATTGATCTCCGCTAGCCGATGCAGCGTTATGCCCATGCCCTGCTCTCCGACCAAGGGATGGTCAAACGACGGGTCGAGCTGAATGAAAGGAACAACTCCTGGATCCCTACTATGCACAAGGGTTGGAATGGAACTGGTTGACTGCTCGTAGGGCAATTCGTTACACAACCACCCGAACACCGGAGGCAGCGACGCACGGGCCAGGTCTTCCCAGTGGTCTGCGACCTGTTGGATGCTTTCCTCACTAACTGAGACCCAAACGGACCAGCTAAAAACGTCACCAGGTGCAATGAGGATGGGGATTTCAATATGTCCCCTGAGGAAGTAATGCCACTCGCCGCCAATTTGGAGGACGCACATGTCTGCGGTCAGTTCGCCTGCGTCGCGTTCCGCCTGTGCTGCGTGCACCCAAGGATCCGGGGCCTGGGACCCGAAGACCATGGCGACTCCCTCATGCATCTGTCCACAGACTCCGCATTCCCACTTGGCGTGACCGTCCATTAGCTCCCCCTTTATGTCTTATGGCTCTCAACTGGTCGAGCCTACCCGCCCCGCAATGTTCCTTCTCGCTTCCTTGAGCTCTCCGCCAACTTCGCCATATCGGCTAGAACCAATGCCAAAAGAACGTACTCCTACTGACCCATTTAGCAATCGACAATTATGGGCGCGTCACGAGGGCGGCGTACTCCTGTCTACCTCCCGGGCCCCTGAACCTGTTCGGATAACCTTCGGCTGTCCGGTTCGGGTGCCCGAAATGGAGCTCGCAAATCGTCCCGTTAACCGGTGGCTCACCCGACTTGAAGGCGTCCGGATAGGGATCCCTTACCGGGCGCCAAATTGTCTGTGGGCTTTTTCGCCTGCACGTCGCACAGTCATTGCCCTGGCTGATCATACTTAGCCAGGGCAGGAATGCCGAGCTTGCCGCAAATATCGGCTGGGCCGGGGATGACGCTGACGGTTTTTTCGACAACGCACTCGGTGAGTTCGGGGACGTAGTGGCCCGGGATGTGAACAGCAGGCCCGGAGGGGATGATCGGATTGCCGTCGGCGTCCCGGTCCTCCCCGTTCCACTCCGGTGTGGTGTAGGTCGGCGTGGTGAAGTTGTCAGGGATGAGGTCATCCGTGATTCCGTCCGGGTTCATGAGGTTTCTGTCCCACAGGTCCGCGCAGCTGGCCGTGGGGTCGGTGACATGAAACAGCCCGGCTTTGGGGTCCTCCGGGGTCGGGTTGTTGTTGGCGTCGAAGCCGGTAGCCATGAGCCCGGTCAATATATACGACGGAACTGTGCTGCCGGGTGCATCCGGTGATGGGTAGGTTCGTTCAAGATCGGCACGGAAGTAGCAGCGGATGTCGCGGGTGTCTTCCACGGAGACAGGATCAATAGGCGCCTGGACGGCGGACGCCGGGGTGCCGTCGGAGGAATCATTTTGTGATGCTAGGGCGGCCGATGCCGTGGTTGAGGCGGAATAGATCCCGGCCGCGGTGACGACGGCGGCCAGGGCCAGTGCTGCTGTTGATTTCTTCATGGACTTCATCTTTTCCGTCACGTGGTCCGTGACTACTTTTCAAGGGCGGGGATGCCGAGCTGGGCGCATACTTCTGCAGGGCCGGGAATGACGGCGACGGTGTTGTCAACGACGCACTCAGTGAGGAATGGGATGTAGTTGCCGAATGCCCGAATTGCTGGGTCGGGGTAGAGAGGGTTGCCGTTCTGATCCCTCACGGCTTCGGTCAGGGTCCGCTCGGCCGGAAGGCCCGGAGGAGGCGACACGAAGTCATCGGGGATGAGGTCGTCGTTGATGCCCTCCAGATGCATGTTCCCCATGTCCCACACACGGCTGCACTGGTTGATGGGGTCGTTGACCTGTTGCATGCCGGCGTTCCGGTCGTCCGGGTTTGGATTGTTCTTGGCATCGAAACCGGTGATGAATACCCCTGTGGTGATGTACGGGGGCTTAGTTTCCCCCGGTGACGTCTCGACCGGATAGGTAGTGGTGAGGTCAGCCCGGTAGTAGCAGCGGATGTCCCGTTTGTCTTCCACAGGTGCCAGGGCGACGTAGACCCCGGCCGCGGTCGAGCCGGCAAGTGCCAGCCCGGCGAAGGTCAGGGCTGCGGGTTTGCGCCACCATGGTGCCGTTTTGGGTTGCCGGCGGGCTTCCTGAACCAGCATGTTGCGGACGGCTTGTTTGGTGTCGGCTGGATAGCGGACGTCTGAAAGGTTCATGACAGCCTCGATTCCAAAAGTGTTTGTGAGTCACCGTCGCGGCCGAGCAGATGCGGGGCGGCGGCACGAAGTTTCTTCTTGGCCCGATTCACCCGGGAACGAACGGTGCCGATAGGGATACCGAGTGCGGTTGCGGTGTCTTCGTAGCTATAACCGTTCATTACGCACATCAAGAGAACGTCGCGTTCACCAGCGCTAAGCCCGGCAGCGCCGTCGAGAAGGTCCTTTACCTGCCGTTCGACATCCATCCGCTCGTCGGCTGCCGTGGCGTGGTCCGGAGCGGCAGGTGAATGCGGGAGCCGGCCCAGGAACTGTTCATGTCTGCGAACCGACCGGGCCTTGTTCTTTGCCGCGTTAGTGGCCACGCCCAGCAGCCAGGGAAGCAGGGAGTCCCGCTGCAAGGTCAGTCCTTTGCGCTGCCGCCATGCCTCCAGGAAGGTGACGGAGACGAGTTCTTCAGCATCATGCCAGGACCCGGTTCGGCTGAGGCAATATCGGAAGACAGCGTCCGAGTGTCTCTCGAACAGCGTTCCGAGCGCATCAGGGTCCCCGTTGACGCACCTCTCCCACAGCTCAGCATCCTGTTCCCCCATTTGGTTCATACCTAGTAGTGTCCGGCAACCGAACTTAAGTTCCCGCCATATCGAACTTCATCAAATCCACGCACGGGCGCTGGTGCGACAAAGAGCATTACAAAACGCCGCCACATAGCGATCAAATCCACAGGACGACGCGAAGTCGGCTTCGATTTCACCGGCAAGTGTGTTGCCAGAGTGCCCGGTAAAGGATCCCTAAGCGGGCGCCTCAAACAGTACGAGCTCTGATCATCCGTCGTCAGCTGTCACTCCGTGAATCGGGCGACAAGTCGGAAGCCCGAGATTCATGCATTCTGCTGGATGCAGTGTTGTGTTCAAGTACGGGGGCTGCGTCCGTCCACGCGTCTGCCCGTGATTTAGCGAATTTGGCTGGCAACCGTCAGGAGCGGACGAGCCGGGCGATGGCGTCGGAGGCTTCCTTGATCTTGATGTCTGCCTGCTCCCCGCCGAGCTTGGCAGCGTCGATGACGCAGTGTTTGAGGTGGTCATCGAGGAGTCCGAGTGCAAGGCCTTCCAGTGCCTTGGTGAGGGCCGAGATCTGGGTGAGGATGTCGATGCAGTACGTTTCCTCGTCGACCATGCGGTGGATTCCGCGGGCCTGGCCTTCGATGCGTTTGAGGCGGGCGAGGTATTTGCTTTTGTCGCCCATGTACCCGTGGGTGGTGTGGCACGAGTCTGCGGCGTCCGTGGCGGGAATGGTTGATTCCATGGCTATGTCCTTTGTCTTAGGTCTTTGTTCTTTGTTCTTTGTTTGATGGTTGCAGAGTTAGCGCTTCAGCGCCGCATTTGTGCTGGTTTCGGGCCGCAGGTCCAGCCGTCGCAGGAGCTGGGCGTTGAGGGCGACGACGATCGTGGACAGTGACATCAGGATCGCACCGACCGACATCGGGAGGACCAAGCCGATCGGGGCGAGGACGCCCGCGGCGAGGGGTACGGAGATGAGGTTGTAGCCGGCTGCCCACCATAGGTTCTGTTTCATCTTGCGGTACGAGGCGCGGGACAGTTCGATCACGGACAGCACCGAGCGGGGGTCATCGCTGGCGAGGATGACGCCTGCTGAGGCGATGGCGACATCCGTGCCCGCGCCGATCGCGATGCCGACGTCGGCCTGGGCGAGGGCGGGGGCGTCGTTGACGCCGTCGCCGACCATCGCGACTTTCCGTCCCTCGTGTTGGAGTTCCTTGACCTTCTCTGACTTGTCTTCGGGGCGGACCCCGGCGTAGACGCGGTCGATGCCCAGCTCGGCGGCGACCGATTGGGCGACAGCCGCGGCGTCGCCGGTGATCATGACGACCTGCACGTTCAGTGCGTGCAGCGCCTGGACGGCCTGGCGGGACTCCTCGCGGACCTCGTCGGCGAGTCTCAGGACGCCGATCACCGCACCGTCGGCCAGGACGTGCAGGACGATCGCTCCCTCCCCGCGCCAGGAACGGGCGATGTCCAGCTCGCTGCCGTTTTGCTGCTCCAGCAGGTTGGGTCCGCCGACCTGGATGCGGGTTCCGTCCACTGTGGCGGCGACGCCGACCGCTGGGGACGATACGAAACCGGACGCCTTCGGGAGGGCGAGTCCACGGCTCTTTGCCGCATTGACGATCGCCCGGGCCAGAGGGTGCTCGGAGTCGGCCTCGGCGGCCGCGGCAAGGGCCAGGATCTCCTCCTCGTTTTGGTTGCCGGTGGTTTCGACGGCGGTGATTGTGGGCTCGCCCTTGGTGAGGGTACCGGTCTTGTCGAACAGGACGGTGTCCACGGTGCGCATGCTTTCCAGCGCGAGCCGGTCCTTGATCAGCACACCGCCGCGGGCGGCGCGTTCGGTGGCGATGGAGACGACAAGTGGAATCGCCAGGCCGAGCGCGTGGGGGCAGGCGATCACCAGGACGGTGATGGTCCGCACGACACCGAGGTCGGGCATGCCGACCATGCTCCATATGATGGCGGTGATGACGCCGGCGCCGAGCGCGAACCAGAACAGCCAGGCTGCGGCAGTGTCGGCCAGGCGCTGGGCCCGGGAGCTGGAGTTCTGCGCGTCGGTGACCAGGCGCTGGATTCCTGCCAGGGCGGTGTCGTCGCCGACGGCGGTGATCTCGATCCGGAGCCCGGAGTCGGTGGCAACGGTTCCGGCGACGACGGGCTCCCCTTCACTGCGGCGCACGGTGCGTGACTCGCCGGTGATCATTGACTCGTCCATGCTTGCCGAGCCGGAGACGATCTTGCCGTCCGCGGGCACCCGGCCTCCCGGACGAACGACGACGGTGTCACCGAGCTGCAACTCCGACGGCGGTACCGGCACGGTCGTATCGCCGTCGACGCGTTCGGCAATATCCGGTAGGAGCGCTGCCAGGGAATCCAACGCCGAGGTGGTCTGGGCCAGGGAGCGCATCTCAATCCAGTGGCCCAGCAGCATGATCACGACCAGGAGTGCAAGCTCCCACCAGAAGTCGAGCTCGTGATGCAGCAGACCAATGCTTGCACCCCAGGAGGAGAGAGAAGCGACGGTGATCGCGAGGGCGATCAGCAGCATCATCCCGGGTTTGCGGGAGCGCAGTTCATCCACGGCACCCGTGAGGAACGGCCTACCGCCCCACACATACATGACGGTGCCCAGGATCGGGGAAATCCACGGTATCCAAGCCACATCGGGAAGCGTGTATCCGAGGATCGTCGAGAACATTCCGGAGAAACCCACCACCGGGACCGCCAGGACCAGCATGATCCAGAACAGCCGCCGGAACTGCCCGACGTGGTCACCATGGCCACCGTGGCCGCCCATGTCGTGTCCGGCGTGAGCGGAAACGGCATCCGCCGAAGGGTGTTCAGCCAGGGTGGAGACGGTTCCGTCGTGGTGATGGGCGTGCTCGTCCGGACCGGCAGGCCCGGGGTGCATTCCGCGGCCGCCGTGTTCCTGATGCTCGTTCATGGTCTTTTAACCTTTGGCTGGTCGGGGTACGGGTCGGGATAGGTCTCTGACAAAAGTGGTCGGGGTGGCGTACTTTGCCGGGTCGGCGTCGAACAGCGGTCCGCAGCCTGCGCAGCAGAACCAGTAGCGGGTGCCCTCGTAATCGCGGAAGAGTCCTGCGGATTCAGCGTCTTCCTTCACGACCTTGCTTCCAATCATGACGGGGCACTCAGCGAGGTCGTCGCTGCTGGCGCCGAGGAGGTTCTGGGCAGACGGAGGCATAGCGGCGGCGAGGGCCTTGTCGTTGTCCGTGGCGCTGGTGCTGCAACAGTTATTGCTCATGATAGGGGTTTCCTTTCGGTGGAACGGGGAGTGCTCGGATGAGCGAGGTGAATAACAATTACCATATACCCCTATAGGGTATTTGGTGGGTCCAAAAGACCTATTGGATTGAGTGTCAGGTGGCGCTGTCCGGGTGGGGGCGGCCGCCTCGGCGAAGTCCCCGCTGTCAGTTGCGGGCAGGCTGTGTTGCGGGTGCGTGATTTTGGCACATAGTTGATCTTTCTTTGGGCGGGGACGGTCAGACGCCCTGCAGCGGCCGCACGGGAGGGTGCGGTGCTGAGGTGGACGCCGTGGTGTTGGCCTTGGATTTAAAGGACCGCAGGCGAAGGCTGTTGCTGACCACGAAGACGCTGGAGAACGCCATGGCGGCCCCGGCGAGCATCGGGTTCAGCATTCCGAATGCGGCCAGCGGAATGGCTGCGACATTGTAGGCGAAGGCCCAGAACAGGTTCGTCTTGATGGTGCCCAGGGTCTTGCGGGAGAGGCGGATGGCATCGGCGGCGGAGCGGAGGTCCCCGCGCACCAGGGTGATGTCCGCGGCTTCGATTGCGACGTCCGTCCCGGTTCCCATCGCCAGGCCCAGATCGGCCTGGGCGAGGGCCGCGGCGTCGTTGACGCCGTCGCCGACCATCGCCACGACCTTCCCTTCGGACTGCAAGCGGGTGACGACGTCGACCTTGTCTTTGGGCATCACTTCGGCAATGACCTCGGTGATTCCGACCTCGGCTGCGACCTGCTCGGCGACCGCCCGGTTGTCTCCGGTCAGGAGCACCGGTGTCAGCCCGAGCGCTTTGAGCTGGGTGATTGCCTCGGCGCTGGTGGCTTTGACCGCATCGGCGACGACCAGCACTGCACGGGCCTCACCGTCCCAGGCGACCGTGACTGCGGTCTTGCCTTCGGATTCCGCGGTGGCCTTTGCCAGGGCGAGCGTGGAGGGAAGGTGCAGGGACCAGTCCGCCAGCAGGCTTTCGCGCCCGACGAGCACGGCATGGCCCTCGACGGTGCCCTGCACGCCCTTGCCTTCGACGTTTGTAAACGACTCCGGTACCGGAAGGGGCCCGATCTGCTGCGTTGCGCCCTTGGCGATGGCCTGGGCGATCGGGTGCTCGGAGGCGTCCTCCAGTGCGCCGGCCAGCCTTAACACGTCCTCGCGGGAGGTCCCGTCGGCGGTGAACACGTCAAGCAGGGTCATCTTGCCCGTGGTGACAGTTCCAGTCTTGTCGAGGACAATCGTGTCGACCTTGCGGGTGGATTCGAGTACTTCCGGGCCTTTAATCAGGATACCCAGCTGGGCGCCCCGCCCGGTGCCGACCAGCAGCGCGGTCGGTGTTGCGAGTCCGAGGGCGCAGGGGCAGGCGATGATGAGGACAGCAACGGCGGCCGTGAACGCGGCGCTGAGCGGGAAGCCGGCACCGATCCAAGCACCCAGCACCACAACGGCCATGGCGATGACGATCGGCACGAAGATCCCGGAGACCTTGTCGGCAAGGCGCTGGACCTCCGCCTTGCCCGACTGGGCGTCTTCGACGAGCCTGGCCATCTGTGCCAGCTGAGTGTCCGAGCCGACCCGGGTGGCGCGCACCACCAGGCGGCCGCCGGCGTTGACGGTCGCGCCGGTCACGGCGTCACCCTCGCCGACTTCGACCGGGATTGACTCGCCGGTGAGCATACTCGCATCCACTGCCGAGGTGCCCGCGACAATCACGCCGTCCGTGGCGATCTTTTCCCCCGGGCGGATGACGAACTCATCGCCCACCGACAGCTGCTCGACGGGGATCAGGGTTTCGACGCCGTCCCGGAGCACCGCGACCTCCTTGGCCCCCAGCCCCAGCAGGGCGCGCAGGGCGGCCCCTGCCTGGCGCTTGGACCGCTTCTCGAAATAGCGCCCGGCCAGGATGAACATGGTGACTCCGGCGGCGACTTCCAGGTAGATGTTCCCGGCCCCGTCCGAGGGGCTGATCGTGAACGAGAACCCGTGGGTCATGCCCGGCTGTCCGGCTGTTCCGAAGAACAGTGCGAACAGTGACCACAGCAATGCAGCGGACGTGCCGACCGAGACCAGCGTGTCCATCGTGGCCGCGCCGTGGCGCAGGTTGGTCCACGCGGCCTTATGGAACGGCCAGGCACCCCACACGATCACGGGAACGGCGAGCGTCAGGGACGCCCACTGCCAGTAGTTGAACTGCAGCGCCGGGATCATGGCCATCAGGATGACCGGGACCGACAGCACGATTGAAGCGCTCAGCCTGTTCCGCAGCGTTGTCAGCTCCGTGTCGGGCTGCTCCGTGCCGTCGACCGTCTGCTGGGTCCTTTTCGGCGTGGGGAGCGCCGCCGTGTAACCGGTCTTTTCAACCTCGGCGATCAGCGCCTGCGGGTCCAGGCCGGCGGGGGTGGTGATCTTTGCCTTTTCAGTGGCGTAGTTTACGGTCGCGATCACGCCGTCGAGCTTGTTCAGTTTCTTCTCGATCCGCATCGCGCAGGAGGCGCAGGTCATCCCTCCGATCTCAAGCTCGATGATGTTGCCCAGTGTTTGCGGCTGGGCCGATGTTGCGGACATGGGTCCTCCTCGGTGGTGCGCTTCCTGATCATGGGGATGGACCAGGCTCGTGGCGTCTGTGGTGGTCAGTGGCCGGAATGTCCGGCAGACTCGCCCGGATCCGCCGACTCGGTGGGTGCGGCGGACTTGCCCGGAGCCGCGGGCTGAGCGGCGGGGGTTGCGGTGGCGGTGAGGACAAATTCGGCCGTGTGGATCTGCCCGTCGACCTGGAAGTCCAGGTAGAGCAGGTAGCGTCCCGGGGTCGGGGCCTCGGTCATGAATTGCACGTCCGGGCCGGAGACGGCGCCGGGGCGGGGTTCCTCGCCCTCTGCGTGGACGTGCAGGTAAGCCAGGTCCCCTTCGCGCAGGGCGACGAGGTGTCCGTAGGAACCCAGGTACGGCTGCAGTGTGGTGACCGGTTTCCCGTCACGGGTCACCGAGACAGTGAGCATGGCATGTTCGCTGGCGCTCAGCGTGCCGGTGAGCTCCACGGTGTAGCCGTCGACCGTGTTCGCGGCGGACACCGGCCCCGGCGTGGCCGGGGTAAATTCTCCGGCCGCCTGGACCGTGCGGGTCAGGGTGATGTTCTGCCCCGTGGTTGCCGGGACGATGTCCGCATAGACCCGGTAGCTGCCGGCGGCGTTCCACTTCCAGGGCAGTGACCATACGCCATGGGCGTCCATGGTGGGATGCACGTGGCGGAACTGGGTCCCGTCCGTGCGCACCACGATCAGGTGGAGCAACTTGTCGTGGGAGGTCTCGAAGTCGGTGACCGGCTTTCCTTTGGCGTCGGAGATCGTGAACGAGAGCGTTCCCTCCTGACCTGCCGTGCCGGGGGACGAGACATCCCCCAAGAGGAACCCGTCCTGCTCCATCGACAGGCCCTTCACTGAGGCCGCCGGCTGTGTGTCGTTGCTGTCCATGACATGTTCTTCCGTTGACTGTGTCCAAGCCGCCGCGGTGTGGGCGGGGACCACTGCGCCTGCGGTAGCAAATGAAGCGGTGAATAGGGCCGCCAGTCTCGCTCCAAAGAGTCCGAGCTTTACGGGGACCTTCACGGGACACGCACCGCCCCGTAGCCGGCTTCCTCGACCGCTGCGAGGACGGCTGCGTCGTCCAGCCGGGCCTGGCTGGTCACGACAAGCCGACCGGTCTTGGCGCTCACGTCAATCGACTGGATGCCTGCTATCTGGCCGATCTCTTCCCGGATCGATGTCTCGCAATGACCGCAGGTCATTCCGGTCACCTGATATTCGCTCGTTGCCATTGAAGTCTCCTCTGCTGGTTCGATATATACCCATAGGGGGTATTGGTATACTCAACGATATACCCCTGTAGGGTATTCCCGTCAAATGTGGACAACAATTAATCGAGGTAGATATGACTGAGACAGGCATCGCCATCATCGGGGCCGGAGCCTCTGGACACAGCGCAGCGACGACACTGCGCCAGGAGGGTTACCAGGGTCCAATTACTTTGGTGCACGCCGACCGCCAGGGCCCCTACAACCGCACTCTGGTCAACAAGGCTGTCCTCCAGGGGCTGCTGACCGCGGAGCAGATCGCCCTCCCCGCCTTGGATGGACTGGGCATCGACGTTGTGGCAGATAGTGCGGTTGCGCTGGACGCGGACCGGCGCGCGGTCCGGCTCGACCAGGGCGGCGAGCTTCCCTACGACGCGGTCATCATCGCCACTGGCGCCAACCCGCGCCAGACGGTCGCCCCCGCGGCAGGACTCCGCGGGCACGTGTTCACCATCCACACCACCGAAGACGCAGCACGCATCCGCGACCGGCTCAGCACCGGAATGCCGGAGCAGATCAGCGTGACTATCCTCGGTGCCGGCTTCATCGGTGCCGAAACGGCCAGCTACCTGAACGGGCTCGGAGTCAGCGTCGACCTCGTCTCGCGGGACCTGACCCCGCTGGCCGGAGCCGTCGGCCAGGCCATTGGTCAAAGCATCACCGAGCTGCACCGCAAACACGTCAGAACCCACTTCGGGCGCGAGATCATCAAGGTATCGGCCGATTCGGACGCGGTGACCGTCCTGCTCGATGACCAGACGACCCTGACCAGCGACATGGTGATTCTCGCGCACGGCACAGTCCCTTCGACGGACTGGATCGGCAACGCGACCGGAGTCGGAATCGCCGTCGATGAACGGCTGCGCGCTGGGACCATCGAGCACGGATACGCCGCCGGTGCTGTCGCTATTCATCGCAGCCTGGCCGGTGTCGACTACCGCATCGATCACTGGGACGCCGCGGCCGTGCAAGGCGGCCACGCCGCAAGGACCCTCCTGCACGACTACTACGACGCCCCCGATCCGGGACCATACGTGCCCACGACCGGGTTCACGCTCCAGCTGTATCGCACATCAATCGCTGCCTTCGGCGCGCTGCTCCCTCAAGGCAGGCAAGAGACGGCCAACCCTGGACCGGCAGGCGGTCTCACGACCGCGTTCTTCAGCGACGAGGGCCGCATGCACGCGATCTCGGGGATCAATGCCGGACGCACCCTCCAAAGCATGCGAAGCAACCTCAAACGTCCGTAAAACAGCCATACCAGGGGTGCAATGAAAGCCCGGTCTCGCGAATGCCTTAGCGCTGTACGTCGGCTACGGCTTAGCTTCTGAAGGCTGATCGGACGAACCTACTCGGCGCTCTGGGCTCACCGAGGCGTCATCGGTTGTCGATGGCGCCTTGGTGACCTGCCTATTTGTCCTGTGACGATCCCGGTTGAACCGCTGTGGGTGACAGCAAGGCGCCCCTCAACCGAGGGGCGCCTTGACCGGGCAATAAAAAACGACATTCACCGATTTGGTCTGCTTGCCGGCCATAAGTGGCTACGAGTCCATGCGACGCATGGGGCGACAGCCAGGCGGCTGGGCCCCATCCAGCGACATGACGGCTCCAGCGATGATGCCCATGCGAGCATCAAGGGCGGAGAGCGCCCGACAAACGCGCCGAACGGGTAACCGAGACCAAACGAGAGCATCCGTCCGGTCGTGTTCACCCGACTTTGCAGCTCATCCGGCGTGGTGCGTTGACGCAGTGTTGTGGCGGAGATACTGCCCAGTGGTACGCCGAGCGCCAAGTTAGGAAGAGCGCGGCATGTCCACGTACAGCGAGGTGGACAGGGCGGTAACGCCTCCAAGAACGGCGGAGGGGTTCACATTCACATCATGCATCTCTGCCCGATGGATCCGGCAAACCCGCCGTCGGCGATTGCCTATTTTGTGCCCGTCGTTATCCGGTTATTGCGGCGAGCCAAAGCCACCGAATCCGAAGGGATCACGAGGGTCGGGCGGGTGGCATGGTGAAGGACGTTCGCCGACGTGCTTCCCAGCAAGGTCGCTTTGAAGCCACGCAACCCGCGGGAACCGAGGACGATCAGATCGACGTTCAGTTCCTCGGCAGTTTCCACTATGGCTTCGGATGCTGTGGCCATGGTGGAAGAGATTAACGGCTCGGCGATCAGGCCCAGGCTGCGGGCCTGTTGCGCGCCTTCGGCGGCTATCTGTTCCGAAACGTCGAGCGCTGCAGCGTCGAGGCCCTGCAGTTCCTCCAGTGCCGGATGGCCTTCCAGGTGCGCGGCGAAGCCCTCTAGCGGTTGGCGGGCATAGAGCAGCACCGCTGTAGCGCCGGGGAAAAGGCTTGCGACGGTTCGCATTGCACTCTGTGCGTTGGGTGACCCGTCGTAGGCGATTAGCAGTTTTGGAGTGGACATTTGTGTTTCCCTTTTAATCATTGATGGTGAGGCTGGTTGCGTTCGGCGGGTTTACCTGAGGAGATGAATCGGCGGCCGGAAGGGCGCAGATTCATCAACCCTCCTGCCCGCTACAACGAGATCGATTCGGCGGACGCAGGGGTGGATGCCCGTGGCTTAGTCATCGCAAAGGCTGTGGTCACTGCTCCGACCAGGGCGAGGATTCCTGCGCTGATGAAGGCTGCCGAGTACCCCTGGGTCAGCTCTACCCGGGAGGGGCCGGTACCGGAGATGCCGTAAACGATTGCCGTGAGGGCTGCGAGTCCGAGCGCGGACCCGATCTGGTAGCTGGTGCTCACTAGCCCTGCGGCAACGCCGGTTTCGGCGGGCGGTGCCGCGTTGATGGCGGTACCGAGTGAGGGGACGAACGCCAGCGACATTCCGAGAGCAGCCAGAAGCGATGCGGGTAGAACGTCGGCGGCATAATTGCCGTCGGGGCGAACGAAGGAAAGCCACACGAGTCCGGCCGCCAGAAAGAGGAGGCCGGAGACAATCAGCGATTTCGCGCCGAATCTCTCTTGAAGCCGTGGTGCCAACGCGACCATGACGAGAACGACCAGGCCGGTCATCGGGAGGAGCGCGGCGCCGGCAGCGAAGGCAGTCGCGCCGAGAACCTGCTGTAGATACAGGTTCAGGAAGAACCACATAGATACCCATGCCGCACCGAGCAGTAGCTGTGCACTGTTGGCAGCCCCGAGCAGGGGTGCGCGAAGCAGGCCGAGGCGCAGCAGCGGGCTGCGGCTTCGTGCCTGGATGATGAAGAAGATCACCAGCAGGACGAGGCCGCCGGCCAGCACGCTGAGGGTGGGCAAAGTGAGCCAACCGACCTCCGGGGCGTTAACAACGGCGTAGACGATCGCGGCGAGCCCGCCTGTCACTGTGAGGGCCCCGCCGATGTCGATCGACCCCGACACCTTTCGGACGGTTCGGGGGAGTGTTGTTGCCGCAAAAGCGAGTACGAAGACCGCGATCGGAATGATGACGTAGAACACCCAAGGCCAGCTCGCATACTCGGTCAACACTCCTCCGAGGAAGACTCCAGCAGTGCCTCCGATTGGCGCCGCTGCGCCGTAGACAGCGAATGCCTTGGGAAGGTCGGACGTGCCCCCAAAGAGCATCATCAGCAGAGTAAGCGCCGCTGGTGCGATCATCGCGGAACCGGCACCCTGGATGGCGCGGCCCGCGATCTCGAGTCCGACGTTGTTGGCGGCTCCCGCCAGCAACGATCCCGCGATCAGGATGAGCCAGCCCAGCACAAAGATCTTCCGGGCACCGAAGACGTCGGCAAGGCGACCTCCCAGCAGGAGTAGGCCACCGAAGGCGACCACGTAGGCGTTGAACACCCACGACAGGGACTCTGGCGTGAAGCCGAGATCTCTTTGAATATCGGGCAGAGCGACCCCGATGATCGAGGTGTCCATGATGACGACGAACTGCGCTGTAGCTATCAGCACCAGGCCGAGCCACCGCTTCGCTGGCGATAGTGGTGGGTGGGTAGACATGTGATTTCCTCCTGAGAAACGAGCGGTAATACCCGGTAGGGGTATAGCATATACCCATAGGGGGTACGGGTGTCAATTGGAATTTTTGGCTGGCAAATGCCCTGTCAATCGAGTTAGGGGCGATACCCGAGGGGTATCCGAGGAGGAGTGTCATGGTCGGCTATGCGGACAAGAAAGCAGACTCCCTGAAGCAGCTGCCCGCCCAGGAGGTCCCCCATAGGCGGGCATCCAGCTCGTCCACCGCCCTCACTCGCCATGCCTTCCGCGCGGTTGAAGCTGGGCCGCAAGAGCGTGGATGGCATACACCGGATGCTTCTCGGCTTCATGGTCCTGGGGCGGGCGTATTCGGTGCCGACTCCGGCTTGCCGTCTTTGCGTTGGTATCACCGGTTGTAGAGCGTCCAGCATGGTTGCCGCCGACAGGTCGCGAGACTACCGCCACCGTCTAATCGCCGACCGCCCACTGCTGCGATACTTTGCGTTAATTACCCCAGGGGGGTATCGTCACACTCACTACACTACCCCCAGGGGGTATAAGTTCGATATGGATTTGTTGGTGATCCATCGATGAAACGGCAATGGCACGACGTGCCATTCGGTTCGATAAGCGATTGAACAACTGGGACGGGATAAGTGCCAGCGGAAATTTGTTACGAAACTGGCGCCGTCAGTTACCCGGCACTTCTTGACAAGGAGGCTCAATGAAAAAGCGTACAGAGAGCGGCAGCGCTTCCGTCCTGGCAGTCGAACGCTTGACTGTCTATGGTGCCGATTGGTGCCGATTGGTGCCCGGACGTGCACCGGAGCCGGAAGACGCTGGAATTGGCTGGTATCAGCCACATCTACGTCAATCTCGATCAGGACAAATCCGCCAACACTCTCGTCCGACGACTTCAAGGGGGCAAGCGGCCCGCATCCCCCTGTTGGTATGGCCAGACAACTCGTTCCTTGTCGAACCCTCCGACGACCAACTTTCCGGACACTCGATGCGCCAGGCAGAGGCTTAGCATGCGTACCGCACCCCTACCAGGTGTCCAAGGACCGGACAGCGGTATGCGGGAAGGACAGTGGCGGGCGATGTTGACAGGTCGTCTCGGAGTAGTTGGAGCTTTGCTGCTGGTCGGCCTACTGTGGGGGAGCTCGTTTCCCCTGATCGCCGTAGCGGCTCCTACATTCGGAGCTGTTGGAACGACGCATGGACGATTCATCGTCGCAGCGCTGGTGCTTACACTGATAACGGCTTCCAGCAGGGCGACGTGGCGGGTGATCGGGCACCGATTCCCGGCGTTCCTGCTGCTGGCGGCACTTAACGTCGCTGGGCCTCTCACGCTCGTCGCAACCGCAATCGTTGGGCTCAACTCTTCCATGGCGTCGATCTTGAATGCCACGACGCCGATGTTTACCGTATTCGTCGCCGCATTTTGGCTTCGACAGAGGGTCATCTGGCGCAAAATGCTGGGGATTGCGATAGGTATTACCGGCGTCTCGGTGCTAGTCGGAGGGGCTCCGCTGCAGATGGATAGTCGCGCCATGCTTGCCGTTGGCACATCTCTGACAGCGGCGCTGCTGTACGCACTGGGAGGCGTCTATACCCGAAAGGCATTTCAGGGCACGCCACCCATGGCATTAGCCCTCGGCCAGCAGCTTGCTGCTGCAGCCCTCCTAGTGCCCGTGACAGCGGTCGCGCCTCCGCCAGGTTCAATTACTGCCGGTCCGCTGATTGCGGTGGTTTTCCTCGGGCTGGGAGCTACCGCCGGCGGATACCTGGTCTACTTCTGGATAATCCGCCAGGCGGGGCCAGTGGCGGCATCGGCAGTTACTCTTCTGGTCCCCATCTCGGCGTCAACCATCGGCGTGCTGTGGTTGGACGAGCCCATTACATTCGGGCTCATCGGTGGACTTGTTATCATCCTCGCCGGAGTCGGCCTGCTCCTGGATCTCCCGCGAGCTGCACACTCACTAAGCAAGGCTTCCGCCGAGCAGGTGGACAGCGCGGATGAACCTGTGCGGGGCCACGACCAAGATAGAACTCGTGGGCGCTGGAAATAACCATGACCACGCTGCCCGAAGCGGCGACAATATCCGTCCTGCTGGCGGTCTCCGAAACAGCGGGCACTTTCGTGGCCAACTGTGGGCAGTTTTTATAGCCGCCAACAGCTAGCTAACGGCAGGTCGGGAACAGACTGCCCGTAAGCCGGTCCCCCTGCGGACGGTCCTCGACGAGCGGTCGTCGCTGTCTCTGCCGCGTGTGGTGAGGGCCGTCTACTGACCTGCACTCGTCTTTGGAAACTGGCACGAGAGATCGTTGCTGACCGCCCTGGCAGAACGGTCAATATTGCTGCTGCTATTGCCCTTGGGCGGCAGCAGCCGCAACGGCCAGCGGGTTCCGCGGAGCCCGCCCGAGAAGCTGGGTGATGTCTTCGGTGGTTTCGTCAAGGAAGCCGTGGGAGACAGCGGTGTGTATGGATAGCAGCATGGCCGGTTGGAACGGCAGAAGCGCCGCAGTGTTCAAAGCCCTGCGGAGATCCGCGAGTGTGCCCGGCTTGTAGGTTGCCCCCAATTCGTCGGCGACGTCCAACGCGGAGATCGCCTCCGTGCCCACGAGGTTGTACGTTCGTCCGGCGTGTGGCTGTGGATCCTGTACGACGACTGATGCCGCCTCAGCGAGGTCCTGACGGGCGATCGCCGCAACACTGCCGGGGCCGAACGGCGCCGTGATTGTGCCCGCTTCAGGTGTGAGGAGTTGTCCGATCAGTTCCGCATAGAGGCCGTTCCGTAGGATCGTCCAGGGAACGGTGCCCTGCTGCAGACGTCGTTCGGTCCAGCGGTGGGCCAGGGCAAATCCCAGGTGGTCGCCGCCGTCGGCCTCGCTCGTGTAAATGATGTGCTGAACGTTGCTGCGTTCGGCAGCGGTGATGACGCTTTCGTGCCGGGCAATCACGACGTCGTCCTCGGCCGTGCCGGCGGAGACAATGACAAGGGTGCCGACACCACCAAAGTCGAGGGTGTCTGGGTCGTCGAAGTTGAGCAGGCGCTGGCGCGGGTCGTCGCCCGGCGTGCGGGTACCGCCTACCGCATCGACTCCGGCTTCTTTGAGATGGTGGAGGATTGCCTGGGCGAGCTGGCCCGAGGCCCCGGTAACGAGAATCATAGACTGGCTTCTTCCGCTGGTTCTTTTCAGTAACTAGACCCATCTTCAGTAGCGTTGGGCACGGCCACAAGGAGGCACTTTCGTGTTAGGCAGTCACACCGGGGTAACCGCTGCCCTGGAACCGTGCGGCAGCACCGAGCACCCGGACTGCGGCATCCGCGACGTCCTCGACCGGATCGGGGACAAGTGGTCAGTCCTGGTCATCGTCGAACTGGCCTCCGGGGTGCGGCGTTTCCGGGAGCTGCAGCGAGCCATCGACGGGATTTCCCAGCGGATGTTGACGCTGACCGTTAGGCGCCTTGAACGTGACGGCTTGCTCACCCGGACCGTTTACCCCACGGTCCCAGCGCAAGTCACCTACGAACTCACGGCCCGCGGCAGCGGCCTCACTCATTTGGTTAAGCAGCTCGCGGTCTGGTCGCTGGAGCACAAGGATGCCATTGGACGATCGCGGGACCTCTACGACGAGGAGAACCCGGACAACGCGATCCGGTAGCTATCGAATGGAATGACCGCTCGGTTGGTCTTACACGCGTTCGCTGAAGGATCGGTTTACGGGCGCCCAATGAAAGGACACTTTGTGGCGCTAGAGTTCGGTCCATGATTGTTTGGCTCAACGGCACCCACGGGGCGGGAAAGACGACGACGAGCGCGCTCGTGCAGCAATTGCTGCCCGACGCGCGCGTCCTCGACGCTGAGAAGGTCGGCGAGGTGCTCATGGACGTCAGGCCAGGGCTTCCTGCAACGGACAACTTCCAGCACTGGGAGCCGTGGCGGACGCTCGTTATCGAAACCGCTCGGCGCGTGCTCGAGTTCACCGGCGGCACACTCGTGATGCCGATGACCGTCTTGGTCGAGAGCTACTGGCGGGAGATCAGCGGTGGCCTTATCGAGTACGGCATACCGATCCGGCATTTCGTGCTCCACGCCGACCAGGCCACGCTCCGCGAGCGGATACAGAACGACAAAGTCCTCGGTCCCTCGACGTTCCGCTTCTCGTACGTGGAGCCCTACGCCGAGGCAGCTCGTACCTGGCTGCACAATGAAGCCGAAGTCATCGACACCACACACATCACAGCGGCCGAAGCCGCGCAGCAGATCGCGGATTCTGTGCTTTGCCGCTGACGGATCTCGCTAACCGCACCAGCGGTGGGGGTCAACGCTATTTTGACTTTCGGCGCAAATTCGACTGGATA
Organism: Micrococcaceae bacterium Sec5.7; assembly: GCA_039636785.1. Taxonomy (NCBI): domain Bacteria; kingdom Bacillati; phylum Actinomycetota; class Actinomycetes; order Micrococcales; family Micrococcaceae; species Micrococcaceae bacterium Sec5.7. Next base: position 4,014,343 of record CP144169.1, on the reverse strand, counting down.
CCGAGGCGTTCACCGATCTCCTTCAGTTTCACAGCGTTAGGGTGGCCGTCTGCGACTTCATCCAATGCTGTAAGTGCGATGTGCAGCAGCACGACCTGAAGAGCCAAGGCAAAATTTGTGTATCGGAACTTTGAAAGGTCAGCAAACGCCAAACCGTCGTCTTCCATCTCTTCCATGTACGAGTCGATAAGTGAACTGCCAGCATGGGAGAACTCCGAGAGGAGTCGGTAATAGCCGTACATCCATTCCGCGCCGACCAACGACTCACACCGCTGTTGAAAAATTCTGGCTTCGGCGCTTGCATGTTTCGCGAACTCGGCAATTTCCGACTGAAGATAGGCGTCGTCAGCATCGGGCTCGCCAGCGATGACGGCCAGATCCTTAAGAAGGCGGAGTCGCTTGGTGCCTCCATCATGGGCTGCGGCCGCTCCAGAAAACGGCGTAACTGCCATCCACGCTGCTGTAACGGCGCACTCCATGCTCATACGAACCAAAGGCATGGACTGTATAAACATGCCGTTTTCAACTAGAAGTAGTATCGAACGCGTAAGCGCCACCGTGTGCTCCACTTGTGCGTGGATCGACAACCCCCTAAGAAGTGTGTGATCCATCACTTGGATTGTGACCGGGTCCTCGGCGGACACCATAGAAAGCAGCTCGCGAAGTGCCGCCGCAGATTCATCAACCGTTGGCGGCTGGGTTCCAGTTGTCTTCCCCATGGAAGCAAAACTACTACGAGGCATTCCCAAGCAAGTCGGGCGGCCGCGTCGCTGTCGGGGAACCGGCACCGCTCAGCAAGCTCGGGTGTCCCGGCAAAGGATCCCCTTGCGGGCTGCGAGGTGTCAAATAGCGCTGCGAAAAGACCGCCATTTATCGCCGCGAATCACAGCCCAGGCCAGCAACTGCGCGGAACCTGTCAACATGCTCCTCGGCACGGTGATCGACCGGCTTACGGGGCAAGCGTTCGCAACCGCGACAGCCGCAGTCCAATCGTGAAACCCGCGCCGGGCCTTGGGTCGACGGTCCAGGCCCGGCCTTCAGGGAGGGGAATTGTTCAAAAAGCCGCCTGGGTGACTGCTCAGTCGACGGGGGAAACTCGGATGAGGTTTCCGTCGGGATCAGCGATCACGAAGGTGCGTCCGAAGACGTCCTCGTGCGGCTCTTCGATGACGGTGACTCCCTTGGCCGTCCAGTCCGCATAGCGGTCGTCTACGGCGGCCTTCGAACCCGACAGCATGAGTCCTACCTCGCTGGCGCGGGGCGACGCCGCCATGACAGTGTCGCCTCGGCCCGACCACAGGGCGAAGAGCACGCCCGGGGCGACCTCGAACGGGACGTAACGGGGTGTGACGGCGACGGGTTCCATCTCGAACAGGTCGCTGTAAAAGGCAGTGGAGCGCGCGACATCCGTGACGTAGATGAGGAACAGGTTCGGTGCTGCCATGGGGATCTCCTTTTGTTGGTGTTTTCTGACTTTCCCATCCTGGCGTCAATACATGACATCTGATGTCCTGTATTGATCAATAATGATGAAATGAAGCCCCAGCGCCTGCTCTCGATGATGTTGCTGCTCCAGACCCGTCACCGCATGACCGCCTCGGACCTGGCTGACGAGCTGGACGTATCCGTGCGGACGGTTCTGCGGGACGTGACGACCCTGGCAGACGCCGACGTGCCGGTGTTCACTGAACGCGGCCGCTACGGCGGCATAGTTCTGCTGCCCGGGTCACAGCTCGACGTGTCCAAACTCAGCCCGACTGAGATCGACGCCTTGAAACTGCTGGGTCTGGACCCTGGGCAGGCGCGCCAGCTCGGCGTCGACGCACCAACGCGCACCGCCCACCGGAAGCTTGCTTCGCGCCGTCCCGTGGCCGGTCACTCCTTGTTGCCGTTGTCCGAGTTGGTCGTCGTGGATAACATGCCCTGGTTCAGCCCCGAGACACACGGTGTCGGCGTCGCCCATCTCGGCAGAGATCTGCAAGCCGGCCGGCGTTTGCGGATACTCTATCGGAGCAGTGCCCAGCGGGGTGCCTCATGGCGCACGGTTGACCCGTACGGTCTCCTGGCGAAGGCGGGCCGTTGGTACCTGGTGGCAGATATTAACGGGGCACCGCGGCTGTATTCGCTGGAAAGGGTCCGGAGCTGGGAGGTCTTGCCAGCGGGCCGATGCCTGCGCCAGGGTGAGTCGCTGGCCAGTGTGAGCCGGTACCTGAGCGCATCGGTTGAGAACCGCAGCGGCATCACTGTCGTTGCAACGCTTGCAGTCGACAGGCTCGACCTCGCACGACGGATCCTGGGCTCACGGCTCACCGGCAACAGACCGCTGGATGCTGGCCGGGTCGAGATCACCGTGGTCTACGACCAGGCGGAGGCCGTGCGTCAGCTGCTGCAATTCGGCGCCCACCTCCGTGTCACGAGCCCGCCCGAGGCGCAGTCCGTGATGCGGGACGCTGCCACCGCCACGGCTGCGCTGTACCCAGGCTAAGCAAGGAGGCTGACGATAACCCGTCCTGCGGTTCAGCACCACTTCTGGGCTTGCGCCAAAGAAAGATCCCGAGCAGGTGGTTGTTCGTGTCCCGCAACCCGTTCCCCTATCGAAAACGGCCTGCGCCGTCGAGCGATCAAATCCACAACCCGAACGCTGCCGACTGCTGAGTGCCAGCTGAAGGATCGGTTTACGGGCATCAGGACGACCGCTTCGGTGCCGATGCTGGTGAGTAGGAAAGCTATTTCCATGAATCCCTTGGCCGACCCGGCGCTCAATATCTCAATGCCGGGACAATCAGATGAGCGAGCTATTCCGCCGTCGCATTGCGTTCCCAAACGCGCTGCTGCTGCTTCAAACCGAAGATGCCCCGGTTCCTGACATTGACGGAATTGCGAACACGTGGCAAACCTCCAGCATGTTGGCACTGGCTGTTCTGCACGACGCCGAGGGGACAGTAGACCTGCAGATTTGCACAGATACGCCGTCGCCGGACCTTCTCCTTCTGTTCGATGGAAGGCTCCGATCTACGCGCAACCTGGTGCAGCTCATCACCGTGTACTTGGATACCGTTGCAAACATCAGAATCCCTACCGATCACGTGGACGTGCGCGTATAGGGAGATGACCAAGGGCAACCTGAGGTTGTCATAATCGAGTGCCTGACACCCGTGGAAGTTGATCAGCCGCGGCTTGTGTAGCAAACGACTACCCCACGCCGGACGGTCGTTAGGTCCTCCGGGCTTTAACTGCCTGCACGAGGCGCAGCGCGAAGTAGACGACGGCGGCAACGCTCACCGTCGTCAAAATCCACGTGCCATCCATGCTGAGCGCCGGGCCGCTAGTGTCACGTGTTAATGGTTTGTTTTCGTTTGATCTTGCCGAGTAGGTAGTCGGCGGTTTTGATCCAGCGGAATGGTTTGGCGCTCTCGTTGTAGTTGGTGATGTAGGTTTCGATGGTGTCTTCGAGGTCTTGGACCGAGTGGAAGGATCCCCGCCTGATGGCTTGGCGGGTGACGAGGCCGAAGAAGATCTCGACCATGTTCAGCCAGGAGCAGCTCGTCGGGGTGAAGTGCATGCTCACGCGCGGGTTGGCGGCCAGCCAGTCCTTGACGTTTTGGTGCTTGTGGGTGGCGTAGTTATCGCAGATGACGTGCAGTTCAACGTCCGGATGGGCGGTCGCAACCTGGTTCAGGAAGTCTACGAACTCGGTGTTGGTGTGCCGCTGGTAGAAGGCGTTGGCACTGACCTTGCCCGTGAGTACGTCCAGGGCAGCGAAGAGGGTCGTGGTCCCGTTGCGCTTGTAGTCGTGCGTCTGCTGGGATGCGTGTTTCGGGGACAGCGGCTGATTCGCATGCGTCCGGTCCAGGGCCTGGATCTGGGTCTTTTCATCGATGCTGACCACGACTGCGTTTTCCGGCGGGGAGATGTACAGGCCGACCACATCACGCAGCTTGGCCTCCAGCTGCGGGTCGGTGGAGAACTTGAACGTCTCGATCCGGTGCGGCTGGATTTTCCATTTGCGCCAGATCCGGGCCACGGAGGAAAACGAGATCGCGAAACGCTCGGCCATGATCCTGGCCGACCAGTGCGAGATCCCCAGTTCCGCCGGCGGCTTCCCATCATTGACCAGGGTCTCGGCAATCAGCCCGCAGGCCAAGACCGCGCACATCCGCAACCACATGCTCGATCAGGACGGGAAGCGGGACTTCACCTCCACGGTGCCGGTGCCCGTCTCTGCGGGGACATCACGTATCTGCGCACCGGCGAGGGATGGCTGTATCTGGCAACCGTGATCGACCTGTGCACGGGCATGATCATCGGCTGGGCGATGGCCGATCACATGCGCGCCAGGCTCTGTACCGACGCGCTGGCAATGGCCCGTGACCACGGGTATCTCGAAGCAGAAACAACGGTGTTTCACTCTGATCGGGGCTCCCAATACACCTCTGGCGAATTCCAGAAATGGTGCGCCGGGAACCGCGTCACCCAGTCCATGGGAGCCGTCGGGGTGTGCTGGGACAACTCAGTCGCCGAAAATTTCTTCTCACACCTAAAGACCGAGATGTACCACCATCACACCTTCGGCAACCGGCTCGCCGCTAGAACCGCTGTCATGGAATATATCGAGGGCTGGTACAACCGCCGCCGGCCAAACCGGCGGGCCGGCGGCATCCCTCCGGCAGAAGCCCTCGCCACCCATCAGACCCGTGCCCAGGAACCCCTGGCCGCGTAACTCGAATCAACCACGAACTGTCTCAAGAACTTGACGACCGCACATTAGGCATAGCCCTGTTGCCTATCTGCGGAGCGTTGAAGTGCAGTCGTGACATAGTTGGACCGAACATGGGGGGCATGCGTGTGGCAACAGGGGTATACGTTCCGAATGAGCTGCTATCCCGGCTGGTGGGATCCCGGATGTACTCGATCGAGTTCGTACTCAACGACTACGTTCAGTTGCGGTTCGATGGAGTGCCGGGCGTCAGCGATCACGCCACGCTGAACTGCTATGTATGGCCTATTGTTCAGATGGCCGATCGTCCCTGGCACGAGCCGGACATTGGCTACGCGGATGCGCTACGCCGTTTGACTCCCGGCGCCGTGACGTCCACGAGCGAAGCCACAGGTACTGGAATCGTCATTGAGCTCAATACCGGCGCGGTGGTGATTCATCCTGCTTTGGACGAGGTCCACGTCGAGATCGCCGAACTTATGGGATTCGACGACAATGCCTGGATGGTCTGGCGCCCAGGCGAGGAAAGCTTCGAAGACCTGCGCTAACACGACGGTCGAACAGCCCGTAGCCGCCCTGGCAGCGTTGACTGCCCGGAATCATCCTGAACGTCAGTGCCCGCTGAAGGATCCTCCACCGGACGCAGCGGCGTCCGGTGGACGACCGGCTAACGGGCACACGTTCCAGTCGTGTACACATGGAGCATGGGGCTAGAGGTTCAAGAATCCGACCGGGGCGATTGCCTGTTCTGCGGCATCGTTGAGCGCGATCCTGGAGACCAAATTTTCTTTGCCGACAATGACGTCGTGGCTTTTCTCGATATCGCTCCAGCGACTCGAGGGCACACCTTGGTCGTGCCACGCATGCACGCGGCCACCGCGTTCGATGTGGGAGGTGATGAATTTTCAGCCACAATGCGAGGCGTCTGGAGCGTTGCCAACATCCTCAAGCGACAGCTGAATCCTCAAGGACTGACTCTGATTCAGAGCAGCGGCGAGGCGGCATGGCAGGACGTGTTTCACCTGCATGTTCACCTCATTCCTCGATATCAAGGAGACGGCCTCGTCCGCCCTTGGGGCCAGGTTCCGAGCAAGCCTGAGGCGGTTGGACAGATAAACGATTCCCGCGCTCTAACCGTCGACCTGCGCGGAGCAAGCGGCTACGAGGAGTAACCCGCCCGCTGAGGGATCCCCTACCGGACATCACGCATGGTAAGTCCTTATTCCCATTCAGTGAGTGCGAGCAGATTGGCTGCGACGTTTGAAGGATCGAGATCGTCGGTATCAATCCGGTGCACAGAGCCAGGAGCTTCTTCGTCGAGACGGCTCGCCATGGCAGCACTTCGACGTAACAGGCTGGAGTCTATTGCTCCGTGATTCCGTCGTTCTAGCCTCGGGCGCGTATGCCTGTCACTACTGCGCAACAGGACAGCAGTTACAAGCGGATGGTCGCCCATCGCGGCAGTGAGACTCGGCAATGTGAGGACGGCCGCGGTGTTCGTGTAGATGAGCCGGTGGTAACCAAGCAATCGATAGGCCGACCACATGGCTGCAAGGTTGCGCTCGGTGAGATTCACCTCGGGGAATGCGAGGTGCGGTGCTGGGTGAGCGAGATCGAGAAAATCCCCCTCGATAACGGCGTGCCGAATGTCCAACGCGACTAGTTGTTCGTGGAGGGTCAGCGCGGCGGTGGACTTACCAACGCCCGAGCGGCCACTGATGAAAAGAACGTGAGAGCGCATCTGGTCCACTGTCCTAGCTGTGGCCAGCTCCCGCAAGGCGTGTCCACAACTACACATAGCAGTTTGAAATTGCCAGAACCCCGCCGTCTTTGCTCAGAGATTTGATGCGTTCAAGTGAGTGCGCGGTCGTACCAGTCATGGCCGTCACCAGTCTCAGCAGCAGGCGTCGTCAGCGTGAATCCGGCCCTAATGGCTACAGCAGCGGATGATACATTTCCTGGTTCGACTCGTATGAGAGCTGAACGAACAGTAACGAAGGGACGCAAGAATGCCAGAGCGAGGGTCACTGCACGAGTAGCGAACCCGCGACCGCGCCAGTCAGGGTATAGCCCGTAGGCTAAATTGGCCTGATCAGATCGGTAGGTGGCCTGGTTGAGTTGGACGTCAATCGTCCCGACGAGGGAATCATCGGTCGCGAGCCGAATGGCGAATGTGAAAATGGGTCCGTGGTTTACCCACATTTGCTGAACGTGCTCGAGATACCGTTGAACGGATTCCGTCGTGCCAGGTCCGCCATTTAGCCAACGAACCAACTCGGCATCCTCGCCGGCAAGATGGTCTACCGCATCCTCAACTCCCAGAGGACGCAGCACTATGACACCGTCGCTGATGACAACCCCGCCAGTCTCCGCCATTACCCAGATTCTAGATGCTGGATGATCTGGCGAGCTAGTGTCACGTGTTAATGGTTTGTTTTCGTTTGATCTTGCCGAGTAGGTAGTCGGCGGTTTTGATCCAGCGGAATGGTTTGGCGCTCTCGTTGTAGTTGGTGATGTAGGTTTCGATGGTGTCTTCGAGGTCTTGGACCGAGTGGAAGGATCCCCGCCTGATGGCTTGGCGGGTGACGAGGCCGAAGAAGATCTCGACCATGTTCAGCCAGGAGCAGCTCGTCGGGGTGAAGTGCATGCTCACGCGCGGGTTGGCGGCCAGCCAGTCCTTGACGTTTTGGTGCTTGTGGGTGGCGTAGTTATCGCAGATGACGTGCAGTTCAACGTCCGGATGGGCGGCCGCAACCTGGTTCAGGAAGTCTACGAACTCGGTGTTGGTGTGCTGCTGGTAGAAGGCGTTGGCACTGACCTTGCCCGTGAGTACATCCAGGGCAGCGAAGAGGGTCGTGGTCCCGTTGCGCTTGTAGTCGTGCGTCTGCTGGGATGCGTGTTTCGGGGACAGCGGCTGATTCGCATGCGTCCGGTCCAGGGCCTGGATCTGGGTCTTTTCATCGATGCTGACCACGACTGCGTTTTCCGGCGGGGAGATGTACAGGCCGACCACATCACGCAGCTTGGCCTCCAGCTGCGGGTCGGTGGAGAACTTGAACGTCTCGATCCGGTGCGGCTGGATTTTCCATTTGCGCCAGATCCGGGCCACGGAGGAAAACGAGATCGCGAAACGCTCGGCCATGATCCTGGCCGACCAGTGCGAGATCCCCAGTTCCGCCGGCGGCTTCCCATCATTGACCAGGGTCTCGGCAATCAGCGCCAGCTCATCGATCACCGGTTCGCGGCCCGGACGCGGAACATCCTGCAGTCCCTCAACACCGTCCCGAACGTAGCGGTTCCGCCATTTCAACACCGTTGGAGCCGAGAATCCGGTCGACTTCTCAATCTGGATATTCGCCAACCCATCGGCGGCCAGCAAAACGGTCCGGGCCCGAAGAGCCACCGTCGCCGAGGAAGACTTCCCCCGCGTCAACGCCTCCAGCAGCTCCCGATCACCCTCACGCAACACCAGCGCTTTCGCCACATAAACCATGGTCCAAGTCTGACAAACAATCAGACCCAAAGGAATCAACGACACGCTACACTAGAGAAGGCGGAACATCTGCAACAGCAACGCCCGTAAGCCGATCCGCTTGCGGGCGGCCGGCTTAGGACACCGGTCAGCCGGCAGCAACGGTCAACGCGTCGAGGACCAGCCGCCGGTACTTTTCTGGGCTGTTGACGGCTTGGCTGGCTGGGGAGGTATGCCCATCCGAGGTGCGCGATGGCGCGTTGGCGGAGGCTTTGTTGGGTCGTTGCCGGCAGGCGAAGATCGAGCCGCCCGGACGCGTGAAGCGGATTATTGGCGCGGCACGGGCGCTGTTTGAAAAGCAGTTCTGCGGTTCGATTTTCGAGCGACTTGGCTCCGCCGGAATATCAAGTCTGGAAGCTCTGCTTGCTGATGGCACGGCGGGGTCAAGGTTCTTCGCGCCGGAATCCCAGCGCGTTGAGACCACCACTTGAACCTGCCATTCACCGCTCCGAGATTGCCCCTGGGGACAGCTTCAGGAGTACTGGGCCTTCGTGGCCTGCGCGACGAAGTACCGGATGCCGTCTCTGGCAGCGAGAAGACGGGTAGTGTGCTCTCCACGCATCATGACCGGGACACGCATGGGGAGGACGTCAGCGGTGGTCGCTTCACGGTCGAGTGCGCTGATTCGTGGGGGCGTTGATGTGCACGCAGTGAGTGAGAGCGCAGCGGTGATTGTCGTGGTGATGGCGGTTATGCGGGCAAGTCGTTTCATGGCGCTGTCCCCTTCAGGCGTGGTCCCTGCCTGACCCTACCGGGCATGCCCTGCGGCCGTATGGTTTTGTGAGACAGCTTGATAGGAGCTCTTTCCCGCATGACCGATCGTAAGAAGTACACGCAGCAGTTCAAGGATGAGGCTGTTGAGCTGGTGATTTCCTCTGGCCGTCAGATCTCACAGGTGTGTCTGGAGATAGGCGTCCTTGAAGGCACGCTGGGGAACTGGGTGCGCAAGTACCGGGAGAATCATCCGGATCGGGTAACCGCTGGCCAGGAGAAGGCGCCGGTGTCTTGGGAGCAGCATCAGAAGGCGCTGGCTGAGATTGCCAGGCTGAAGCAGGACGTCGATTTCCTGGGAAAAGTCAGCGCCTTCTTTGCAGCGAAGCAACGGTAGAGGATTTCTACGAGTTCATCGAAGCAGAGAAGGCGAATCATCCGATCGCCTGGTTGTGTCGGGTCCTGAAGGTATCCCGGGCCTCTTTCTACCGGTGGCGCAACCCCGCGGGTCCTTCCCCGCGGGCCGTCCGGCACCAGCGGCTGGTTGCCGAGGTTACTGACCTGTTCGAGAAGGAAAAGGGCCGCGCTGGCCGTGACCAGCTGACCCTGATGCTCAATGCCAAGGGCGTGCAGGTCTCCGCCCCCACGGTCGGGGCGGTCATGCGCGAGCAGGGCCTGCGGGCCGTACGCACCAGGGCGTGGAAGCAGACCACCGTGCAGGACCCGCAGGCCAAGACCGCGCACATCCGCAACCACATGCTCGATCAGGACGGGAAGCGGGACTTCACCTCCACGGTGCCCGGTGCCCGTCTCTGCGGGGACATCACGTATCTGCGCACCGGCGAGGGATGGCTGTATCTGGCAACCGTGATCGACCTGTGCACGGGCATGATCATCGGCTGGGCGATGGCCGATCACATGCGCGCCAGGCTCTGTACCGACGCGCTGGCAATGGCCCGTGACCACGGGTATCTCGAAGCAGAAACAACGGTGTTTCACTCTGATCGGGGCTCCCAATACACCTCTGGCGAATTCCAGAAATGGTGCGCCGGGAACCGCGTCACCCAGTCCATGGGAGCCGTCGGGGTGTGCTGGGACAACTCAGTCGCCGAAAATTTCTTCTCACACCTAAAGACCGAGATGTACCACCATCACACCTTCGGCAACCGGCTCGCCGCTAGAACCGCTGTCATGGAATATATCGAGGGCTGGTACAACCGCCGCCGGCCAAACCGGCGGGCCGGCGGCATCCCTCCGGCAGAAGCCCTCGCCACCCATCAGACCCGTGCCCAGGAACCCCTGGCCGCGTAACTCGAATCAACCACGAACTGTCTCAAGAACTTGACGACCGCACCCCCGCTACATGGGTACCGTTAAGGTCAGCGTCCGCTGAGTCTTTGAAATCTATGCCAAAACTTTCACGCCTTCAGCTGCGGAAGGGAGTCAACCCACTCGGGGTTTTGTGTTGGTGGGCAGCAAACGGGAAAGAATTTTCGCTGATTGCCCTGGGACGACGAAAACTGTTTGGCGGATCGGGAACCTTTTGGGGTCCTGCGGACACTACAAGGTATGAGGCTAATGGGGGAAACCGACGAAGACCTGTGGCGTAAGTGCATCGCAGGCGACGCTGATGCCTTCGGGGTCCTGTTCGACAGGCACGCCGACGCCGTATTCCGGTACTGCCTGTCCCGGTGTGGTTCCTGGCACGACGCGGAGGAACTCGTCTCGATTACCTTTTTGGAGGCGTGGCGGCAGCGGAACAGGCTCAGACCGGAGAGGGACACTGTCCTGCCGTGGCTGCTCGGGGTAGCAACGAACGCGAACCGCAACCGCGCCAGGGGAGCCCGGCGGCACGCCGATTTCCTTAGCCGGCTGCCGCACTCCGATCCCCGGCACGGCGAACACGAACCCGACCATGCGGAATCCGTTGCCTCGAGGCTCGACGCAGAGCGTGCCGTCCGCGAACTGCTCCACACGACGGCTGGGCTGAACGACGGGGAACGGGACGTCGTTGTCCTGTGCCTGATGAACGGGATCGGCCAGGAAGAAGCCGCCGAGGCCCTCGGCGTACGGACCGGGACAGTCAAATCGCGACTGCACCGTTCACGGGCCAAGCTGGCCCCCATGAACCGGGCGCTAGAGCCCGTCGAACAACTCGACACGACGATCGTTGAAGCGAGGCTGTCATGAACCTGTCTGAAGTGACCTACCCGAAAGACACGAAAAGCCGCGTCCAGAACCTCCTCGTCCAGGAAGCCCGCCGGTCACCCAAGCTAATCCCGCGGTGGCGCAAACCGGCAATGCTGACCTTCGCCGGGCTGGCACTGGCCGGCACCACGGCCGCCGGCGTCTACGTGGCACTCGCCCCTGTGGAAGACAAGCGGGACATCCGCTGCTACTACCACGCCGACCTCACCACCAGGCCCCCGGTGGAAGGGTCGCCGGGGGAGACAAAGCCGCCTTACATCACCACCGGGATTTTCATCACCGGATTCGATGAGAAGAACAACCCCAACCCGGACGATAAAAACGCCGGAATGAAACAGGTCAACGACCCGATAAACCAGTGCAGTCTCGTATGGGACATGGGAAACATGAACCTAGCTGGCATTAACGACGACCTCATCCCCGAGGGTTTCATCTCCCCAACTCCAGGTGATATGCCCACTGCAGAGGCAGTTGTGGACCAGAACGGCAAGCCCCTTTTCCCGGATCCCGCCCTTAGGTCGTTCGGAAATTACATACCGTTCCTGACGGCATGCGTTGTGGACGGCACCGTGGCGGTCATCCCCGGCCCTTCTGAGGTCTGCGCCCAGCTCGGCATTCCTGCACTCGACGAAAGTAGCCGCTAGCCGGGGCCCTACGGCGTCCTGTCAGAACATCGCGGGTGACAGTAGGCCGGCAACTCTCGCGAGTGATTGTGACGCGTTGACTGCGCCAGCCCTGCAATGCATTAAGGCTCCAGTCGATTAGGCAATCCCATCAGGGCAACGGCCCCGACACAAAACCGTCAAGTCGGCTCTGAAGGTTCGTCCGCAGTGCGTCCGTAAGCCGATCCTTTACCGGACGCCAGCGCGTCGCAGCCTCTCGGATGCTTGCCGGGTGAGCGCGTGCAAAGCGATAGGCGGGGATTGGAAGAGGCTCTCGCCCCTGGCATTGTGTAGCGCCGGCCAGAGACTCGCAGCCCAGGCAACTTCGCGCTCTTCAGTGGTGAACACTTGCCCTCTTGCCCGTTCATAGCAATCAATGAATTCTTCCGAAGCTTCCAAGGACGCAAGTGTCGGGACGGTGGTGCTGGCGAATGCTCCCGAGGCTGCACCGACAATAGCCGCTGCCGGAAGGGCCACGAGGCTGTCCCAATCGTGGACCGCCCGGGGGCTGGCATCTTCCCAGCGAAGGTTCTGGCTCTCCCAGTCTCCATGGCCGGCAACCAGTGGAAGCGTCGCTCGGGCGAGCCGATCGGAAACGGTGCGGGCAATTGCGTGCACGTGGCCGGGTACGCGGTCCTGGTCCATGGCGTCGACAACTGGATTTGGAGGCCACAAGCTACCGGTCGGGGGATTCCAATGCATCCACGGTGGAGGCGTGCCAAGGCCGGTCGGAGCCTGCGCTTCGAGGATTCCTGCCAGGTCCGCCAGGAGTGAAGCCGATCGACCAGCGAAGGCCAAGTCTCCATCGGTGTGCATCCTCCCGCCGGGGCGCCAGGACTCAGCACTGACCACCATCCTGGGGCCGAGCCTGTCCGCGTCTGTCACGGGCCGGGCGCACGGGAATCCGGCATCGGCTGCGATCGCCTGAAGTTGAAGGCATCGGCTGATTCTGTCCTTCGAATCTGGCCGGACTTTAACTGCAACGGTTCTCCGCTCGTCGGAATCGAAGCGGAACAGGTTGGACATTTGGCCGCCGGCGTCGGATCGAAACGCCGTGAGGGTGCCGTGCCCGAGCGCGCGAAGACACCACGCCTCAACCTGAACGTGCACTGCACCTGTCACCATCGTTTGATCCTACAAACAGGAACCTAGACGGGAGGTTCCCACGATGTACATTCCCTGCAGACCGAGCGCCTTCCCCTGTTCCGAAAGCCGATCCCTTAGCGGACGATCTCTCGCCTGCCCCTGCTGTGGGCTAGTCCGCCGCAATGCGGAGTCTGTTGATTGGCCCGACTGTCAGCTCGGCCCGGCCGCCAATGGGCAGCGTGATCTGCGGCTGTGTGTGGCCGAAGTCTGCATTGACCAGGACGGGAAGCCCGCTGAGGACCGGCTGGGTCCTTACTATTTGCTTCAGAAGGTCCCGAGTCATCTGGCTTGCCCGCTGGAAGCGGCCAATGACCAGTCCCGTGATACCTCTGGCATCCGGCACCTGCAAAAGGGAGGTCAGGTCCCGGGCGAACGTTGCCGGATGACTCTCGTAGTCATCCTCAAGGAAGAGCAGCGCACCCTCGAGGGCCGGCATGTGAGGCGTCCCTTGGAGCAGATTAAGCGTGCATAGATTTCCTCCGACGACGCTGCCGGACGCCGTGCCCGGCTGAAGCGCCCACCAGCCGTCGCCGGGGAGAGGGTTCCGGTTGTCCTGGTCAAGGAACCAGTCGTCGTCGGTCCACAACTCGGAAGGTTTCAAGTCCATGGGCTGGTCGCCCAGTAGAGCTTGCGTGAACCACTGTCGAGTTTGATCGAAATGATCCCTCATTCCAAAGCTGGACCAGTGTGGTCCGGAGTATGTCACCAGTCCGGTGTGGGCGAGGATGGCGTTCTGCAGGGCCGTGATATCCGAGTATCCGCACAGGATCTTTGGATTGGCCGCTATCAGGTCCCAGTCCAGGAAGGGAAGCAGTTCGTTGCTGTTAAACCCACCAATGACGGTGAGGATGCCCGCCACCTGTGGGTCCGCGAAAGCAGCGTGAATGTCAGAGACCCTGGACTCGATGGAGGAGGAGTCAAGGCTGTCACGTTCGTCCACGTGGAACCCGTACGAGATGCGCAGTCCCATCTGAGCGAATCGTTGCTCGATCAGGGCGCTGTGGTCATGTTCGGCGACCATTGCCCGGCTCCGGGCCGGCGCGATAATTCGGACCAAATCGCCGGGCATGAGTTTCCGGGGATATGTGACATTCATGTCAGGGACGCTAACGTGCAATGCCTTCCGAGCCCAAACGTCGGACACGGCAGGCCCGGATGCCGCAACCACCGCCCCGGCCCAGTTAAGCAGCGCCCTTAAGCCGATCCTTGACCGGTCATCTGGAGACTAGGCGTTCAGGAGCACAGTCGTTTGGGTTCCAGCATGCTTGAATCCCGCGCGGAGGGCCGTGCGGATGGAAGCGGTATTGTCCGTCCTGGCACGCCACTGCGGGACGAGGCCCAATGCCATGGCTTGGCCCGCGGCAATCGAAACGGCAGTGGCAGCATGTCCCTGCTGCCGCTTACCAGGTGCGGTGAGGACACCCATATGCGCCAGGCTGTCTTCCCAAATATCGTATCCGCATCCTGCCAACGGAAGTGGCGTCGGCCCGTCGTCGTCCAATAGAACGAACGTATTCTTCATCTCGCTCAGGCCGACTTCTGCCGCGTCGTCCTGAGAGCAGGCGCGCTCCAACGAAAAAGCATGTTCTGGATCGCTGCTCACGGTCGGAACGAGGTCTGGGACGGATGGCACGGTGTCACAGAAATAGAGTCCTGCCTCGCCCAGTGGCTGTCCGCCATGCGGAGCGCTGATTTCCAGAAGTTTTGCATGACTTGCGAGTTCTTGGTCGGCAAGGTCGCGGGCTCCTTCAATGGCCCACTTTGGTCCAAACACAACGCCTACCTCGAACAACGAAACAAACATGAGCACGGAACTATCCCTTTTCTCTCGGTAGATCCTCGTGCGGTTCCCTGCCAAGGATTCTTGGGGTAGACCGAGGATCTGCGCCCAAGTCGTTTGAACCCTCAGGACGGTGGCGGGACTCAGCTGCATGCACCGAATCTATCGGAGCCAGCCGCCGCCGCCGTCTGTTAATTCGCCGGGGCGATTGAACGGAAGACCGCAGTCGTATGCGATGTGACCGCCCGTCCGTTAGCCGGTGGCTCACCGGACTTGAAATGCGTCCGGTAGGGGATCCCTCAGCGTGCATTGCCGTGCATGCGAGCAGGTTCGGGAACTGGTTCGATCATCGAGATGCGGGCGCGGGTGTGGATAATCGTTGCTTATGAGCGTTGGGGGCTGGGCGGACCGATACCGGCAGGGCGATCGGGAACGCGTGTGGGCGGAGCTGAGGCGGCTCGGGTCGGATGTGCGTGACCCGAGCGTGCTGACTGAGGCGCAGGCCGTGTGCGACGAGATGGTCCTTCGGGTCCGGTTCAATATCGAGCTCCTGGTGAATCGCCTGCAATCGCAGGGGTTGAGGTGTACCACTGATGTGAGACACAGTTTGAAAGGATTGTGCCCATGTCTGCACGACCAACCTATTCCGATGAGTTCAAGGCTGATGCCGTGAATCTGGTCATTTCCTCACGGCGCCGGCGACGACACCCTGGATAGGCTCGTCAAAGTTCTGGACAAATTCGCCGCCGCGGACCAAACGAGAACGACCTTGACCGTCGGACGTAGACCCACCACAAAGGCGCCCGTTAGGGGATCCTCAACCGGACGCAATGCCCAAATGACTTCCGTCGTGCAAGAATCGCCGCATGGATGAGGATGAGCGGCGGATAAGGGACCAATTGATGGTCGTCGATGCCCTTGTACAGGCGATAGATCGGCGTGACGAGGTCTTCCATATGATTGAGGATTCAGAGGACGTAGACGAAGCAATCCGTCGGGTGGGTCAGCTGTTGGGTCTGGGAGAGTTGGGCAGCAGGGCAGTCCTCGACCTGCAGGTTAGAAG
The DNA here is from genome assembly GCA_039636785.1 of Micrococcaceae bacterium Sec5.7. NCBI lineage: Bacteria > Bacillati > Actinomycetota > Actinomycetes > Micrococcales > Micrococcaceae > Micrococcaceae bacterium Sec5.7. The sequence goes on along the minus strand of CP144169.1, from coordinate 3,998,524 downwards.
ATTCACGCGAGACCAGCGTCAGGCCGTCGCTTCCCATGCAGAAGAACTTAGATCAAAGCTGCCTGATGGCCGCTGAGGACTCTACTGTCCGATGAGGGATCGGCTTACGTTCCAGGGCAGCTTGGCCGCGATCCAGCTCCCTGACATGACAAGCTGACAAAATGACAGACACGACGTGGCAACAGAAGATCGACCGCTTCTATGAGCAGGAGTTCGACGACAACGATCCGCATGGCTCTATTGCCGGGATGCGCAATCTCCTCTCGGAACGTCCAGAGGGCGACGCAGAGGCTTTGTTCGAGCTCGGTGGGGTACACGATGCTCTGGGACTCGAGGATGAGGCTATCCCGCTATACAGGCGAGCCATAGAAGCAGGACTGGAGGGCACAAGCGCTCTACGCGCGTCCATCCAACTTGCAAGCACGTTGCGCAACGTCGCCGACTCCGCCGAAGCCGTGTCAATTCTCGAATCTATGCCGAACGCCGGCGTCGATGAAGGCGCACGGCAAGCCTTCCTCGCCCTGGCATTACACGACGAAGGCCGACACGGGGATGCGTTGAGAACAGCGCTCCGAGCTCTCATCCCCACGCTCGACGGCTATAAGCGGGCCCTCACCGATTACGCTGCAAAACTTTCGAACAACGTCACGAGAACCTAAACGATACTGCCCGTTCAGGGATCCCTGGCCGGGCATTGGTCATTCGTGTCGGCTTGGTTCGGCTAGGGGCTAGTTTTCAGGAACGAGAATATTGTCGTGGATCTTCTTCCAACCGGTGGATTCCAGGTCCTTGGTGTCGTAGTCGTCGGCTACGAGGATGGACGTGATTTGGTCTGGGCCGGCGCTTCGCACAAGTTCACCGCCAGTGGCATCACTACAGGCGGAATCCCACCACGCTCCATCAGTCCGGACTGTTATCAGGCAAATGCTTAGTCCCTTGGCATCCTGCCCGAGGTAGTACTTTTTCCCGTCGGATTCGGCGGCCAGAATTATCTTGTCCAGGTCTTTCGGAGGAGTGACTTCTGCTGGCAGCTCATCGCTGGTCGTTGCGTCGCGCTCCAGTGCTCCAAGCGCCGCTGAATACGCGGGGCTCGAGCAGCTGATCAGAAAGCATCCAGTGGTGAGGAAAAGTCCGATAAGTGAAAAAGTGCGGCTTTCGATGGCGCTGCCCCCTCAGGCTTCCGTGGTTTGGCCATCATATCGATGAGCCACGGCCACCTGACCCCGCAGACCGCGTAATCGAAACGGGTGTCCGGTAAGGGATCCTTTCCGTACGGAGCATCTGCTTGGCGTGGTGGTCAACTGGCCCTCGGTGTGGCCTGACCGATGACTTTTCCGCGCCGTGCTGGTCTGTACAACGAATACCGACTCACGGGAGACTGGCGCCATGCGCAAACTGACCTTCGGCATGAACCTGAGCCTGGACGGCTACATCGCCGCGCCCGGCGACGACCTCGGCTGGAGCGTACCGAGCGACGAGCTGTTCCAATGGTGGTCCGACCGGGTGGGGGCGACGGGCCTGGCGCTGTACGGGCGCAAACTGTGGGAGACGATGAGCTCGCACTGGCCGACCGCCGACCAGCAGCCTGGCGCCACACCGGCGCAGATCGAGTTCGCCCGCCGCTGGCGGGACATGCCGAAGGTGGTGTTCTCCTCGACAACCAGCACGGTCGACTGGAATACCCGCCTGGTCACCGGCGACGCGGTCACCGAGATCGCCCGGCTCAAGGCCGACGGCGGCGGCCCCATGGACATCGGCGGTGCCACACTCGCCGCGGCGGCCATGCGGGCCGGGCTGATCGACGAGTACGCGATCGTCACCCATCCGGTCCTGGTGGGCGGCGGCACGCCGTTCTTCACAGCCCTGGACAACTGGGTGAACCTGAGCCTGGTGGAGACCCGGACGTTTCCCGACGGTGTGGTCCTTACCAGGTACGAGACCAGGAGCTGAGTGCCCGACGTCGAATCAGCGCGGGCTTCGGGCCACCCAAGGATCTCGTGGCGCTGTGTTCCGAGGCGATCGTGACGTTCCTGCCGGATCCTGTTCTTCACCGCAGACGATCCGTCCGGATAGGGATCCTTGACCGGACACCGCTAAAGGCCGCTTGATCCAGATAGGTCCCTACCGAGGGAGGTACTTACCCAGAACGCGGGGAAACCCAGTATTTCTGCACGTTTGCGGCCGCCGTTCCCAGTTGTTCGCCGGTGACGAAAACGGATTCCTCCTTCATGCCAAGGTCATCCCATTGCGCCACGACTCGCGTGTCCCCGTCGAGGGGCAACGGCCAAAGCCAGAACTTGCTTGATGAGAACAGCTCGTCGTCATTGCCGGACCCACCTCCACCGCCCGCCATCATCAATACCGGCCCCGTCACTGGTTCCGCTCCTTCAAACATCCCTGGGTGCAACTGAGCAGTCGTCGCCTTCCGCCCGTCGGGAAAGGCGACACCGAATCGAAGAGTGCCACCGTGGCCGTTGCCCGAATCCAGCCTGTAAGGGCCACGGTTAAAGCACTGGTCAGTGACTCTGCTCCAGTCGCTGTCTGACTCATCCGCCCGCCGGACAGACCATACGACCTCAATCAAGCAACCGGTGGAGAAAACTTCGACACTTTTTGCGGCCATGACCATCTGTACGGACCGGTGAAAGAACTGCCCCAATGAGACAACAGCTGGGAGTTCATCGGATGGTGGCCCTGCCCAGACGGGTGGCACGTGCTTCGGCTGGCGTGGCCTCTCGGGCCGGGCCGGAAGATCATCAAAGAAGGACATCTCAACATCCTTGCACCACCGTCAATACCGACGCGCCTACGCCAAGGCGGAATCGCTTGGCGTTGTGGCTGGCCCTTCCCTCGGCCCGTAAGCCGGTGGCTCATCGGGCCCTCACAGTGCCCGTTAGCCGATCCTCTACCGTGCCGGGGGGATCCGAGTCCTAGACGGCCGTCTGCTGGAGTGCAGCTGGGATATATGACAGCGTGTTGAACAGAGCCCAGATTGCAAGCCCATATCCGACAACGAGGGCAGTTCTGGCGAGGGTTTGGCCCTTCTCGTTTCTCAGCTTGATCTGATTCAGCGAGACGTGTCCTGCTCCCACCGCAAAGACCGCAAGAACCCCGACGCCAAAGAACCAAATCCCAGAAGCGGCGATGGCTGCGAGCATGACGGCGGCGATAGCAAGCCTGTTGACTCGGCCGGCGGCCGTTTGTGTCCGGACTGTTGACGTACTCACAATTTCCCCATTTCGTAAGCGTCAATTCAGTCTAACTGGATGCTCAGCACCCAGCGAGGGATCGGCCAGAGTGTCCACTCAGTGAAGGTGCCGTATTCGCTACGGTCAAAAACGACCGATTGAAGGCGCCCTGGTCGCGCCGCTTGTTCAGAGTCGCTGGCGTGACGCTGACATCGCGCACCGTCGATACCCTCGAGGCGCCGTCGCTCACGCCCCGAGGAGCGCCCCGCCGCATCCCAGTAGCATTGCTCCTAATTGGCCAGCAACGGAAGGAAGTCGTGTCATGCAGTATGTCGTCCTGCAGGTGATCCTCAAAGAGAAACTGTGGGGAACCGGTTCGGGCAACCTGACCTCCTTGGAGAAGGCCATCAACGATCAGGCCGCGAAGGGCTATAGACTCCACACCATAACCACCGCCAGCAGCGGGAGCAAGGGAATGATCGGCGGCGGTGACCGCATTCAGGCGACGCTGGTGTTCGAGAGCCTCGGATAATCGCACATCGCGAAACGAGCTGTGGCGTCTGGATAGCCCGGCGCACTCCGACGAGCTAGGTACCCAGTAAACGATCCTTTCCCGGGCACTCTGGACATGAACCGGAAGATTTTCTAGTTTTGGGAAACCTTTTGGGCTTTGCCGGACACTAAAGGGCATGGGGAGCAAAGAAACCGGGGAAGAAGGCCTGTGGGGCCAGAGCCTTCTGGGCCAGGGCGACGCCTTTGGCGCCCTCTACGACCGCCACCGAGACAGAGTCTTCCGCCACGCCTACCGGCTGTGCGGAAACCACCACGATGCCGAAGACATCATGGCGGCCTCTTTTCTTGAACTCTGGCGGCGTCGAAAGCACGTCCGGGTGGTCGAAGGATCCATCCTTCCCTGGCTACTGGTCACGACCACGAACATGGCCCGAAACCGCGCCCGCGCTGCCCTCCGCTACCAACGGCTCTTGAACTCTCTGCCCCGCAACCACGAAGCCGGCGACCCCACCACAGATCCGTACCGCAGATACCAGAACCAGCTCGACCACGATCTTGCACAAGCCCTCGGAACATTGAGCGTCGAGGACCTGCAGCTCGTGAGCTTGGTCGTTTTCGAAGAGCACACCACCGCCGCGGCTGCCGCCGTCCTGAACCTGACACCGGCCGCAGCGAAATCACGCATGCACCGAGCCCGACAACGACTAAGAACCGCTCTAGCGGGCAATGCGTCCATATCCCCACCCACCGCTCCAACCCCAGTTTTGGAAGGAGAACGGCCGTGAACCAGCTCCGCGTCGACAACCTGTTCAGTGACGCCCTACGCGCCGAACTCATTACACGAGTTGAGAAAGCTTCGCCTACCCGCGCCAGAAAGCGCACCAGGCTGTGGGCCGGTACTGCGGTGCTTGCTGGCATCGGCGTCCTAGGCGGTGTCGGCGCCGCCGCCGACGGCCTTTTCGTCACCCCGGGATCCACGCAGGTGACGCCGTTGGCATCGCCGGTGACGGAATCTCACACAGGAACGGCAACCGTGCAACTCGGGCCGCCGCCCGAAAAAACCACGGGCATCGAAATCCAGCTCAACTGCCTAACACCTGGACGCTTTGAGTTCGGGAACGGCGCCAACAGCATCTGCAGCCCGAAGGACGTAGGTACCCCGCAGGACTGGACCGGCTACACGATTCCACTCATGCCCGGGGAGGAAAGTATCACGATCACAACCAGCCCAGATGCCAGGTGGAAAATCACCGCCCAGTACGTCAACACCGAAACCACCCAGTGGGCAACTAACGCCGACGGCGACACCTACGGGGCGCAAAACGAGAACGGAAGTCCTGACATGGTCGCCGTCATAGCAACCAACGGGACAAGAGGCTACGTCCATCGGACAGAACTTGAAGACGCCGACGGTACCGCTGCGATCAAGACCTTCAAGAGTCCTGCAGAAGCCCTCGCATGGCAGGAAGCCCGGCTCGGTAAGGACTTCGCCATCCCCGTTTATGACGTGACCGGCAAGACCGTCGTAGGTGAATTCGTTATCAGCTCTGGGACCGGGAACTCCGGGTTCAGTGGACAACCGGCAGTGGAATGCGCGGGAGTTCCGCCGGCACTGGCTCCTGGTGAGATATACCCATGCCCCGGCTTGTCGCCTATAGAAACGGGATACCCAGCTATCCCAGTGCCTTCCAACTGATGCGTTCAAACCTATTGCCCGTAAGCCGGTCCCTCACCAGCCGGCTCGTTACTTTCATGACTTCCTTCGAGAAAGCCGTTACGCATGCACTCTCTGATTCCCATATGACCCGCCCGCAAAACTGCCCGGTGAAGGTGCCCTAAACGCTCCACTCCTGGCGTCTCTTATCCCTAGGGATATGAGACGTCTCACCGACTGAACGACCGCGACGACGGCTGTGCCTCAATTTTCGTGGAATCGTAAGAGTTCGTCCGTGACCAGCGATTCTCGTAACTATGTCTCGCAACCTTCTGGTTGAATCGGTGTACCCCACTGTTGGTTATGAGACACATCGGGGCAGCCCATGACGAAGCTGATCGGTTATGCACGCGTTTCGACGCGGCAGCAGTCCACCGACCGGCAGCAGGTGGACCTTCTGGCCCCGGCGTCCGACGCGATGACCTCTACGTTGATCACGGTGTATCCGGGGCGCGAGCCTCACGACCCCAGTTCGATCGAGCACTCGCCGCGCTGATCGACGGAGACACCCTCGTCATCACGACGCTGGATCGGCTCGGGCGATCCACCCAGAACATGCTCGGCTTCGCTGACGAACTCCGCGGTCGAGGCGCGGGCCTGCGCGTCTTGAACCTCGGCGGTGGCGACGTCGACACCGCAACACCCATGGGGTCGATGCTGTTCACGATCATGGCCGCTCTCGCGCAAATGGAACACGAGATCAAACGCGAACGCGTCACCGACTCCATCAGCAAACGCAGAGAAGCCGGAAAGGACCTTGGCGGCCGACCCCGCCGGGTCACCCGACAGTCAGATTCGAAGCGCTGTCCGCCTGGTCGAAGGCGGTGAACCCGCTGCGCAGGTTGCCCGCGATCTCGGAATGTCCCGAGCAACGTTTTATAGACGGTCCCGAGCACTCAAGGACTAGCCGCGTCGCATCCTCCTTAGAGGAATGGCAACTGGGCATTTCAATCTCATCGGCTACACCCGCGTCTCCACCAACGGACAAGACGCCCAACTCCAACGGGATGCCCTTGAAACGGCCGGCTGCGGCCGGATCTTCGAAGACAAAATCTCCAGCCGTGCCACCGCCCGCCCAGGGCTCGCCGAAGCTCTCGATCATCTCCGCCCGACAGACACCCTGTGCGTGTGGAAATTGGACCGCCCCGGCCGGTCGGTGAAAGAAGTGCTCACCATCGCCGACGGCCTCCACGACCAAGGAGTCGGCCTGCGGATTCTTACCGGAACCCTGACCGGGACCTACAACCCGACCGGAGAAGGGAAATTCTTCTTCGTCATGATGGCCGCGTTCGCCGAGCTCGAGCGCGACATGATCCATGAACGGACCATGGCCGGTCTCGCTGCCGCCCGGGCACAAGGCCGCACCGGCGGCCGCCCAACAGTCATGGATGCCGATACCCTCGCTGCCGCCCGGGCCAGACACGCCAACGGGGAAAGTCCCACCCAGATCGCCAAAGCACTCGGCGTATCCCGCGCGTCGATCTACCGCCACCTCCCAACCAGCAACCCCCGAACCGTGCCACCGGGACAGAATCCTTAGCGCCAACCACTGTTCCCCTGCAGATCAGACCCCGAAACCCAACAGGCCAGGGCGATAAATACCAGCGTGGTGGCGATGTTCAGCGGCAGGTTCTTGCTCAGCTCGCCCAGTTCCGGGTTCCCGAACAGCTGGGCGAGCATGAGGTAGAAGAAGTCCACGGCAACGGCCGCCAGGTTGGAGAGCACAATGATGGTGGCCGCAATCAGCCCCCAGCCACCCATCCAGCCGATCCACGGCCCGAAGGCGCGCGATGCCCACGTGAAGGAGGTACCGGCGTCGGGCATCGCGTTGTTCAGTTCGCGGTAGCCGAACGCCACCAGGATCATGGGGATAAAGCCCACCAGGAAGATCGCCGGCAGCTGCACCCCCACTTCGGAGACGGTGGGCCCCAGCGCCGCCGTCAGCGTGTAGGCCGGCGCAATGCAGGAAACACCAATCACGACGGCGCCGGTCAGCCCCACCGCCCCGGCCTTTAGGCCCCGCTCAGGCCGTTTTCGCTCAGGCCTCTTTCGCTTTGGGCGGTGCCCGCTGCCTGGCTGGTTGCTGGTTCGGTTCTCATGGGCTGGTTCTCCGGGGGATCATTCGACGCTGAATGGGTTGGGGCCGGTGCCGTCAGCCGACGGCGGCTGTCGCGGGGGTGCGCGCCCCAGTTGAATCGCACACGGTTGAATCGCCGTCCGCGGAAATCCCCGCGGCTGCCGCGATGCGCGCGGCGGTGAACTGGCCCATCCGGACTGCCCCGTCAACGTGCTGGTAGCCTTCTGCGGCAAGGTCGGACGAGGACCAGTAGATCGGACCCACCGGCGCGTGCTGGTCCTTGCCGTAGCGGTGCAGGCCGCCCAGATCGTAGCTGGAGGCGTAGGCGCCGCGGGTCCACTCTTCGGAGCCCCAGTCGGATTCGTAGTAGACCTCAGGCTGCAGCGCCTTGTCCCCCAGGAATCCGGCAATCGATTCGAGGACGGCGCGGCGCCGGTCTTCGGCACCCAGCTCGAAGACGGCGTCGGCCTTTTCATCGGAAATGAAGCCCACCAGCGTTCCCCGTGAATCACCGTGGTTGGTGTTGTCGTAGACCTCCTGGACCAGCGAACCGGCACCGAAACCCGTGCCGGACAGCCCGTCTTCCCGCCAGAAGGGCGTGCTGTACACGGCATGGACCTTGATCACCAGGCCCAGCGACTGGTGCTGGTGCATCTGGTGCTGGCGGCGCGGCAGCGGCGGATCAAAGGAGACGCGCGAGTACAGGTTCGGCGGCACAGCCATGATCACAAAGCGGGCGTTCACGGTGGCACGCTCCGAAACAGCGGTAACGCGGTGGCCGCCGCTGGCGGCTTCCTCCCAGTTGATGGTGCGCACCGGACTGTTAAGTACGACGTCGTCGCCCAGTTCCGCTGCCTGCAGCAGGGACACCTGCTGCATCCCGCCGATAACCCGCTTGTCCAGGATGAAGTCCTCATCCGTGAGGTGGCTGAATGACCCGGCGGACGCCGCCATCAGCACGGCCTGCAGGGCTGAGAATGAGTGTGCGGGCTTGGTGAGCATGCCGCCTGCGATGAACAGGCCGATGTTGTTGCAGGCTTCCTCGTCGCTGGAGTGGCGGCGGAGCCAGTGGTGGAACGAAATGGTGTCCAGCTCGCGGGACTTGGCGTGCGCCCACGGTTCGGCCGGGCCGATTTCCGCAGCCAGTCCGTCCAGCAGGCCAATGAGCTTGTTCATTTCGGCACCGGTGGTTTCACCGACAGGGAAGGAATCGCCGGTGTAGCGGGTGCGCTTTCCGTCCTCGCCGATGTAGACGGATTCGCCGCTTCGGTAGCGCGAGTACATCTTCAGCCCGAGCTCGTCCAGGAGCCCCACAAGTGCCGTCTGGTCAGGGGATACCCACTGGCCGCCGATTTCCAGCATGGCCCCGTCAATGGTGTCGGTCCAGGTGCGGCCGCCTACCCGGTCGCGGGCCTCCAGCACGGCGACGCTTAGGCCGGCCTTTTTCAGCTCGCGGGCAGCGGTCAGCCCGGATGGTCCAGCGCCTACGACGACGACGTCGCGGTCAAGATTCAGCATGATGTCCTCTCTGTGGCCGTCCGTGTGATACGAGCCACTAAATGAATGCCATTCATTTATTCAAACTATAGTCGTTTCACCGGCACTTCGGAAGAACCCGGTGGAATAATGCTGGAGATACTTCCCCCAGAAAGGCCAGCAATGCCGGCATCACCAGCCGCTTCAGGAAGCACAACAGAGCGCGAG